>NC_015681.1:1658731-1990477 GCF_000217795.1 Thermodesulfatator indicus DSM 15286
TTCCCAAGGCGGAAATTGCCGGAAAGCCACCTACCAAGTTCGAAAAAGTATTGGGTAAGGCCAGGTCTCTTATGACGGCCCTTGGCCTTTACGAGGTCATTAACTACAGCTTTATTTCGCCAAAGCTTTTAGAGCTTTTGGGTTTTGCTCCTGAGGACCCGCGGGCTAACCCCTTAAATTTAGCCAATCCTCTTTCTGAAGAGCAGTCCGTTATGCGGACAACTTTGATCCCGGGCCTTTTGCAAACGGCCCAGGTAAATATTTTTAGAGAGCATCCCACGGTAAAGGTTTTTGAGATCGGCCGGGTATTTTTCCCGAAAGAAGGATCTACGCTACCAGACGAAAAACATCTCCTGGCAGGGCTTTTAACCGGTGAGGCTTTATCTCTTTCCTGTTTCCGTTCCGAGCGGAAGTTTGATATTTTTGACGTGAAAGGAATTCTTGAAAGTTTTTTCAAAGAATTAGGAGTAAGGGGTATATTGTTTGAGCCAGGGGCTCAAGAGCCTCACCTTTTACCAGCCCTTAGTTTGACCGTTAAACTTGCAGGAGAAAATATTGGCTATTTAGGGGCCCTTCGTCCGAGTCTCCTTGAGAAATTAGACATCTCTCAAGAAGTTTTTGTCTTTGAGCTTGACTTTGAAAAACTTGTAGAAATTGTCTCCTTTAAGAAGAAATTTGTTCCTTTGCCTAAGTTTCCCGCTACGAGTAGGGACCTGGCTTTGCTCTTGTCTGATGAGGTTCAAGCTTCTGAGATACTTACCTTTGTGGGTGATATGGAGCTTCCTTATCTTGAAAAGGTCTTCGTCATAGATGTTTACAAAGGCAAAGGTATTCCTGAGGGCAAAAAGAGTCTTACTCTTAGGTTTATTTATCGCGCTCCTGAGCGTACCCTTACCGACGAAGAAGTAAACGAAATTCAGGAGAAAATAACTCAGGAAATTTTAAAGAAATTTGAAGCGAGTTTGAGATGACCGTTACCAAGAAAGATTTGGCTTTATATCTTCACGAAAACTTGGGGTTTTCCGTACGCAGTATGAAGCAGGTGGTGGACAATATCTTTGAACAGATGAAACTGGCTCTTGAACGTGGAGAAAAAGTAAAAATTGTAAGATTTGGTTTTTTTACACCGTATAGACGGCCTACTCGCAAAGGGGTGAATCCTAAAGATGGATCACCTATAATTATTGAGGGTAAAAAGACCGTGATTTTTCATCCCAGTAATACCCTCAAAAATTTTATAAATGAAGAATGAAAAAACTAACAAAAGTAAACGTTATTATACTATTGGTGAGGTAGCTAAGCTATTAGAACTTGAACCACATGTCTTACGCTTCTGGGAAAAAGAATTCAAACGCTACATTAAGCCCCTACGTTTATCCGGCCGTCGTCTTTATCCTTCTGAGCAGATAGAAGTCTTCAAAAAAATTAAAACTTTGCTTTACGAAGAAGGCTATACAATCGCCGGGGCTAAAAAGAAACTTTCTACATTTCAGCAAGAATCTTCTTATGATTTTAAAAAGATATTGATTGAAATAAGAGATGATTTATTGAAATTATATCGAATTTTAAATAAAAATTGATTTTTATTTATGATTTCTCAATCTTTAGTAAATTTTCGTCTCAAATATCCTTTGAAAAGACTGTCTATAAACCAAACGAAATGGGAATATCTAGTCTTAGGAAATGGAAGAGAGACTGTTCTTTTCTTACACGGGATGATGGGAGCCTATGATGTTTGGTGGCAACAAATAACTGCTTTGCTTGATCAATATAAAATTATAAGCCTTACTTATCCTACTGTAGATACCCTTGAAGGACTTAGCCAAGGAATTTTGGCAATACTTCAGTCAGAAAAAGTTAGTCGAGTTAAAATAGTTGGTACTTCTATGGGAGGCTATTTAGCTCAGTATTTAATGCTTAAATATCCAGAAATAATTTCTTGTGTTGTTCTCGGAAATACTTTTCCTCCTAATGACTTGCTTCGTAGAAAAATTTTAATTTTATTAAAAGTGCTTCCTTTTTTACCTCAAAGCTTGATTATAAAACTTTTGAAAAGAAATATTGTTAAAAAAATTTACCCGGCTTCTCAATATTGTGATGTTACTTTAAACTACTTATTAGAGTTCTTATTAAAAAGAATTAATAAAAAACAAATTATTTCAAGAGTTAAAGTTATTATGGAAAATTTTGAACTATCTGATATCAAAACATTAAAAATTCCTATTCAGATTATAGAATCTGATAATGATCCTTTAGTTGAGGAAATTTTGAGGGAGAGACTTAAAAGTATATATTCTTCAGCCCAAATATATACTTTTTCATCAGCTGGACATTTTCCTTATATTAATAGAGCAGAACACTATACAAATTTGCTTAAAAAATTTTTTTAGTTAAAAACCAAAAAAACTTGTTTATATAATTTTTATAGTCTGGCCAGAACTTTTTGATATTAATAATTCGTCGTACAAATCTATTAATTTATTAAAAGTTTTTTCCCATGAAAAAAGTTCTTTTGTTTTTTGATGTAATTCAATGCTTAATTCTTTCGAAATACAATTGCTAGCCTTGATTATTGCTTCAGCGAGAGCTGTGCTGCTTATTTCTTTAACTAGAAAATCCTTTTTAAATTGTGTTTGTAGTCCCAAGTCAAATGCAACTAGTGGTAGTCCGCAACTTTGGGCTTCTAAAAATGTTAAAGCAAATGTTTCGTAGTGAGATGCACTTACAAAAATATCAGCATTATTATATATTTGTGCTAGGAGGATTTCATCTTCTATATGTCCAATATATGTTAAATTCTTTGTCTTATTAGCTTTTATTTTGAGCCAAGAGCTTAATGGCCCTGATCCTACTATTATCAAATGGAACTTTTCTTCATCCAGATTTTTTAGTGTCTTTATAAGTAGTTTTATATTTTTATCAATAGCAATTCTTCCAACATATAATAATTTAATTTTGTTATTATTTATCCCAAATTTTTCCCAGAAATTTGTTGTTTTTTTCATGGGTTTAAAAATATTGGTGTCAATACCTAATTCAATAGTTTTAACATTTTGAATCCCCATATCTTCAAGGATTTTTCTATATTTTTGTGAAGGCGTGATGATAATATCACTTTTTTTAAGAACATTTTCTATTATATATCCCAAAAATAGCTCTTTTAGGTGTTTAGGAGCTGGAAATAGATTTGTATCATTTATTAAGTCTGAATGATAAAATATTGAGCAAATTTGATTTTTATTTTGAATTAAAGGAATAAGTGTGTAGCATCCTCCAAATTCAATTATATCTGGATTTTCATTTTCAATAATCTTGTTTACTGTTTTTATACTTTTAAAAAATCTATATCCTCCTGTTCCAGGTATTGGTATAGAATTTATTTCATAAATAGTTGATTTGCTTTTTATATATTTTTTGTTTCCTTTTCCAGGAATAATAACTATATGTTTTATATCTCTATATTTTTCTAAAATTTCTACCTTTTTATCTATATATTTCTTTATACCTCCACTTTTTTTGTGATAGTATATGGTGATATCTAATATTTTCATTCTTTTTCTCCCTATTAAAGAATATTTCGTTTATATAATGTAAATATGTTTCTTCCAGGTTTAAATTTTGAGCAGTATAATAAGCCTTTTTTGATAGATTGTCTTTTATTTTATCGTTAGTTAGTAGTAAAGCTATATATTTAAGATAGTCATCTTCTTTTTGTGCAATGAATCCATTTTCCCCGTGTCTAATATGTTCATGGGCCGCTCCTTTGTTGCTAACAATGACTGGAAGTCCACTAGCCATAGCTTCTAAAACTACTAGTCCATATGTTTCTGTTTCTGAGGGGAATAGAAATATATCTGAATTACTATAAGCTTTAGCTAGTTTTTCGCCTTTTAAATATCCGGTAATAAATACATTCTTTGGTTTAATTTTTTCTATATGATTTTTATATGGACCATCTCCTACTATAATAAATATTTGATCCGGTAGTGATTTGGCTATTTTTATAAATGTATCTAGATTTTTTTCTTTGGATATTCGTCCAACATAAAGTATTTTTGTTTTGTTCTCTATTTCTATGTTTAGTTCTTTTTTCCAAAAATCTTTTTCTTTTTTATTTGGATTAAATAGATTAGTATCAACTCCTCTAATAAATGTTCTGACTTTGTGGCTTTCTACTCCATGAAATATTAATTTTTCAGCGTATACTTTTGATGGAACTAAAATTTTGTCGCATTGGTTACAAAACCATGATAATAATTGCCAGCTTAATTCATAGTTTTTGGGATTTTCTGTGTATTTTAGTATGTATTGTGGAACGTCAGTATGAAATGTGAAGCTTATTGGTAACTTGAATATTTTCCCTGCTAAGAAAAATAATATCCCCAGAGGTGCTGGAGTTGCTATATGAATGTGAGAATATTCTCTCTCTTTTATTAAGTCAAAAATGTCTATTATTGAGGGAATTCTTAAGCGAAATTCGTTATAAAATGGAGTAGGCAAATCTATATAGGTATTTAAATTAATGCATTCTTCATCATTTAATGAACTGTGGCTCATTGTAATAATATCTATTGGTAAATTGTGTTTTATTTTTAAGTTTTTTATTATTTGTGCTGTTCTAGATACTCCATTTATTTCGTAATATGTATCTGTTATATATGCAAGTCTATTGTGTTCTTTTATATCTATCTTTAATTTTTTGGCAATATTTTTTGTGTGGTTTTCTTCTTCTTTTTGTAGATATAATATTATTATTGGTAATAGCTGAGATAGTGTCGCTAATAAAAGCTCTCCTAAGTTTTGACAATTAAACTCTTTTTTTGTTTTTTCAAAAGTCCAAAATGGAGCTCTTTTAAGGATTTCTTTTAGTAGTAATTCTCTATTGCCGTTAATATTTGTAAAATTTTTTATTAAATAATCTACAAAATTATTTTCTTTAAATAAAAAGATATGATCTCCGACTTCTTTTATTTCTTTTGGTACTTTGTTCTTTTCTTCAAAATATTTGTAGGTTATTCTTAAAACGGTATTTATTAATCTTTCTTCGCCTAGTTTTTCTGTTTTGGCCATTGTTTCACCTTTATTGATTGCTTCCAAAAAATCTTCTATTGTCTTAGCTTTTGCTTCGGTCCAGGTTCTACCTGCATCCATTCCTCCATGATCATCTGATCCTCCAGTAAAAGTAATTTCTGCTCTCGTTCTTCTAGAGCGAATATTATATTTTTCTTCTAATCTTCTAATTTTTTCAAAACCTTGATATTTTGCTATTATCGATTTTTCAATAGTTTGTGTTTTTTGACTTCGAGTTCCATTGATTATTTCCCAATTATCAAATAGTAAGATAAACTTTTCTACTATAGAAATACTTAATGGTTTTCGGTTTACCGGATATAGTGGATGTGCTAAGGTATGAGCAATATTTTTTTCTTTTATGTAATCTATAAAATCATATACATTTTCTCTTAATTCGTTTAGTATTTTGTGCTCATTTTCATCAATTCCATAACATAGTACATGTATGTCGTATTTTTCTTCTGGAAATTTAACTGTGTACTCGCAGCCAATAAATACTTCTGGTTTGTCTGCAATTTCTAATACACCATTAATAGTGTTATGATCAGTGATAGTAATAAATGTCATTCCTCTTTCTTTTAATCTTTTGTATAATTCTTTAGGTTCTGTATAGCTTTCTGGACAGTTAAATATACTTGATAACCATCCAGCGGGACTGTTAGATGCTTTTGAGTGTACATGTAGATCAGCTTTCGCCATAAAGTTCTTCATAATTAAGAGTCCTCCTGTTTTTAGCTTTTTTTATTAGTTTTTTCCATAGTTTAACTTTTTCGTTATCATGAAAATCTCTCATATGAATCGCAAATCTTATAGTTGGGAACTTAGAAAATAGTTGAAATAATATTTCTGATGACCATTTACTAATTTCGGATAATAGATAGCGGTTACTAAATGTAATTGTTGGAGTAAAAATTTTTTTCTTTGAAAAAAAATTAATTTTTTCTCTATAGCTTATACCTTTGAAATCGTGTTTTATTAGGGCACTTTCTAAGAACTTGTTTGATATCCATGCTGGTGGTACAAAATATGAGGTTTTTAATTCTAATTTTTTAAATATTTTCTTCCCTTCTATTATTCGCTTAAATGTTTCTTTTTTGTTTAGTTTGTTGAATTCTCCTTCTCCATTTGTTGCCCAAAAATATTTTAGTGAATTTTCTCCTGTATGTTCGTATCCATGTAAAATTATTTCTTGTTTACATGCTTTAATAAGATTTGTGAATTTTACGTGTTGTTCTATGTTGTATTTGTTTTTATAGTTTGGAATTAATAGAATACAATATTTATTTATTTCCTCTTCAAATATTAATTTTAAAGCTTCAAAAAATTCATTTTTATAAAAAGGGCTAACATCATGTAATTCTATTATTATTTTTTTCATTTTTTATTAATATGCTTCTATTCTTTCTTTTGTCACTGTATAAGTGTGCAAATTTTGCTAACATCTAATTACAATTTTATGTCAAATGTTTTACTGTTTTTTAAACTAAAATTTACATTTATGAATTTGTGATATAGGAAAGTAATGGTCGATCCCTCTTGAGATTTCTTTTTTATTTCTTATTTTCAACTTTAAGGAGGTGCTTATGGGGATTGAGCCTGAAGACATTATAAAAAAAGAAGTAGTTACTGGTTTATCAGTAGGTTTAGGACTAGCTTATGTATTACCCAAATTACTACCTGTTTTTGGTCAAGCTGCCAAACCTATTATTAAAGGTATGATGAAAGGTTCTATTATTGCCTATGAAAAAGGTAGAGAAACTTTGGCAGAACTGACTGAGACTTTAGAAGACTTATGGGCAGAAACAAAAGCTGAGCTAGAAGAAGAAATTGCGTCTCAAAGCGGAGGAAAAAAGGATGCCGAGTAAGCCTGAGGCCTTTGTTGTTCATAGTCTTAAAGGACGGGTCAGGCTTAAAGCCCCAGCTCTTAAAAATCGCCCAAAAGAATTAGATCATATTATTTCAACCATTGATAGTCTTGAAAACGTTAAAAAGGTATCAGGTAATCCCCAAACCGGAAGTATCCTTTTGGAATACGAAGGAAGCCCTCAAGTTTTTTGGAATAAACTTCGTGAGCTCGATGTTTTGGACATAAAAAAGGCCGAAGAAGTGGCGGTGAAGTCACAGTTACAAACCGTCTTCAAGAAAGCAGACGAAGCTATAAAAGAAAGTTCCCATTATCGTTTAGATTTAGGAACATCAGTTGGACTTGCTTGTGTAGCGGTAGGCCTTTATCAGCTTTTAAGGGGGAGAACGAATCTTCCCTCTTGGTATACGGCTTTTTGGTACTCCCTTCATTTTTTTAAAAAATAATAAGGAGGTAAGTTATGGCTGAAGAAAAAAAAGAAATACTGGAAGCGTCTCAGTCCTCTACGGGTTTAAATATTCCAAACCCTTTTTCTCTTCTTGGAACTGCAGGTCGAGCCGTAAAAGATGGAATTGTTAGTAGCCTTAAAGGCTTACAAGAGATTGAAGCCGAAATTATTACTCTTACCCGCAACACTATAATCGATGTTTTGAGAGCCGCAGGAGATGTCACCAAAGAGGGAATAAATGTTATTGCAGATACCATGAAAGGGGCTATCCAGGCCACCGAAGAAGTTGGCACTGGGGCTATAATGAGTGTTAAAAGTGTGGCAAAAGGATTGATCCTGGGTGTCCACGAAGTAGGTGGCGATGTTGTTAAAGCCGCTTCTGAAATTGCCAGAGATGCCGTAAAAAATGCCGCTGCTGTGGGAGCGGATGTAGCCGAAGTAGCTCGTCGTACTGTAGAAGGAATAATTGAAGCTACCCGCGAAATAGGTGGAAATGTTGAGGAAGTGGCTAAAGCAGCGGTAACTGGAGCAGTAGAAGGTGCCAGTGAAATCAGCAAAACAGCTACCACTTCTGTTAAAGAAGTACTTGTCGGAGTAGTAGGTAGCACTAAAGAAGTGTTAAGCACTGCTTTGCCAAAAGGGGCCAAGTCAACTCAAGAAAAAGAACCAGAAATTATTGAAGTTAAGGCTTCGACTCCTAAGTCAGAGAATACCGAAACTAAAGAAACGAAGAAAGAAACTAAGTCTAAAGGCAATAAAAAGTCTTAGTTATTGCCAATGGCCTCACTAGAACTTCAAAAGATTCATGAGCTCAGGGGCCGCGTGCGTTTTAGGGCCCCTGTGCTTTATCGGGCGTTTCACTTAAAGGATTATCTTGAAGGAGTCCTTTCCAGGAACGGTCACATAAAAAAAGTTAAGGTTAATCCTTTAACGGCTACTATTTTGCTTGTTTTCAAACCTGATATACCAATTGAAAAGATAGAGGCTGAACTTAAATCCTACCTTGAAAAACTGCCAAGTCCTTCTGAGGTGAAAAAACTAAAAAGTGAAGCTAAGCCGGTAGTTGCATCTTTAAAAGAAGACGGCCCCCCGTGGCATACTATGCCGGTTGAAGAAGTTTTAAAGCTCCTTGGTACTGATAAAGAAAAAGGGCTTGCCCGTAAAACTTACGAAAAACTTTTACAAAAATACGGCCCAAATATTCTTCCTGAGATAACCCCCAGAACCGGCTGGGAGATTTTTTTTGAGCAAATAAAAAGTGTACCAGTAGCTATTTTGGGCGTGGCGGCTGGAATTTCCCTTTTTACCGGAGGGATTATTGACGCGGTGGCCATTTTGTGTGTGGTAGGTTTAAACGCCTACATAGGCTACAAAACCGAAGCCGAAGCAGAAAGAACTATAAGTTCGCTTAAAAAACTTCTTCATCCTGAAGCCCTGGTTATACGAGAAGGCAAAGTTCATCGCGTTCCGGCTGAAACCATTGTTCCAGGAGACATTTTTCTTTTACGCCCGGGGGACTATGTTCCCGCTGATGGACGCATTATAGAGGCGGAAAGGTTAAGCATTGACGAATCGGCTCTAACCGGTGAGAGCCTACCAGTGGTCAAGACGGAAAAACCCCTTCCTCCCAATGAAACCTATCCTCTCGCTGACCGGGTCAACATGTGTTTTATGGGTACGCTGGTGCTTGGGGGGCATGGCAAGGCCGTAGCCGTAGCCACCGGTAAGGATACAGAGATCGGACGCATTCAGCTTTCACTGGCAGAAGCAAGGCCTCCTGAGACTTCCATAGAAAAACAACTTGATGAAATGGGCACCAAGCTGGTGGTGCTTTCAGGGGCCCTTTGCGGAGCGGTTTTTGTACTGGGAGTTATGAGGGGTTTTGGCTTTCTTGAAATGCTTAATACGGCTTTATCTTTGGCCGTGGCGGCAGTGCCTGAGGGGCTCTCTACAGTCGCTACGACCACCCTTGCCCTTGGTGTGCGTGAAATGAAAAAAGAAAACATAGTGGTAAGGCGCCTCTCGGCCATAGAGGCCCTTGGTTCGGTTCAGGTGATGTGCCTTGATAAAACCGGCACCATTACCGAAAACCGTATGACGGTAACTGAAGTTAGCTGTGGTAAGTCTTATAAACCAAAAGATTTAGAAAACAGGTATTTGAATTTTTCGCCAGCCCCGCAAATTCTTTTTGAAGAGGCCCAGGACGAGCTTTTGTCTTTGTTGGCGGTATGTGTACTCTGTAATGAAAGCGAAGTGGTAAAAAACGGCGAAAAGCTTTCCTTTAGGGGTACGCCTACCGAGACGGCTCTTCTTGAAATAGCCTTTAAAGCCGGTCTTGATATTGAAGCCTTACGAAAGGCCTTTCCCAGGGTGCGTATTGTGCATCGGGCGGAAAACCGTCTTTACATGGTGACGGTTCATTCCCTGCCTTCAGGTAAGTTCCTTTACGCTATAAAAGGAATGCCAACGCAAGTACTTGGGCTTTGTGGGCAGGTTTTAAAAGGTGGCCGTCTTTATCCTCTTGATGAAGAGGAACGTATTGAACTTACCAATTTAAATGACCAGCTAGCCGTGCGGGGTTTAAGGGTACTTGGAGTGGCCTTTGGTATTTCTGATGACCCCGAAATAGACCTTGACCTAAAAGGCGAGGCTCCCTGGTGTGAAAACTTCGTGTGGCTTGGCTTCGTAGGTATGGAAGATCCAATTCGTCCAGGTATTAAAGATCTTATTTCACTTTTACACCAAGCGGGTATCCGCACCGTAATGATAACTGGAGATCAGGCTCCCACGGCTTATGCTATCGGCAAGGCCATAAACATAAGTGGTCAAGACGAACTTGTTATTCTCGATTCTTCTGACTTTTCGCATTTAAACCCCGAGGCCTTTAAAGGGCTCTTGAAAAGGGTATCTGTTTTTTCAAGGGTGAGCCCGGCTGACAAGCTACGTATTGTCCAAGCCTTTCAGGACTTAGGCCTTAAGGTAGCCATGACAGGCGATGGTATTAACGACATTCCGGCGCTTAAAGCGGCAGACATAGGGGTTACTACCGGAAGTGGCACTGATGTGGCCAAAGAAGTAGCAGACATAATTATCGAAGACGATCAACTTGGCACCATGGTGCTGGCGGTGGAAAAAGGCCGTATCATTTACAAAAACATTCGCAAGTCCCTTGAATTTTTGCTTTCTACCAACATTAGTGAGATAATGGTTTCAGTTTCAGCCAATCTAGCTGGCCTTGGCCAACCTTTGAATCAGATGCAGCTCCTCTGGATTAACCTGGTAACAGATGTTTTCCCTGGGCTTGCGCTTTCCCTTGAGCCGGCTGAGCCTGGCATTATGAAGGAGCCTCCCAGGGATCCCCAAAAACCCATCATGGATACTAACGACTTTAAAAGGCTTTCTTTGCAGGCATCGGTTATATCGGGAGCCTCTCTTTTCCCGTATGTTTATGGCCTGGTGAGATATGGACGCGGTCCTAAGGCCAGTACCCTTTCTTTCCTTTCTCTTACCGCCTCTCAGTTATTACACACTTTGAACTGTCGCAGCGAAAAGCTTACTTTTCTTGAAAATTCAGCTCTTCCGAAAAATCCACACTTGGCCAAGTGTATGTGGGGAACTGCAGCGGCGCATAGTTTATTTTTCTTGCCTCCGATTAGAAAAGTTTTAGGGTTAAGCCCTCTAGGGCTAATTGATACAGTGCTAGTGGCGGCCACTTCGTTTGGTTCTTTGTTTTTTAACGCCTTTTTAAAAAAAGTTATCCGAGAGGGGCATTTATGAGAAAAAACTTTATTTTTACTTCCTCTTCCGTAACAGATGGCCATCCAGACAAGCTTTGTGACCAGATAAGTGACGCCATTGTTGACCGCTTTTTACAGCAAGATCCTCTGGCCTCGGTAATTGCTGAGTGTGCAGTGTCTCAAGGGCTTTTATTTCTGGCGGTGAGATTTTCCTCTGTAGCTTTAATAGATGTGCCTTACATCGCCCGCTGGGTGATAAATGAGGTTGGCTATCGCTCGCCAAATTTTAGTGCCCGGAACTGTACTATTCTCACCAGTATAAATGAGCAGCCCCTTGACGAAGAAAGACGTGTGCCTGATGAAGAGCTTGACGACGAAAAGATAGAACGTATCAAAGTCCGTAACCAGGCTAATGTTTTTGGTTACGCTTGTGACCACACGCCTTCTCTCATGCCTCTTCCCATTGTTTTGGCCCACAAATTAGCCAGACGCTTGACCACCGTTAGACTTTCCAGCTTATTACCTTATCTTTCGCCAGACGGTAAAACTCAGGTAGGAGTAGAATTTCGCGATGGGCGTCCATACGCTATATCGTCTTTAATGATTCTAGCTTGTATAGCGGAAAAAATGAACGAACAAAAAGTGAAGGCCGAGATTTACGAACAGGTGATAAAACCGGCCTTTCAGGGAGAAGAAATAAGGCCTGATGACAAAACCTTTGTTGATATTCGTATTATCTATGACCCACAGGGTTGTGGTCCTATGCTTCATTCTGGATTAACCGGACGTAAAAATGCCGTTGACACTTACGGTGAATACGCTCGTCACAGTGGAGCCGCTTTAAGTGGTAAAGACCCTACGCGTATAGATAGGGTAGGGGCCTACGCGGCGCGATATGCGGCCAAAAATGTGGTAGCGGCAGGGCTTGCCAAAGAGTGTGAAGTGCATCTTAGTTATGCCATCGGCCGTTCACGTCCGGTAAGTATAACTGTGAATACTTTTGGAACGGGAATTATTCCAGATGAAAGAATAGAAGAGCTCGTTAAAAAGCATTTTGACTTTCGGCCAGCAGCTATTCAAAAGCAATTTGCTCTTCGTAAGCTACCTTCTCAGTTCAAGGGCGGTTTTTACCAAAAACTTGCGGCTTTTGGGCACATGGGTCGTATGGACCTTGCTGCTCCCTGGGAGAGAACAGATAAAAAAGACCTCCTCAAAGAGGAGGCCTAACCAAGGGAGGTGAAGCAGGGAAGGCGGGCAGTTTCTATATAATTAAACTTAGAAAAGAAAGCCCAGTTCCTCTTAAAACTTGATCTGATACTAAACCAAATATAGCCCTACCGGCCTGTTTACCTATTTTTTCTACGTGTTTTTGTAATATTGTTTCGCAACCAACGGCTAAACGACTGTTAAAATAGCCTTCTTTTTCAAGGGCCTGAACTATCTCTTCAGCATCAATCACTGCTGGATTGTAATTTATTACAATACTGCCCGTAAGAGTGTTGGTGTTGACCGAAGTAACCCCTCCAAGGTGCATTATAAAATCTTTTATTAACTCAGCCGCGGCTTCGTTGTTTTTAATTATTGGTGTTCGGAGACGAATACGCCCCTTCACTTTGTGCAGGTAATACGACATTATTTTCCTCCTCCAAAGCTATTTTTAAATAGGTGGAACACTCAGGATATCTGGAGCAACGCCAACGTATAAACTTTTGTGTTTTCATATAAACATACATTTTTTGTCCGCATTGAGGACAAGATGGTCTTTTAATAGAATTAGGTTTCGATTTTTCGGTAAACTGTTTGTTGCATACCAGGCAGCGATAGCGCTGTAATCCGTCTTTGGTTTTTCCATAGCGATTATAAGCCTGAGAGCCACAAAATGGACATTTTATTGCTTTCATTTTGTTTTCCATTTGGCTAAAACTGTAGAAGGAATTTTTGAAAGAAAAGTTTAGGCTTTTTGACAATTCCGTTACAAATTCAGTTGGCTCTTCAAAAGTTTACGAAGAAGCATATTTTAGGGACAGGCAAAAATAATTAAGGGGTTTTCCATGGCGGATTTAAAGATAAAAAGGTCTCACTCTCAGGACCCTGAAAAATTAAAAGAAATTTTTGAAAAAAATTTTGGTCCAAAGGCTGAAAAATACGGAGTCAAAGTTAAATGGGAAGGGTTAAAGGCTAGGTTAGACGGCCCAGTAAAAGGTGAGCTTCGCATTGAACCAGAGGAGATCATTCTTGAAGCTAAACTTAGCTGGACGGCCAAGCTTTTCAAAGGAAAAATTGAAGAGGAAATTAATAAAACTCTTGATGAAGTTTTAGCTTAGAACGCTGGTATTAATTGGGTCTGGTTCGCCTAGGTATTTGCCCTGCCAGAGGTCGCGGTTAAGAAGGGTTTCTTCTATTAAGCGCAGGGTTTTAGTTTTTTCGCGGGCCCAGCCTGGGGCTACTAGTTCGTCAGGACGGGGGTCTCCGGTGAGGCGCTGAATGACTACCCGCCACGGAAGCATGGCCAAGGCCTCACAGACTAGGTCAACATATTCATTTTGGGCCAGCGGCTTGTATTGGCCTTCGCGGTAGAGTTTTTCCATCATGGTACCACTAACAACGTAAAGCTCGTGAAACTTAAGGCCGTCTATAGGAAGGCTGGCCAATTTTTCTATGGTTTCAAGCATCTGGGTAGGAGTTTCCCCTGGTAGGCCAAATATCACATGGGTGCACACCAGAAGGCTTTTTCTTTTAGCTAATTCCAGGGCCTTGACGAAATCTTCGTAAGTGTGACCGCGGTTTATAAAGGCCAAAGTTTGGTCATGGGCGCTCTGAAGCCCCATTTCAAGCCAGACCATAAGCCCCTTATTTTTGTAAGAAGTGAGGAGTTCTACGACTTCTTTGTTAACGCAGTCAGGCCTGGTGCCTATGGCTAAACCTACGACGCGTTCGTCAACCAGAGATTCGTCGTAAAGTTTTTTAAGCTTCTCAACCGGGGCGTAAGTATTGGAAAAGGCCTGAAAATAGGCGATGAATTTTTTTACTTTGTAACGTTTGGCCAGACGCTCCATGCCGTTAAGCATTTGTTTTTTAACGCTGATTCCTTTTTGGGCTTCCCCGGTGCCTGAGCCAAGGGCGTTACAATAAATGCAACCGCCAGAAGAGATAGTGCCGTCTCTATTAGGGCAGGTAAGGCCGGCGTCTATGGTTACTTTCTGCACCCTTTCGCCAAAGTGCTTGCGCAAAAAGGCATTTAGCGAGTGATAGCGTTTTTGAGCTAAAAGTTTGTTTAGTTTCATCAAAATTATTCTAAAGGAGACTTCTGCAAAATTCAAAAAGCATAGATTAATCCCACGGCGAAACTTTTGCTCGAGAGAGTTGTTTTGGCTGCTGGGCAGTCTCACGTGACTATACTAAAACTCTCACTGCGAGTAACCAGACGCGCCCTGCCATTTACCATATTAGTTATAGTGAGCCTGTATGAGCGAAGCTATTTTGTAAAGGTCTTATGAAGTTAGTTTAGCAAAAAAGTCTATTTTAAATTGACAAGTAAAGAACCAGTTAAGTTTATGTTTTTTCTTCGTTTGTGTTTAAATCGCAGGAATTGTTGGAATTTGTTTGAGACTTCCGTTATAAACTGTTGAGTTCCAATAGCAATACTTTCACTAAAATATTTCATTCTATATCTGAATTTTTGAGGATTATCAAATTTTTCTGATTCACCGATTCCGCCTTTGCCGTGAACAAATTCCCGATAAAGTTTGAATTTTTCTTGATCGGACTTGCCAGCATAGGAGGGGAGACCTAGATCTAGCGATAGAAAATTTTCGCCTGTCCCTCTTCTTGCCCGGTATCCCAGCGAACACCAGCGATAGTCTTCTGGCTTTTCTACTATTCCCGCCCGCACTGGGTTCAATTCAATGTAGGCTAGGCAGTTGAGTAGAGCTTCACCGGTTTCGATGATTACGGATTTGAATCTGTCCGCCCAGAAATAACCTTTGCGGTCAACGCGTTTGTTAAACCAGCGAGAGAAGCGCTGCTTGATGTCTTGTATATAACGGGAAAGGCTGGCTAACCTAGTTCGCCATCTAGCGATTAATTCTTCGTAGATGAAGACCTTACGTTTGTCGCGGTAGTAAAGCTTGATGCGGCGGATTACTTCTTCGTCGGAAAACTGGTTTTCAGGGAGCATACGGCAGAGTAGGTGGAAGTGGTTCCCCATGATGGCAAAGCCATAAACTTCAACGAAATAGACTTGCGAGAGCCAGCGAATAAGATTGAGCAGGTGGTCTTTTTCTTCGTTACCAAGGACGTCATGACCTGGTAAGGCTGTACGCGAGATGACATGATAAGCCGCTTTTGGATGGTTGGTAAGTAAGCGAGGGATTCTTGGCATATTCAAACCTCCTGCAAAAATTTTCGCCTGTCCCTTTTATCGGAAGTGTTGGGTTTTGACTTTAAAATTTCGCCTGTCCCAAGCTCGCCAAGTGGAGCAAAAAATGCTAAGTTAGCGAGCTATGGAGATAGCAAAACCATACCTTAAAAAAAGTGTGCAACCAGAGTTTAATGAACCAGTCTCTTTTTTGCAGGAACTGGCCTCTTCTTTAGGTGTTTCAGGGGATTTACAAGAGCTGCGAGAAAATGAAATGTTACTTTCTTTGGCCAGCCTTGTCCTTGAAGTGCGGCTTGATAGTGAAAGTCCGTTTTTTAAATTTCTAGAGCAACAGCCCTGCCGCGTAAATATCGACAAGCTCGAAAAGAAACACTATCTACTTTCAGGAACGATTAAAGACTTGAGGCTCCTTTATCAGGAACTTAAAGAACAAAAAGTGGCCAAGGCCCTGCTCATTTTCCTCTGTAATTTTTTCCCCTCTCTTTTTGAAGACCTGTGGCCTAAAAGGGGTCTGGTGCAGCCACTTGGCATTGAGTTTAGTTTGTTGCCCAAAAAGGAATTTGAGAATTTAGACTTATCTATAAAACTGCGCCACGCCTATTTCCTTTCTACCTTTCAGGTAGCTTTCAGAGATCTATCTTATCTTTACGAGCTAGACATAAAACCTGTAATTTTAGAAAAGATGCCTGAAACTTATGTCCTGACTCAAGAAGAGTCACCGGTTAAGGCTTTAAGTGAAAAATTGTTCAATCTTTTGCAAGAATTCCCTGAAGATGTTTCTTCTCTTTTTTATCCGGTTGTTTACGGGGTTAAAGGGTTTTTATATCAACCTTTAATTCAATACATGGCCTTTTTGACCCGCTTTTTAGCCGAAGAAAAGCATCCTTTAAGAGAGGCTTCCTTAGAACTTTTGGCTGAACTCAAAGAAATTTATCCTGAACCTTTTGGACTTATTCCGGTATAAAGGAGGCACCTATGGGACTCACCGTAGCGGAAAAACTCATTGAAACTCACTTGGTCTCTGGTTCTCTGAAAAGAGGAGAACCAATAGCCATAAAAATAGACCAGACTTTGACCCAGGACGCTACCGGCACCATGGCCTATCTTGAGTTTGAGGCTATTGGTATTCCCCGGGTAAAGACTGAACTTTCTGTTTCCTACGTGGATCATAATCTTTTGCAAACTGATTTTCGTAATGCCGATGACCACCGCTTTTTGCAAAGCATAGCCGCCAAGTACGGCCTCTGGTTTTCCAGGCCTGGAAACGGCATCTGCCACCAGGTTCATCTTGAGCGCTTTGCAAGGCCGGGCAAAACCTTGCTTGGTTCAGATTCCCATACTCCTACTGCCGGTGGCTGTGCCATGCTAGCTATAGGGGCTGGTGGGCTTGATGTGGCTATGGCCATGGCTGGAAAGCCCTTTCACCTAATAATGCCCCGCATTATAGGGGTTCATCTTACTGGTAAGCTTCCACCCTGGGTTTCGGCAAGAGACGTAGCCCTCTGGATGCTGCGTAAGCTCACGGTTAAAGGAGGGCTTGGCAAAATTATTGAATACTTTGGCGAGGGGTTATCTTCTCTTTCAGTGCCTGATAGGGCCACTATCGCCAACCTTGGCACTGAAATGGGTGCTACTACTTCTGTTTTCCCTTCAGACAAAATAACCCTTGCCTGGCTTAAAGCTCAAGGGCGAGACGAAGAATGGCAAGAGCTTTTAGCTGACCCTGAGGCTAAATACGACGAAATTATTGAGCTTGACTTATCTTCCCTTGAACCACTGGCCGCCTGTCCTTCTTCACCTGATAATGTTAAGCCGGTAACCGAGCTTGAAGGCCTTCCTGTGGCTCAGGTCATTGTGGGCTCCTGTGCCAATTCTTCTTTGCGGGATTTACTGGTGGTCGCCAAGGCCTTAAAAGGCAAAAAAGTACATCCTTCGGTTTCTTTTGAGATTAATCCTGGCTCACTTCAGGTGCTTGAAAATCTAGACGTCCTGGGAGCCTTGCAGGACTTAATTCATGCCGGAGCGAGAATTCATCAAAGCGGTTGCCTTGGCTGTATTGGCATGGGCCAAGCCCCGGCTACAGGTACTATTTCTTTGCGCACCTTTACCCGCAATTTCCCCGGCCGTTCGGGTACTAAAAACGATCAGGTTTATCTGGTAAGCCCAGAAGTGGCGGTAGCTGCAGCCTTAACCGGTGAATTTACTGACCCGAGGAAACTTGGTGCTTATCCAGAAATTGGGCTTCCTGAGCGCTTTATCATAAACGATGCCCTTCTTCTGCCTCCGCTTCCAGAAGAGCAGGCCGCCAAAGTGGAAATCATAAGAGGCCCTAATATTGTGCCTCTGCCTCAGTTTGAACCCATGCCTGAAGAGTTGCGCTGTCAGGTGTTGTTAAAAGTAGGTGACAATATTACTACCGACCACATTATGCCCGCAGGGGCCAAGATTCTTCCTCTGCGCAGCAATCTCCCCGCTATCAGTGAATATGTATTCTCAAATATTGATCCGGAATTTGCTAAAAAAGCCCTGGCCTTAAAAGAGCAGGGCAGATGGATAGCCGTAGTAGGTGGTGAGAACTACGGCCAGGGTTCTTCACGTGAGCACGCCGCGCTTGCCCCAAGATACTTAGGGGTTAGAGCTAAACTGGCCAAAAGCTTTGCCAGAATTCATAAGGCCAACCTTATAAATTTTGGTATTCTTCCAGTTACTTTCGCTGATCCTGATGATTACGAAAAAATATCCCAGGGAGATGAACTAATCTTTAAAAAGGTAAGACAAGTGCTTTCTGAGGGAAGAGATAGGCTTGAAATTGAAATTCTCGGTAAAGGAACTATTTACGGAAAGATTGACCTTACCGAAAGAGACAGGCAAATAATCCTAGCTGGCTCTTTATTAAATTTAGCTAAGGAAGGCTAATGCGCATTTTAAACAAACTTATAATTTTACTATTTGCTCTCTTTGGTCTTTTTATTGTTTTAGGGAAGCCTTTTGTTTATTACTACACTGATTACCTGTGGTATCATGATCTGGGTTTTGAACGGGTCTTCTTTCTTAAGTTCTGGCTCCAGAGTTTGCTTTTTTTTGTAATTGGTGGTTTAACAGGCGTTCTTTTTTACTTAAACGGCTATCTGGTCCATAAAACAGCGGTTAAAACCGGGGCCTTTGCCGATTTCTTTGACCCCAGGTTTCGGATTTGGGTAGGCGAAAAATATCGTCTGCTTTTAAAGCTAATTTCTTTGGTTCTGGCCATTATTTTAGGTCTTTCCGCGGCCCCTTTCTGGGAAGAGGCTATCCTTTTTGTAAAGGCAACTCCTTTCGCCAAAGCTGACCCACTTTTGGGTCTGGATATCTCTTTTTATGTATTTAAGCTCCCCTTTTTGCGCTATTTGGCCAACTTTGGATTTGTTCTCTGGGTTTTATGTGCTGGCACCGGCTTTTTTCTTTTTCTGGTGCTTGGTCATATCAGAAGCTCCCAGACCAGTAAGCTAGTTCTCACCACGCCTTTCAGGCGATATCTGGCCTTGATGCTTGCCCTTTTCTTTTTGCGCTTGGCCTTTGATCTATGGCTTGACAGGGCGGACTTACTTTTTGACGAACGAGGAGTGGTCTTTGGGGCAGGTTTTACTGAGGCCAAGGTAATGCTACCCGTGCTAAATGCCCTGGTAATAGTTTCTCTGGTCTCAGCGGTATTGGCGGCTATTTTTGTTTTTCGCCCCCGTAAAGAGATTTTGATTGGCCTGGTCCTGGCTTACGCCGGGCTTTATTTTGTGGGGCTTAAGTTTTTACCTGGCGTAGTTCATAAATACATCGTTCAACCAAACGAGCTTGAGCGAGAAAAGAAATACCTGGCTTACGAAATAAAAGCTACTAGAGAAGCCTTTGGCCTGGACAAGGTAGATGAACAGGAATTTAAATTCGGGCCTCCTCTTACCAAAGAAGTTCTAGCCCGCAATCAAGATACCATCAAAAATATAAGGCTTTGGGACCATCAGCCTTTGCTTGAAACTTTCAGCCAAATTCAAGAAATTCGTACTTATTACAAATTTATTTCTGTAGATAATGACCGCTATAAAATTAATAATGAATTGCGTCAGGTGATGTTATCCGCCCGCGAACTTTCTTATGAAGATTTACCAAGCCGTTCCTGGATTAATGAACATTTAGTTTATACTCACGGTTATGGTTTGACTTTAGGTGTTGTCAATGAAGTTACCGAAGAAGGTTTACCTAAACTGTTGATTAAAGATATCCCGCCGGTTTCAGAGTGTGACTTAGAAGTCAAACAACCTGCCATTTATTTTGGAGAAATTGCTAACGAATATGTGATTGTGCGCACTAAAGCGAGAGAATTTGATTATCCCGCTGGAGAAGAAAATGTTTACACGACTTATAACGGAACCACGGGAGTAAGTATCGGTTCACTTCCCAGAAGGCTCCTTTTTGCTATTCGTTTTGGTTCAAGCAAGATTCTTTTGTCTGGAGACATTACTTCAGAAAGTAAAATTCTTTACCATCGTTCCGTTGCTGAACGGGTTCGTAAGGCGGCTCCTTTTATTTTCTTTGATGCTGACCCTTATCTCGTTATTGGTAATGACGGAAGGCTTTTCTGGTTTGTAGATGGCTATACAGTATCTAATCGTTATCCTTACTCTCGTCGAGTTAAGGGAGTAGGCAATTACGTGAGAAACTCTGTGTTGGCCGTAGTTGATGCCTACAACGGCAATATTTCTTTCTACTTAAAAGATGCCACCGACCCGATAATTAGAACTTATGCCAAGATTTTTCCGGGCATGTTTAAGCCTATTACCGATTTGAGAGAAGACTTACGTCGTCATATAAGGTATCCCCATAAATTATTTTTGCTTCAGGCCAAGCTTTTTGGGGCCTATCACATGGAAGATCCGCGGGTTTTTTATAACCAGGAAGACCTTTGGGAAATACCTAAGAGCCTTCGTGATGAGCGCCGTTATATGAAGCCTTATTACACCATAATGAAGCTTCCTGGTGAGGATAAGGCGGAATTTATTTTAATGATACCTTTTAACCCGGCCAAAAAGCACAATTTGGCGGCCTGGATGTGTGTGCGCTGTGATCCTGAAAATTATGGCCAGATGCTGGTTTATCGTTTCCCCAAACAAAAACTGGTTTATGGGCCACAGCAGATTGAGAGCCGTATTAACCAGGACCCTGAGATTTCGCGCCAGCTTTCTCTGTGGGATCAGCGCGGTAGCAGGGTAATCCTTGGAACCCTTCTTATTATTCCCATTGAAGGTAATTTACTTTATGTTCAGCCGCTATATTTGAAGGCGGAGTCAGGTCAGATTCCAGAGCTTAAACGGGTTATTGTGGCCTATGAGAACGAGATAAAGATGGCGCCTACCCTTGAAGGGGCTTTAAACGCCATATTCGGCGAGATTGAAAAGAAGCCTAAGGCTACGGCTCAGATGCAAAAGATTCGCCAGGAAATACTTCCTTCTTTAAAGCCTATTTTTGATATTTATCTTCAGGCTGAAGAGGCCTTAAAGCAGGGTGATCTTGAAAAATTTGGAAGACTCTGGCGCAAACTGGGAGAATTATTGAAGAATAAACCTTAATCTTAGGCGAAGCAGCCTCCGTGGCGATTTCTAGGACTCCTGCGCCCGCGTTCGGGACAGTGATTACTTTGTCGGCCCTGCGGGCCTTCCCGTAATGACCCGGCTGGGCCACTTAGCTGCCGCTACTATGGAGGCTTTGTGAAAGCTTTGTCGTGAAAAAATGCACGGATTAATGCAAAGGTTTTATTGTTGTTGCTTTTAAGGCCTTAGATTATATTAAAATTATGCTGTTATTCTTGGTTTTTCTATTCTTTCTAGGGATAATTGAACCGGTTTTTGCTGTTCAGGTTCACGGTCCTCCCGAAGGCTTTTACTCTCATATGCTCGCTCACGTTATTTTTGTGGTAGCTATACTATTTCTTCTTTACTTTTTACGTCAGAATCCTGAAGGAAAAATTCAGCCATGGCGTTATTTCCGTTGGTCTTTATTCTTTTTTTTGTTGTGGAATTTAGACGCGATGGCTGCCCATTTTTTAAAAAGAGAATTGCCAGAGGAAGCTTTTTATTTGCCAGCTAATCCTTTTGAACATGTATTATTAGGCCCATTAAGCTGGAAGAAATGGGCCTTCTATATTACTCATTTAGACCATTTACTTTGTGTTCCTGCTATGTTTTTTCTAATGCAGAGTTTAAGGCATTTTTATTATACAAAAAGAGACTTATGAACTCTCTTCCTTTATACCCTATATATTCCGTAGATTTTTTGGGCTCTTTTTTGATGCTTTTGCTCTCTTTTGCTACTTTGGGTTATGCAAGAAGATTAAGGAAAGAACATCCTAAAAGTGTTCTTTTTATTTATCTTTTCGGTTTATCTACCGCTTTTGTTGCCTTTTCTATTTCTAGAAGCATTGGTCATATGCTTCGTTTTATTTTTATTTATGCTGGAGTAGCTAATTGGTGGAAATCGTTAGCTCCAATTTCTGGAAGTTTAAATTCGATCTGTTTTGTAACTATAGCTGCTCTTTCTTTTGTCTATCCTAGTGTTCAGCATGTTATAGCACTTGTTAGATCAGATGCTGAAAAGTTAAGAAAAGCTAAAGAAGATTTAGAAAGAATTAATCAGGAATTAAGAGAATTACACCAGACATTAGAAGATAAGGTTCGTCAAAGAACTCAAGAACTTTTGGTTTCTGAGAGTAAATTTAGGCGATTATTTGAATCTTCTGGAGAAGCTATTTTTTTCTGTGATTCACAGGGAAGAATTTCAGATATTAATCCAAGTGGAGTAGCTTTACTTGGATTTAATGATAAGAATGAACTCATTGGTCAGCCGATGGTGAACTTTTTTGCCGAAAAGAAAGATTGGCAAGAATATGTTAGAACTACGTGTCAAAGTGGATTTATTAAGGATTTTGAGACTAAATTAATAGCCAAAGATGGCCAAGAAAAATATGTCATTATTACTGCCCATGCTACTAAAAAATCTAGTGGTTGCAAAATAGGTTTTGAAGGAATAGCGAAAGATATTACTAGCTATCGTAAGATGACTGAAAAATTAATTTATTCAGAGAAAATGGCTTCACTTGGCCAATTGGCTTCAGGTATCGCACATGAAATTAATACTCCTCTTAATATAATCTTAGGCTATGCCCAAATGCTTAAAAAAGACTTTAAAGATAAGCCGGATGTATTTGAAGAATTATCTATAATTGAATCTCAGGCTGAAGTTTGTAAGAAGATAGTGTCTGACTTATTAAGTTTTGCTAGATCTTCTGATAAATCTTATTCTAAATTGGATATTTCGGTTAATGACTGTATTTTGCAAACAGTTGATATTGTCAAGCATACTTTTGAAAGAGATGGAATAAAATTTTATTTAGAATTGTCTAAAGATATTCCTTATATTGAAGCTGATCCTGATAAATTGCGTCAGGTTTTTCTTAATTTATTGAATAATAGTAGAGATGCTATTGGTAATAATGGTTTGATCTTTATTAAAACTTATCTAGAAGATAAATCTCTTGTTGTAGAATTTGGAGATAATGGTTGTGGTATCTCTCCGGATATTAAAGATAAAATTTTTGATCCATTTTTTACGACTAAGCCTCCTAGAAAAGGAACGGGATTAGGTTTATCTGTGTCATATGGCATTATCCAGGAACATAATGGAAAATTTGAAGTTTATTCTCCTCCAAAAAATCCATATCATCTGAGCTTAGGCTTAAAAACAGTATTTGTTATTACTCTTCCTACTGATGATAAATCTTCTTAAGGGAGTTTTTTATGGAACCTAAAATTTTAGTAGTTGACGATGAGCCTCATATGACGAGAATGCTTAAACGTCTTTTTAAAGAAATTTCTAATGCAGAAATTAAGACATCTTTATCTGGGGAAGAGGCACTTCAACTATTATCGAAATTTTCGCCAGAAGTTGTTGTGACTGATATAAAAATGGAAGGTATTGATGGCATAGTGTTATTAAAAGAAATTCTGAAAATCGATCCCACTATTTCTGTTATCCTTATTACTGGCTATGGCACTGTCGAAATGGCTGTAGAGGCACTAAAAGCTGGTGCTTATGATTTTATTCAAAAGCCTTTTGATAGCGATCATATTTTACATGTTGTTAAGAGAGCTTTAGAAAGAACTCATCTTTTAAGAGAAAACTTGCGCTTAAGGGATCAAGTTTTTTCTTGTGCCTGGGAAAAATTGGGCATTATAGGTGAATCTCCAGCTATTAAACGTATTCTAAATATAGTTGAAAGAATAGCTCCTACTGATGTTCCAGTCTTAATAAGAGGGGAGTCTGGTACAGGCAAGGAACTTATTGCCAGAGCTATTCATGTTTTAAGTGAAAGGCGAGAAAAAGAGATGGTTGTAGTGAATTGTCCTGCTGTCCCAGAACATATTTTAGAATCGGAGCTTTTTGGCTATTTAAAAGGTGCTTTTACCGGAGCGAATTCAGATAAAAAAGGGCTTTTCCAAATGGCAAATGGTTCTACTATCTTTTTGGATGAAATAGGAGATATTTCTTTAAATGTTCAGACTAAATTATTAAGAGTTTTACAAGAAAAAGAAATTAGACCACTAGGTTCTACAAAAACTATCTCTGTTGATGTAAGAATAATTGCTTCCACCAATCAAGATTTGGAAGCAAAAATAAAACGAGGAGAATTTAGAGAGGATCTCTATTATCGTTTAAATGTCGTTACTTTAGAATTGCCCCCTTTAAAAGAAAGAAAAGAAGATATATTGCCTTTAGCATATCATTTCTTAAAAAAATATTCTGAAAAATATCAACGACCAATTGAAGGGTTTAGTTCGGAGGCCTTAGAGTTTTTGGTAAATAATCCTTGGCCTGGAAATATTAGAGAACTTCAGAATGTTATTAGGAGAGCAGTCTTATTATGTCAGGGAAATGAAATAAAACTCTTGGATCTAATGGATAAAAAAATAGAAATTATGCCGAATTGCTTTGATATCCTTTTTGATAAGCCCTATGTTCAAGCTAAAAAAGAATTAGTTGAGAAATTTTCGCGCAACTATATAGAAAAACTTCTTTCAAAGACTCAAGGCAATGTTACCCAAGCTGCACGTCTGGCAGGCATGGAAAGACAAGCTTTTCAGCGTTTAATGCGTCAATTTCAGATTAAATCTGAAGATTTTCGTTAGAGTTCGTTGCACCTGCAACAAAAAAGTTGCACTACTCGCTTCTAATTTTTTCTTTCTTTCATTGGAAATTCCTTAAATTGGGGGTTTTTTCCCTTTCAAGTAGTTTTTAAATTTTGGCCTCTATTTTGCTTATCAGTTTAAAGAAGACTTATTTGTATTTGGAAAAAGTACAAGGGGGGTGAGATATCAAAGAGTTAGAAATTTCGGTTCCAATTGATAGGCAAATCTTTTTAAGAACTTTTAAGGAGGAGGAGGAATGGATCGTATAAGAAAATTTTCTAAACTTTTGATGCCTGTCTTTATCGTATTGGTAGTTGCCTGGATTTATTGTCTTTATTCTGGAGTGCAGGCTTCAGAAGAAGCTAAGCAAATGGCTAATGAGGCCCAAAAAGCAGCTGCTGCCGGAGTTGCTGCCACTAAGGCTGCTGGAGAGGTAGCTGGTTGTAATCTTTTGCTTAATAACGATTTGGGCTTAAAGGGCAAATTAGGTGCTATAATCGCTAAAACCCCGGTTTGCACGCCCACTTGTACGGAAGGCTGCGTAGATCCCAATGCCCCTCGCGGCTATCTAGGAATTCCCGGGGCCCCGAAACCTAGCCCTATAGGCGGTCTTCTCTGGGCTATTTGGGTAGGTTGGATCTTTTCAACGGTAGGTGCTTTCGGCGGTATTATGGCGGGTGTTGGTCATATTACCATTTTTGGTCTGGCTAATTACGCCAAAAGCTTCAAGAAAACCAATCCAGCTCTCAACAAGTTTCTAACTGATACTATACGTGTATCGAACATGTTCTTAGTGGGATTAAGCGCTTTCGTTTCTACGGTGAACTACTGGCGAATGAAGCGTATTGTTTGGCCTTTGGCCATAGCTTTGGCTATTGGTGCGGTAGGTGGAGCCTTTGGTATTGCTGAGCTTACAGCCGGAAAAATTAGTTTGAAATCATACATTGGTTACTTTGGTTTGGCCGTTTTTGCCGTAGCTGGTTTTATGTTTTACGGTACCACCGAGCGGGCCCGTGCTAAAAGAAAAGCTGCTCGCGAAGCGGCCAAGCGTTTTGAAGAAGCGGCTAAAAAAGGCGGTGAGGCCGAAGGTGTTAAAGTCGTCTCTTTTGGTCTGACTAAGTGTGTATTCACCTTCTACGGAGTAGAGTTTAAGTTTAACCCCCTTCTAGCCGCTTTCGGTGGCTTGGTGATCGCTACCATAGCGGTTTTCTTAGGTATAGGTGGTGGATTCTTGTTGGTTCCGTTTATGACCGACGTGGTTAAGCTTCCTATGTTCATCGTAGCTGGTACTTCTGCTTTTGTTGTTCTCATTAAGATGATTATGGGTATTTTTACTTACATGGTTCTTAAAGGTGTTCAGGTATGGTGGCCCCTTATCGGCACGGAGCTAGTAGGTATTTTTATTGGTTCTATGGTAGGGCCTCGTACTCAGAAATACATTCCTGACATTTGGTTGAAGAGACTCTTCGTAGTGTTAGCCATCTATGTAGGCCTTAGATATACCTCCAAGGGCTTCTTGGGGAAGAGCATCGTACCTCCTTATTAAGTCAAATTATAGGGGGCCACTGGCCCCCTCCTTTTAGGAGGAATTATGCAAGATTGGATTATATATTTAGACAAAGTTTTTTTGCCTTTTTACCGCCTACTTTCAGATCCAGTGTTAGCTTATTTTCTCGGAACGTTTATTTTAGCGGTTATATGTGTCTTTTTAGGTGAGTTTTTAGTAGGTATAGCTTTTTATGCTAATCGACATTATGTAAAAAAATTAACCGATGACCTAGTTAATTGGAATAATCTTTCTGTTGAAGCAGTTAAAAAGGGAGACACAGAGGCTTATCATACTTTTAATAAAGAAGCTAATGAAGTTTATGGTAAGCTTTTTTTTCTAACTATTGCTCATTCAGCGGCTTTTTTAATTCCTATTCCTTTTGTGCTTGCCTGGATGCAATTTAAATTTGGTGGTGTGGAGTTTCCTTTGCTTTTTAATGTGCCTTTTATTGGCAATAGTGTAAGCTATATATTTACCTTTATCGTTTTATATCTACCAGCTTATTGGCTTTTTAAAAAAGTAAAAAATAGGCTTCCTATTTATCGTTATTTTAATCAAATAATGCAAGAAAGTAGTGAAGCTGTGAAGGAAATGAAAAGTTTAGCTGATTTGTTGGAAGAACGCGTCAAAGCTTCAAAGGCTAAACATAAAAATATTGTTAAATCAAAAGCTTAAGGGGGAGGTTATGGGAGAGAAAAGAACAGTTTATTCCATATGTGGTATGTGCTCGGTTAGATGCCCCATCGCCGTAGAAGTTGAAGACAATGAAGTTCTCTGGATTTCAGGCAATCCTCACGACCAGGGCATAAAAACCGGAATTTGTGCCAAAGGTATTGCTGGTCGGACCTTGCTAAAGGATACCGAAAGACCACTTTCCCCTTTGATAAGAGAAGGTGAGAGAGGTTCTGGAAAGTGGCGCAGTGTCAGCTGGGACGAGGCCTTGGATTACGTAGCTGACAAACTTAAAAAGATAATAGACGAATACGGGGGGCGGGCGGTTCTTTTAAGTGACCGAGGCGGGCCTTTCGGGGAATACCGAAAGGCCTTTCTCAAGGCTATAGGATCACCGAACTACTGTAATCATGATGTTACCTGTGCCATGTCAGTAAACCATGCGGCCCTTTCTCTTTTTGGTTTTGGGAGGAAGACTCTTAACTACGATTACAAAAATGCCAAGCATATTATTCTTTATGGCCGCAACATCATGGAAGCCATAAAGATAAAAACTACCAAAGCGGTGCTGGATGCTTTGGATAAAGGAGCCAAGCTGACTTATATTGACCCGCGCTATAGTGTTACGGCTTCTAAAGCTACTCGCTGGTGGAAAATCTGGCCCGGAACTGACTATGCCCTTAATTTGGCCCTAATTCACATACTTATTAAAGAAAGCCTTTACGATAAAGAGTTTGTATCGCGCTGGTTAGATGGTTTCGAGCACTTGGCTAATTTTGTTGAGCCTTACACCCCCGAGTGGGCGGAAAAGGAAACCGGGATTCCTGCTCATGAAATGTATGAATTTTGTCGTGAAGTGGCCCAAGATGCCCCGCACGTAATCTTTCATCCTGGCTGGATGAGGGCCCGTTACTTACAGGCCTTCTGGGAAATCAGAACTACCTATCTGTTGAATATTTTGTTGGGAGCAATAGAAGTTCCAGGCGGCCTTTTCTTTATGAAAGGGCCGGGGGATGCCGGTAAAAAAGGCCTTAATAGCATCGGAGAGAACCTGCCCAAAGTAGAAGAAAAGCGGGCCGACGGAGTGGGCTGGAAGTATCCTCACATCAATAAAGGGCCAGGATTGTTGCACCGAGCCTTTGAAGCCATAAAAACCGGAGATCCTTATCCGCTTAAGGCTTACTTTGTCCATCGTCATGATCCTTTGACGGGCCTGCCTGACCCCGAAGCCCAGGTAGAAATATTTAAAAACCTGGATTTACTCGTGGTAATAGATGTTAACTGGAGTGAAACCTCTAAATACGCTGACGTTATTTTGCCGGAGTGCACTTATCTTGAACGCTCTGATCTTATCGCTACGCAAAAAGGGCTAAAACCCGGCTTTCGTATAAGGACAGCGGCTATTAAGCCTCAATACGATACCAAGCCTGGTTGGTGGATATACTTACAGTTAGCCAAACGCTTGGGGAAAGGGGAACATTTCCCCTATGAAACCATTGAAGATCTGTGGCAGAAACAACTTGAGGGTACTGGCGTTTCGGTAGAAGATATACAGAAAAAGGGATTTATTTCTTTAACAGACAAACCAATTTGGTATGACCGTGAGGAAAAACTTCCCTTTAAGACAGCTTCAGGAAAAATTGAGATTATCGCCAAAAAGTGGGAGGAAGCTGGTATCCCTTCCTTAAAACCCTATGAGTCACCCGAAAAACCACCTGCTGGAAAGTTCAGGTTACTCTTTGGTCGTTGTGCCTGGCAGACACACGGCATGTGGCAAAACAATCCGGCTCTGCATCCTTATCTCAAGGAGAATGTTCTCTGGATTAATGACCAGGTGGCCAAAGAAATGGGTCTTAAAACCGGAGACACAGTAATCGTTAGAAACGGAAATTATGAAAAGAAAATAAAGATTTTTGCCACTGAGCTCATACATCCAGAAGCCGTCTATATGCTCCATGGTTTTGGCCGGACCGTGCCTCAACAGACCAGGGCTTATCAAAAGGGTGTGGCTGACCAGAGGCTGGAGATAGGCTTGCTAGATGTATATGACCCAGCTGGTGGAGCTAACGCCCTTTGTGAATGTTTTATAGAAGTTGAACCAGTAAAGTAAAACATGAGGAGGTAGCAAATGGCTAAATATTATATTTATCATAATCCCCAGAGGTGTATTGGTTGCTTGGCTTGTGAGCTTAGTTGTACTGATTGGAAAGGTTTGCCTTTTGGTTCGGCTAACTGTCGTATTTTTCGTTTCGGGCCGGAGAAAATTCACGGTAAAGAAAATATGACTTTTATTTATAACTCTTGCTTTCATTGTGAGAGGGCTTTTTGTGTAGAAGCCTGCCCTACGGGGGCTCTTTTTAAAAGAAATGAAGACGGGATTGTGGCCTTTAAAGAGGATTTGTGTATTGGCTGTCGGGCCTGTATAATGGCCTGTCCCTGGGGTATTCCTCAGTGGAATTCATTAAAAGGCACTATTCACAAATGTGATTATTGCGTAGAGCGCCTCGATAAAGGTCTTGAACCCGCCTGTGTTACTCGTTGTCCGATGGAGGCCCTAAAATTCGTAAAGGTAGAAGATGTGAGCAAACTAAAGCGCACTTCTTGGTTGAAAGAGACATTTAAAAAAGACGTAGCTCATGCAGCGGAGTTTTAAGCTCGCATAAATTTTCACAAATTTTTAATAATTAACTTAAAAATGAAAGAAATTGAGATTTTTTTTGGGGTTCTTTATTTAGGAATTATTAATTATTTGTATTGACAAAATTGAATTTTAATGGATGAAATAAGGCGTCCGTTGAAAATAAAGGATCTTTAGGAGGTTAAATGAAAAGCTATACTATTGAGCACGATCCATCAAAATGTGACGGATGCCAAAAATGTGTAGAAGCTTGTCAAAAAGGGCATAATTTGCCAAAGGGGGTTTCTAACTGTCGTATTCTCAAGTTACGAGTAGTAAAAGATGGTGAAGTAAAAGATATGTATGCCTATTTTTCTTGTATGCAATGTAAAAAACCCAAGTGTGCTGACGCTTGCCCTACAGGGGCTATGTACAGAGAAAACGACATAGTTTTTATAAATAGACAACTTTGTGTAGGATGTCTCAATTGTATTTTTGCCTGTCCCTGGGGTGTTCCAGTTTTTGACGAAGTGAACGGGTTAGTTACCAAATGCGATTTGTGTTATGATCGGGTAAAGGCTGGTAAAAAACCTTACTGTGTTGAAGCATGTCCTAATGAAGCTTTAGTGGTTAAAGAGAAAAAGGCTCCAGCAAAAAAGGCGGCTAAGAAGCCTAAGGCTAAGGCTTCGGCTAAGGCTAAAACACAAATATCAGAATCTCCGACCTCTAACGCTGGATAGGAGGAGTATAGATGGAAGTATCTCTCAGCTTAAAATACATCCCGATTTTGATAACAGCTCTTATCGTTTTCGTTATCGGTTTGGCCATGGTAATTATTAATCAGATATTGGGGCCCAAACGGCCTTATGCCGAAAAATACCTCGCCTACGAGTGCGGTCTTCCCCCTACAGGCGAAACGAGACATAGATTTGATATTAAGTTCTATGCTATAGCTATCCTTTTTGCTGTGTTTGATGTGGAGGCAGTTTTTCTCTATCCTTGGGCCATCACCTTTGATCAGATAGGCTTTTTTGCTTACGTAGAAATGGTAGTTTTTATCGCTCTTCTTTTAGTGGCCTATTTTTACGCCTGGATCAGGGGAGGTTTTCAATGGGATTAAAAGGCACTGTAAAAGTCGCAGAAGGTATACAGCAGGTTCCAGGTACAGGAGTTTATGTTACCACCTTCGATAAAATTATAAATTGGGCTCGGGCTGGTTCTATGTGGCCGGTTACTTTTGGCTTGGCCTGATGTGCCATTGAGATGATGGCCGCAGGTGCGAGCCACTTTGACTTAGACCGCTTTGGCATAATTTTCAGGGCTTCTCCGCGTCAGGCTGACGTATTGATTGTGGCTGGAACAGTTACCAAGAAAATGGCCCCTATTGTGCGTCGGGTTTATGACCAGATGCCTGAGCCTCGCTATGTCATTGCCATGGGAAGTTGTGCGTGTTCAGGGGGAGTTTTTAGAACTTATTCTACGGCGCAGGGTTGTGATGAGTTTTTGCCCGTAGATGTCTATATTCCTGGTTGCCCTCCAAGGCCTGAGGCCTTGCTTGAAGGCCTTATGAAGCTTCAGCAAAAGATCCGTAGTGAACATAACCGGTGGGGCAGTTTTCGCTAAGGAGGCGGTATGTTGGCGATAGAGATGCTAAAAGAAAACTTTCCAGACGAAATCATCGAAGAAGGAGAAAGTGCTGGCCAGCCCTATGTGGTGGTTAAAAAAGAAAAAATTGTAGAAATTTTGAGATTTTTGCATGATAAACCAGAATTGTTGTTTGATCATTTGGCAGATCTCACCGCGGTTGACTGGTTTAAAAAGAAAACCCCGCGGTTTGAGATAGTCTATAACCTCTTTTCCATTCGCTATAAGCAATTTTTAAGGGTCAAGGCTCAAGTTTCAGAAGAAGATCCACAGATTGATTCAGTCACATCTATATGGAAAGTGGCCAATTGGTTTGAGCGCGAAGTCTATGACATGTTCGGTATTACCTTTAAAGGGCATCCTGACTTGCGGCGCCTAATTATGCCTGAGGATTGGCAGGGTTATCCTTTACGCAAAGAGCACCCACTGGCCTTAGAAGGCGAAAGCGAATGGCAGGAATATAAAAAACTAAAAGAAAAGGCCAAAGAGTTTGCCCAATATGATTGGTACCAGCGAATTCCTCAAGGCCAAAAAGATATGACTGAAAGCCTGCCTGAAGAACAGGAGGAAGCCGATGCCACAAGCGCTTGAGATTATAAAAAAGCAAATTGATGCTGAAGAGTGGGATGAGCCTTACTACGTAAATATGGGGCCTCAGCACCCAGCTACCCACGGAGTGCTGAGATTATTTCTTGAGCTAGATGGTGAATATATTATTCATTGTGATCCCATTATAGGTTACTTGCATAGAGGTATAGAAAAATTAGGAGAAACCTTTACTTATTCCCAGAATATAGTTCTTACTGACCGTCTGGACTATATTGCTTCCGCGGCTAATAACGTAGGCTATTGTTTGGCCGTGGAAAAACTCATGGGTCTTGAAGTGCCACGCCGGGCCCAGATCCTTAGAGTAATTGTGTGTGAAATGGCCCGTATTGCCAGCCATTTGTTATGGCTAGCTACCCACGCCTTAGACATCGGGGCCATGACGGTCTTCCTCTATTGTTTTAGAGATCGTGAATGGCTTCTTAATATCTTTGAAGAAATATGTGGAGCACGCCTTACTCATACTTATCCCTGTATCGGTGGGGTACGCCTAGATTTTACGCCTCATATTATTGAAGAACTCTATAAGTTTACCGAGGAGTTTCCCAATCGTATCCCAGAATATGAAACTCTTATTGACGTTAACCGTATATGGCTTAAGAGAACCAAAGGCGTTGGCGTAGTTTCTGCAGAAAAGGCGGTAAACCTGGGTTTAACTGGGCCTTCCCTTAGAGGTTCTGGTGTCCGTTACGATCTTCGTAAAACGGTTCCCTATCTCATTTACGATGAGCTTGATTTTGAAATGGCGGTGGAATACGAGGGCGATGTGTACGCAAGATACCGGGTGCGTATGAAAGAGATGCGTGAGTCTAACAAAATTATCCGTCAATGTCTCGATAAATTGGCAGAGTGTGAGGGCGAGCCAGTCATAGCGGAAGATGCTCCAGGACTATTTATGCCGTTTAATAAACCCAAAAAGCCTCAAGCGGCCCCTCACCCTAAGAAAATTTATTTGATAAAAGGAGTGGAAGTTCCGGTAGTGCCTGAAGGTGATGTTTATGTAGCTACGGAAGTCCCCAAAGGTGAACTGGGTTTTTACATTGTGAGCGATGGCTCAGGGCACCCCTGGCGTATGCGCATAAGGACTCCTTCATTTGTGCACATATCTGCTATTCCTGACCTATGTGAAGGTCAGATGGTAGCCGACATTATCGCCGTCATAGGCTCTATAGACATTGTTTTGGGAGAATGTGATAGATAGAGAGGTTAGCCATGGATGTACAGGGAGCATATAACGCTGCTAATTACTTTTTGTTAAAGTACTTGGGTATTTCTTTGTTTAAGGCCTTAATAGTTGTTGTAGTTGCTCTTTTACACGTGGCCTATATCACGTATGTGGAACGAAAAGTAATAGGGCGCATGCAGCAAAGGCTTGGGCCTAATAGGGTAGGGCCACGAGGTCTGCTTCAGCCCATCGCTGACGTTTTAAAGCTCATTACCAAGGAAGATATTATTCCGAGCTCGGTTGATAGCCGCTGGGTCTTTATCATTGCTCCTTTCATCAGCCTAGTAGCTGGAGCCACAAGTTTAGCGGTAATTCCCATATGGAAAAATTTTGTGGTAACTAACGTTAACGCTTCTCTTCTAGTTGTTTTGGCTATGAGCTCTCTTTCTTCCTTTGGAGTTATTCTGGCTGGTTGGGCCTCTAACTCGCGTTATAGCTTTCTTGGTGGTCTTCGGGCTGGAGCGCAGGTGGTTAGCTACGAGATAGCCATGGCCCTTTCTTTAGTTGGGGTAATGATGCTAGCTGGTTCCATGAATCTTACGGAAATCGTTAAGGCCCAGATAGCAAGCCCCTTTAAAATATACGCCATCCCCCAAATTATTGGCTTTTTCGTTTTCATGATAGCGGCTATTGCCGAGACCAACCGTACTCCCTTTGACCTTCCTGAAGCGGAAACCGAACTGGTAGCTGGATACTTCGTTGAATATAGCGGTATTAGGTTTGCGCTCTTTTACCTCGCGGAATATTTCGGCATGGTGGTCATGTCCATGCTGGCGGTAGTGTGTTACCTGGGTGGCTGGTATGGCCCTTTTGATATCCCTGGTCTTCCCATGTTTTGGTTTTTACTAAAGCTTTATTTTCTCATCTTTTTCTACATTTGGGTAAGGGCCACACTTCCTCGTTATCGTTATGACCAGCTAATGGGATTGGGCTGGAAAGTGCTTATTCCGCTTTCTCTTTTAAACATAGTGATCACCGGGTTCATAAAGATTTTGGTTTAGAAGCAGAGTAGAAAAGAGCAGGAGGCGCTATGGGTTTAATTAAGACAGTCTTTCTCACAGAGATAATGAAGGGGTTGTCTCTTACCCTTCGTAAGCTTTTTGCTAAACCGGTTACCATTCAATACCCAGAAGTTAGAAAAGAGCCCGCTCCTGGTTTTAGAGGCCGTCATGCCCTGGTGCGTGACCCTGAAACTGGAAAAGACCGCTGTGTAGGATGTTACCGCTGTGCCCAGGTCTGCCCTTCTCGTTGTATTTTTATTGAAACTGAACGCGATCCTGAAACCAGAAAGCGTATAGTAACCCGCTACGATATAGATGCCTTGCGCTGTGTTTATTGTGCTTTTTGTGTGGAAGTATGTCCGGTAAACGCTTTAGTGCTTACAGAATTTTACGAGTATTCAGGTTACAGTCGCGAAGAGCTTTACTTTACCAAAGAAAAGTTATTGCAAAATTGGGATGAATTTATCGTAACGCAGAAGCGGCCATATTTTAATCCTTTCTGGAAACCTCGCGGAGTGCCAGAAAAGATGCTTCCTGGACCAAAAAGAAAGGCGGAGGGTATCTAATGGAAGCCTTGTTATCAAAGATAGTTTTTCTGTATTTGGCGGCGGTGATTATAGCTACGTCTATTTTGGTAATTACTAACCGTAACGCGGTGCACGCCGTGTTATGGATGTTGGTCATGTTCTTTCATCAGGCGGTACTCTTTATCACTCTTGATGCTGAATTTTTAGCCGCTATTCAGATAATTGTCTATGCCGGTGCGGTTTTAGTGCTGTTTTTGTTTGTGGTTTATATGATCAACCTGCGCACCGAACTCAAAATAAAAAATTTCATGGATTTTTGGCCAGCTGCGCTTCTCGTATCCATTGCTTTACTCATTTTGATAGCCAAAGGAATCGGCTCTCTTAAATTACCAGCACCAGTTGGAGACATGACACCTGAACGTATTCTGGCCGAAGGCCACGCCAAGATTTTGGGCAAGGCCCTTTTTACTGAACATATTCTTTCCTTTGAAGTGGTAGGTGTGCTTTTGTTGGTGGCGGTTCTGGGTGCCGTGGTGCTTACTAGACGAATTCGCATGAAAGGAGAAGAGGCATGATTCCTGTTTCGTGGTTTGTTTTTTTAACTCTTATTCTTTTTAGTATCGGTGCCTTGGGTTTTATGGTCAGGCGCAATGTTATCATAATGCTTATGTGCGTGGAAATAATGCTAAATGCAGTCAACATTAGCCTGGTGGCATTTGGAAGAGCGCTTGAGCATACTGTGGCTCACGTTTTGGTGTTTTTCGTCATCGCGATTGCCGCGGCAGAGGCGGCCATTGGCCTGGCTTTAGTAGTGCTTCTTTTTAAGAAAACTAGGGAAGTACACATGGACGAATTTCGTATCTTAAAGGGGTAACCTATGGAATACGTAATCTGGATACCGCTATTACCGTTAATGGCAGCTACGATAACTTTGATTTTTGGGCGTTGGTATATCAGGAAGCAGGCTCACTGGTTACCTTGTATAGCGGTGTTTGGGTCTTTTCTCCTTTCATTTAAGGCCCTTTTGGAGGTTATTGGTGGAGCCAGGGCCAATTTTGACCTTTATTCCTGGGTTATTGCCGACACTTTTCACGCGGCTATAGGTTTCCAGATTGACCCTCTTTCGGTTTTGATGCTCGCCATGGTCTCTTTTCTTTCGTTTTTGATTCATGTCTATTCTATAGGTTACATGGAAGATGACCCGGGTTACTATCGTTTCTTTGCCTATATATCCCTCTTTACTTTTTCCATGTTGATGCTTGTTTCGGCCAACAACTTCTTGCAGCTCTTCTTTGGTTGGGAAGCGGTGGGTCTTTGTTCTTATCTCTTGATTGGCTTCTGGTATCAGAAAAAGAGTGCGGCTGATGCGGCCAAAAAGGCCTTTATTGTCAACCGCTTTGGTGATTTTGGCTTTGCCCTGGGTGTTTTTCTGGTCTTTTTAACCTTTGGAACCATCTACTATGACGATGTTTTTGCCAGAGTGCACGAAATCGCCCATACCACGGTCAATGTCTTAGGAGTTGAAGTCCTTTTGGCCACGCTAATAGCGGTGCTACTCTTTTGTGGGGCTATGGGTAAAAGTGCCCAGTTTCCGCTACACGTCTGGTTGCCTGACGCTATGGAAGGTCCCACTCCTGTTTCGGCTTTGATTCACGCCGCTACCATGGTAACGGCCGGTGTATTTATGGTGTGTCGCTGCCACGAGATATTTGAACTCTCTCACGTGGCTATGGCCATAGTGGCGGCGGCAGGAATGATCACTTGTTTCATGGCCGCGACCATTGCACCTACTCAATTCGATATAAAAAGAGTTATTGCTTACTCCACCCTTTCTCAGCTTGGCTACATGTTTATGGCCTGTGGGGTAGGGGCCTTTGCCGCGGGTATGTTTCATCTGTTTACCCACGCTTTTTTTAAGGCCCTTCTCTTTCTTGGAGCAGGAAGCGTCATGCACGCCATGCACCATGCTCCTGACCCTACAGACATGCGCTATATGGGCGGCTTAAGAAAGTATATGCCCATAACCTTTGCTACTTTTCTGATTGCCTCACTTTCTATTTCCGGAATTCCAGGGCTGGCGGGCTTTTTCAGTAAAGACGAAATTCTCTGGCTTTCTTTTGTTTCTGAATACCCCTGGGGCAAACTGGTATGGTTTGTGGGAACCTTGGTGGCAGGTCTTACAGCTTTTTACTCTTTTCGCGTAGTTTTCATGACCTTCTTTGGTGAGTTTCGCGGCAAAGAAGTGCTTCACGGTCACGAACCTCACGAGTCTCCGCCGGTGATGACCATACCATTGATGATTTTAGCCGTGGGTGCGGTGGTTACCGGCTGGTTAGGAGTGCCACATGTCCTTGGTGGCCATAACCATTTCGCCAAGTTCTTAGAGCCGGTTCTCGGGCATCCTCATGAATATTTGCCCTACTGGCTTTACGGCAAAAAAGAATGGCTTGAGCTTTTCTTGATGGCCATTTCAGTGGGAGTTGGGGTGCTTGGTATAGCTGTAGCTTATGTAGTTTACATCAAGAAACCCGAACTTCAGCGTTTTATTCCAGAGAGATTCCCGGCTCTTTATCGTTATCTCTATAACAAGTGGTACTGGGATGAAATTTATGACGCTACTATTGTCAAGCCTACCTTTTTTACCGCGCGGTCTATTGTGCAGGGTGTAATTGATTCCATACTCATTGAAGGTGTGGTAAACGGGGTGCCTGATCTTTTGAGGCGAGGTGGAGCATCTTTAAGGCGGCTTCAAAATGGAGTGGTGCAGACCTATGCTTTGATTATGGCCACTGGTGCCGCCATAGTTTTATTGCTGGTTTATTTCTTTTAGGAGGGCATAGATATGGAAGTGGCCTTGCGTATGTCTGATTTTCCTTTGTTATCGCTCATAATATGGCTTCCGGTAGTAGGGTCAGCTATTCTTCTGGCCTTACCCAGAAATGACCGCCTTATTCGCTGGTTTACTCTGACCGTAGCCGTTGCTGACTTTTTGGCTTCTCTTCCCTTGTTTTTCTCCTTTGACAAAAGTTTTCCAGGGATGCAATTTGTAGAAAAACATTCCTGGATTAAGGCCTGGAATATCTCTTACTTTCTAGGGGTTGACGGTATAAGCGTACTTCTGGTGCTTCTTTCCACATTGGTAACTATTCTTTGTGTCTTGATTTCCTGGGAGTCCGTAACCGAGAAGGTCAAGGAGTTTCATATCGCCCTCCTTTTGACTTCAGCGGCCATGATTGGCGTTTTTTGTTCGCTTGATTTGTTCCTCTTTTATCTTTTCTGGGAGGCCATGCTTATCCCCATGTATCTGATAATTGGTATATGGGGTGGGCCTAATAGACTTTACGCCACCATTAAGTTTTTCCTTTATACCCTGGTGGGTTCCGTATTGATGCTAGTCGGGATTATTTTTCTCTATCTCAAGGCCGGAACTTTCAATATCCTTGAGATAATGAACCTTGGTCTTCCTTACAAGATGCAGTTCTGGTTATTCTGGGCTTTCTTTGCCGCTTTTGCAGTTAAAGTGCCCATGTGGCCGGTGCATACCTGGTTGCCAGACGCTCACACCGAGGCCCCCACGGCTGGCTCTGTAATCCTTGCTGGTATCCTTATTAAGATGGGAGCTTATGGTTTCCTTCGTTTTTCACTTTCTTTCTTCCCTGTGGCCGCCAAGGAAATGATGATTCCCATGCTTTTGCTATCAGCCATCGCTATTGTTTACGGCGGTATTATCTGTTTGGCCCAAACAGACCTTAAGCGTCTTATTGCTTATAGTTCTGTGAGTCACATGGGTTTTATTACGTTAGGTATATTTTCTTTGAATGGTAACGCGGTAGAAGGGGCTATCCTTCAGATGATCAACCACGGCATCGTGACCGGGGCCCTCTTTATGTGTGTAGGCGTGGTTTATGATCGTACTCATACTCGAGCTATTAAAGATTACGGGGGGCTTGCCACGATAATGCCGGTTTATGCGGCTTTCTTTATGGTGTTTACGCTGGCTTCGGTGGGGCTTCCTGGTACTAACGGTTTTATAGGTGAATTCCTCGTACTTTTGGGAACTTTTGCTTCTAAAAAGTGGGCGGCGGTCCTTGGTACTACGGGTATAATTATTGGGGCGACTTACATGCTTCGTCTCTATCAGCAGGTATTTTTCCAGGAAGTTAATCCTAAAGTAGCTGGTCTTCCCGACCTGAAAATGAGGGAATTTATTGCCCTAGTCCCCATGATTATTCTCGTTCTCTGGATTGGTTTTTATCCAACACCTTTCCTAGGTTTTATGCATGAATCAGTGCGCTCTTTGCTTGACCATGTGCACAATGCTTCTGGTGACATAATGCCTGTTAGCGAAATCATAAAGGAGGGAATAAATGTGGTCATCCCTTCCTAGCTTCGTAGCGGTTTATCCTGAGATTTTGTTGGTAGTGGTGGCCAGTATCATGGCCTTGATTGATCGCTGGGTTAAGCTGAAAGATGTATTTGCCTGGATTACGGTGGCTACCTCTTTGCTGGCCTTGATTATGGTCTTTGCCGTGGAAGGAGCGGTGTTTGGTAATAGTTATGCGGCAGATACTTACGGCCTCTTTTTTAAGATGATTTTCCTCTTAGTTTTAATTATGGTTACGCTTCTTTCACCGGGCTATAACCGCATGGTTGGTATACATTTTGGAGAGTATTACGCGCTCCTAATGTTTGCGGTTACCGGTATGATGCTCATGGCCTCAAGTAAAGACCTTATCCTTCTTTTTCTTGGCCTTGAGCTTATGTCTCTTTCAGTGTACGTGCTAGCCGGGCTTCTTTATAGTGACTTGCGTTCCCTTGAAGGGGCCATGAAATACTTTTTACTAGGGGCTTTTTCTTCGGCTTTCCTCCTACTAGCCATAACTTTTCTTTATGGTCTAACAGGTACTACTTATATTGACGTTATAGCTAAAAAAGTCTTTTATCCTGGACTTGCTGACAATACAGCCCTTCTTTTGTCTGCGGCTCTTTTTGCCGTAGCCTTTGGTTTTAAAGTGGCTCTGGTGCCATTTCATATGTGGTCTCCTGATGCCTATGAAGGGGCTCCCACTTCGGTTACCGCCTTTATGGCTGTAGGCCCAAAAGCAGCAGGTTTTGCCGCCATGGGGCGGGTATTTGTAGAAGCCCTTTATAATGCCCGGGTTGATTGGGTGGAATTTCTGGTTCCGCTAGCTTTGGTGACTATGTTTGTGGGAGCAATTCTTTCTTTGGTCCAGACCAATATCAAAAGGCTTTTGGCCTATTCTTCTATAACAAATGCCGGTTATGCCGTGCTTGGTATTATTGCCGCCAGTCAAGAAGGTATGGCGGCCACTATGCTTTATCTTTTGCTTTATCTTTTTATGACTACAGGCGCTTTTGGGGTCGTTACGCTTTTCCGTCAAAAAGACTTTCTTGGCGAAGAAATAGCCGATTATCAAGGCCTTTCTAAAACTCACCCCTGGGTAGCTTTGGTAATGCTCATTTTTCTCTTTTCACTGGTGGGTATTCCTCCCACTGCAGGTTTTATCGGGAAGTTTTTTGTTTTTAAGGCTGCCTATCAGGCAGGTCATCATCTCCTGGTAATAGGAGCGGTTTTAGCCAGTGCCATTGCCGCATACCCTTACCTCCGTATCGTTATGCTCATGTACATGAAAGAGCCTGAAAAAGACCTAGCGGTCAACGTAACCCCTTATGTTTTTGCAGGTCTTCTCATTTCCGTGGTTGGCGTTTTGGTCCTTGGAGTTTATCCTGAGCCAGTTATTAATTTTGCGCGAGCCTGCTGTGCTGGCTTGATTCCTTAGGATAGTTTAAAATGGGCACGCTTGACCGTGCCCATTTTCCCTCTTATTTTCTATCTTCCGTTTTTAATGTATTCTCTAGCAAATTTATAGTGTCTCTTATGGAGGTTTTATGCCGCTAAAAAGTTACGTTTTGCGGGATCATCTAGGGATATTCACTATTGGTGAAATGATCAACAGGTCAGCCAAAGTTTACGGGCCTAAAAGGGCTTTAAGTGTATATCGTGATGGTAAATGGCAGCATCTCACTTATAGAGAACTTGGAAAAAGAGTAAATCTTTTGGCAAGGGCCCTTAGTGGTTTAGGGATAAAAAGGGGGCAATGTTGTGCCATCTTGGGGCCAAATTCACCTGAGTGGGGGCAGGCTTATCTTGCTATTACTAGCCTTGGGGCCATAGCCGTGCCCATTGATCCGGCTTTGAAGCCACACGAGTTTAAACATATATTGGAAGACACAGAAACCAAGGTGGTTTTTGTGGCCACTAAGTTCCTTGAAGATATACTTGAAATAAATGAAGACATATCTTTAAAGCACATAATTGTCCTCGATTCTCCTAAAGTTTCTAAGAAAAAAATATCAGGCTTTGAGGAATTTTTGCTTGAAGGGCAAAAAGCAAAAGGAAAAATCAAAGCCCCTAAACTCTCTGATGTAGCGGCTATCATTTATACTTCAGGAACTACAGGTAAGGCCAAAGGGGTAATGTTAACTCATGAAAATATTATGTCAGACGTAGCTTTAATTTACCAGGTGGTTGATTTAGTACCAGGAAATACCATCCTTTCAGTTTTACCTATCCACCACACATTAGAATGTACAGGTGGCTTTTTGTTACCCCTTTATGCCGGGTTAAATATTTATTACGCACGTAGCTTGAAATCTCGCGAAATTATCGAAGATTTGCGTACAGCTAAGGCTTCGGTAATGATAGGCGTTCCCCTTTTGTATCAAAAGATGTTAGAAGGCATTGAACGCAAGATAAAACAGGCTCCTTTGCCCAGGAAGACTTTGTTTAAAGGACTCTTGAAAGTAGTGGAGCTGGCTGAAAGAGTTGGTAAAGACGAAGAGGCAGCAAAAGCCCTATTTGCTAAGCTTCGTGAAAAAGCAGGACTTGGGCACTTAAAGTATTTTGTCTGTGGAGGGGCACCGCTTCCTCCTTTTGTGCCTCAAAAGTTTAAACGTTTGGGCATAAAAATTATTCAGGGCTATGGCCTTACCGAGGCTAGCCCGGTGCTTACTCTAAATCCCATTTTTAGGCCCAAGGCCACCAGTGTAGGGGTTCCTATCCCTCAGGTGGAAGTAAAAATAGATAATCCCAACGAAAGCGGTGTGGGAGAGCTTTGTTTTAAGGGGCCTATGGTAATGAAAGGTTATTATAAAAACCCCGAGGCCACTAAAGCAGTCATAGATGACGAGGGTTTTCTTCATACAGGAGACTTAGGTTATGTGGATGAAGAGGGTTATGTCTATGTATGTGGCCGGGCCAAGAACGTAATTGTAACTCCAGCGGGCAAAAACGTTTATCCTGAGGAAGTGGAGTTTGAGCTTGACCGTAGGCCTTTTATCCTGGAAAGCATGGTCTATGGGATTCCTACTGAGCGGGGCGGAGAAGAAGTAGCGGCGGTGATAGTGCCTGATTACGAAGAAATTGATCGCCATTTTTCTGGCAAGCAATTAAGCGAAGAAGACGTGCGAGACTTGATAGCCAAGGAAGTCAAAAGAGCCATGGAAAACGTGGCTACTTATAAGAGGGTGAAGCAGTTTGTTATCTGGGACGAAGAATTGCCAAAAACTTCTACCCGCAAAATTAAACGCCATCATGTCTTGCCCGTGGTGCTTAATATGGCAAAGCAGGCTAAATAATTAACAGCTAAAATTGGAACATCCCAAAGAGCCGGCTAGAAGTTTAACCACCAAAGATAGAGCGTTTGAGATGTGTTGATACCTCCTAATTTATAAGTGATAGAAAGAGGGCTTTTCAAAGGTATTTAAAAGTTTTATTTTGTCGAACATGAGTGAAAATTATCATGTGCCCCATAGATTGCCGCCATGGGTCCCCTGGTTTGCCTTTTTGGTAGGGCTCACCGGGGCCATTTCCCTAAGGTTAATTCTTATTGCCAAAGCTTACCGTCCAGAACTTATAACGGTTTTCTGGTATATAGGCGTACTTGGTAATATGTTATTTTTTATGTTTCGGGCTTACGTTACCGGCCGTCGCAAAAAAACCATTGAAGAACTGGACTTACTAAATAAACTCAAACACCGGCGTGAGCTTTCAGATGAGGATTTCGAAGCTTTGCAATATCTGGTAACAAGTATCAAAGTTTCCAAAGAAAGATGGAATTATTTCATTATATTTTTCTTTTCTATGCTGGCCATAATATGGGATTTATGGTTGAGGTTTAAGCCATGAGCATCAAAGAACGTTTGGAGATTATTCTTGAAAAAATTGCCAAGGCCGCAGACAAAGCGGGCCGAAAACCTGAAGAGGTAAAACTCCTTGGGGCTTCAAAAACTCAGCCTCCTGAAAAAATTCGCGAAGCCTTTGCGGCAGGCCTTTCCCTATTTGGCGAAAATTATGTGCAGGAGGCCAAGAAGAAAAAAGAGGCTTTGACTGATCTCCCTTTAACATGGCATCTAATAGGCTATCTTCAGCGTAACAAGGCCAAAGACGCTTTAAAGATATTTGACCTTATTGAGACTGTTGACCGAGAGGCTATTGCCACTGAACTTGAAAAACGCGCGGCCAGGCTTGAAAAAGTTGTCCCGGTTTTCATTGAAGTTAACGTAGGCGGTGAGGAAACAAAAGCAGGTGTTGCGCCTGAAGAGCTTCCAGCTCTGGTTGAATGTGTGCTAGGTCTTTCTCATCTTCGTCTAGAAGGCTTGATGACTATTCCTCCTTATCGAGAAGATCCTGAAGAAGTTAGGCCTTTTTTTGTCCGTTTGAGAGAACTCAAAGAAGACCTTGAGCGGCGTTTTCCTGAAGCCAAATTTCGCGAACTTTCTATGGGTATGAGCCACGATTTTCATGTGGCCGTAGAAGAAGGGGCTACTATTGTGCGGGTGGGGACAGCCCTTTTTGGCCCTCGCCCTAAAAAGTAACGTAATTCAGAGCAGTTTCACCTTGTTATAAAGTCCTGTGAGGGTTTCTCCCAGTACATTTTCACCACCCGCTCAACCACTCAACCACTCAACTTTTCTACAAACCTCAAGGCATCTTCTTTCATGTAAGTGTTATTAAAAAGCACCACTATCTGGGAGGCCTTAGTTTTAAGGAGCCAGTTTTTTAACTGATTTAGTTCTTCATCTCGGTAACGGTAGCTATAAATTAACTTGCCACGTTCGTCTTTTTGACCATGCAATCTTAGATAAAGAAAATCAAGCCGTGGAAAGAAATACTCTCGCAAATTTGGCCATAGAAACGGATCAAAAACCGGAATAACTCCCAGGGAAACGTTGAGTTCGTCAAGTAAATCTAAATCCTCCCAGCGGATTTCAATTCCTTGGGGACAGGCAAAAAATTTAGAAGCCTCATTGAAAAAATTTTTGAAGTTTTCTTTTTGAGAGCCACATGCGGCTGGCAGCTGAAACAAAATAAAATCCGCTAGGAGTTTTTCAGCGAGTTCTTTTGTTTTTTTAAGGTAATTCCTGGTAAAGTCATTAAATTTTAAACAACCCACCAAGTCTTTTATCTTTTTTCTTTCCTCTGGTCCGAATTCCGAGCGTTTCCAGGTGGGAGAATTAACGGGATGAGTAAAAAGCTGATGGACTTTGAAACTAACAAACGCCCCTTTTTCTTTCCCGATAGCGATATATTTATGCCAGTTTGAAACCTGTCTTTCTCCTGGAAATTTATAAAAGGTGGCGTTTATTTCCAAGGCAGAATAAGTATCAAAAAACTTTTTCCAGGAAACCACCTGGCCACAAGTTCCCACGTAAAATTTTTTCATCTTCGTCGTCCTCCCTGGATTGATTTTTTGCCCTGGATTGATTTTTTGCCTGTCCCTCCTAGGCAAAAAATTTTTCACTATTAAGATAATCATTCCATGAGAGCGGTTATTCAGCGGGTAAAGCAAGCTTCTGTCACCGTAGAAGGCCAGGAGGTGGCGGCTATTGGTCAGGGATTCCTGGTATTGGTAGGTGTTTCTAAAGAAGATACAATAAAAGATATTGATTATTTGGCGCGAAAAATCGTAAATTTACGCGTTTTTGAAGACGAAAAGGGCAAATTGAATCTCTCTTTAAAAGATATTTCAGGTGAAGTGCTTTTGGTTTCTAACTTTACTCTCTATGGGGATTGCCGTAAAGGAAATCGTCCATCTTTTGCTAAGGCTGCTCCGCCAGAGCTTGCCGAAAAACTTTATCTTTCACTAGCTGAGGCCATAAAAGCCGAAGGGGTTCCTGTAAAGACAGGAAAGTTCCGAGCCTACATGGAAATATCACTTATAAACGACGGCCCTGTCACTTTACTACTTGATAGTCAGAAGAGTTTCTAATGGAGTACCGAAAAGGCCAGAACTTATTTTTACACGTAAAGCTTGCCAGAGATAGCTTTTTATCACGGGAAAAATTGCAGGCCCTTAATCCTCTCTTTCTTTTTGAAGATCACGAAAAATTTATTTTGGTTTTTCCGGCAAATGACATAGATGATGTTTTAAAACGTCTCTCTTTTGCTTTCCCTCAAGCTGATATCCTTGAAACCGGTCTTTTCCCTACTGAAAAACCGGTAAGTGGCTATCGTCTTGCTTATACTGACGAACTTTCTATTGTTTCTCCTGGTGAAGGCGTTGAGCCCAAACCAGGAGAGCTTGTTATAAAGAGTGATCTTTCCTTTGGCAGCGGTTTTCACCCTACTACTTCATTATGCGTAGAGCTTTTAGCTTCAACTTTGAGAGAAAAACAGGCGATGAAAATTTTTGACCTGGGCACAGGAAGCGGCATCCTGGCTCTCTGTGCCGCTAAACTTGGAGCAAGAGCTGTTCTTGCTGCTGATATTGACTACCGCGCCACAGTCGAGGCCCGCCAAAATGTCCTGGCCAATGGCTATGAAGCACAAATTTTGGTGGTTCATGGTTCTTACGATTGCGCTCGCCCGGGTTTTTTTGACCTGGTTCTCGCTAACCTGACTATCAGTACTATTTTGACTATTGGTAAAGCCTTGCCGCCGCTTTTAAAACCAGGCGGCTCTCTTATCCTTTCGGGGTTTACTGCTGGCCAGATTGAAGAAGTAATGAACCTTTTTCCTGAGGGCCGTTTAGCAGCTCAAAAAGTCAAGGAAGGTTGGGCTGCCCTTAAAGTAAATTTTTTATAGACTACCTTGTTGCGAATTTGCGTTCCTGGCAGTGATACATTGGTAATTGGTTGCTGGAGTTGGTTGCGAGCAAACTGCTGAAAGATTTCTTTAACTTTTCTTTGGGACAGAGGGACTAAATCAAGCGAGCAAGCGAAGAGCCAGAAAGAGACTGGAAAGAAAAGGCAAAGTTAAGGTTTAGATATTTGAGGGAGCTTGCCAAGGAAAATTCTCGTCTGGCGGAAATTTTGCGTCAGTATAGACTTCTTTAAAATAAACTAGTAGCGCATTTTAAGAGTTTGGGTTAAGTTATTAGCGCCTTATGCGCAGGAGGCGGGAAATCCCCTCCTGGGCTTAAATTTATATTTAGGAGGTTTTGAAATGGCTTTTGACGCAGAGGTAAAAAAAGAAATTATTGAAAAGTTTGCCAGACACCCCAATGACACTGGCAGCCCTGAGGTGCAGATTGCTTTGCTTACTGCCCGCATCAAGCACCTGGAAAACCATTTTAAGATTCACAAAAAGGACCATCATTCTCGTCGTGGGCTTTTAAAGCTGGTTGGTCAGCGCAGGCGGCTGCTTAATTATCTCAAAAAGACTGACTTTGAACGTTACCGTAATATCGTTAAAGCACTAGGTCTTAGAGCTTAGTCTAAAAGGCGGACTCAAGTCCGCCTTTTTTATTTTGAACTCCCGACTTTACAAACAAAAAATAAACAAGAGGTGAAGATATGCACAAAGTAGAAAAAGAATTTGCCGGTCGTAAGTTTTCTCTTGAGACCGGAAAGGTAGCCAAACAGGCCCACGGGGCCATCTGGGCTACCTATGGCGACACCGTGGTTTTAGTTACGGTAGTGGCCTCAGAAGAAGCCAAAGATGTTGATTTTTTGCCTTTAAGCGTGGAATATCAGGAAATGTATTACGCCGCTGGGCGTATCCCGGGAAGTTATTTCCGCCGCGAAGTGGGAAAGGGTAGTGAAAAAGAAATTATCACCGCTCGGCTTATTGACCGTCCCATAAGGCCACTTTTCCCCAAGGGCTGGTGTTATGAAACCCAGATAATAGCCACGGTTCTTTCCCTTGATCCTGAAGTCGACCCTGATGTAGTGGCCATTACTGCGGCCTCAGCGGCGCTTGAAGTTTCGCACATTCCCTTTGAGGGCCCTATTGCGGCGGTAAGGGTAGGGCGCATAAACGGTGAGTTTGTCGTAAATCCGCCAGCTTCTTTCCTTAAACAGAGTGATATGAACTTGGTGGTGGTGGGTAGCGAAGAGGCTATTGTCATGGTGGAAGGTATGGCCAATGAAGTTCCTGAAGAGATTGTTCAAGAGGCCATCTTTTTTGCCCATGAACAAATTAAGCCCCTGTTAGCTTTACAGAAAGAACTAAAAGAAAAAGCTGGCAAACCCAAGATAGCTTTTGAAGAGCCAGCCGTTGATGAAGAGCTTAAGAAAAAGGTACGCGAGCTGGCCGAAGAAGGCTTAAAAGAGGTAATCACTACCGCCCAAAAAGTAGCTCGCAATAAGAGACGCAAAGAGGTCTTTAAGAAGGTTCTGGAGGCCCTTGGCGAAGAGGCTGTTGGTAGAGAAGCTGAAGTGAGAGAATATTTTGAAGAGTTTGAAAAGGAACTCCTTCGTGCCATGCTAATAAAAGAAAACCGTCGCATAGATGGCCGCGGCCCGGAAGATATTCGTCCCATTTGGGCTGAAGTATCAGTTTTGCCACGTACCCACGGCTCGGTAATTTTTACCCGTGGCGAGACCCAGGTGCTTACCGTAGCCACCCTGGGTAGCCCTGAGGAAGAGCAGCGCATTGACATGCCGGGTGAAGAAGTCTTTAAGCATTTCATCCTTCACTATAATTTTCCACCCTTTTGCGTAGGCGAGGTCAAGCCATTGAGAGGGCCATCGCGGCGGGAAATCGGCCACGGTATGCTGGCTGAGCGGGCCCTAACCCCTGTGGTGCCCAGCGAAGATGAATTCCCCTACACCATCAGAGTGGTCTCTGATGTACTTGAGTCTAATGGTTCTTCTTCAATGGCCACGGTTTGCGGGGCTACCCTTTCCCTTATGGACGCCGGAGTTCCCATTAAGGCCATGGTGGCTGGCATTGCCATGGGGCTTATCAAAGAAGATGACCAGGTGGTTATTTTAACTGATATTCTTGGCGACGAAGACCGCATGGGAGACATGGACTTTAAAGTGGCGGGTACGGAAAAAGGCGTCACCGCCCTCCAAATGGATATTAAAATTACCGGTATTACCCAGGACATAATGAGTCGGGCTTTGGCCCAGGCTAAAAAAGCCAGGTTTTTTATCCTAGAAAAAATGCGCGAAGTCCTTCCTGAGCCCAGGGAGAAGCTCTCTGCTTACGCGCCTAAAGTTCTCACGGTGACCATAAATCCAGAAAAGGTGCGTGACCTGATCGGCCCGGGAGGCAAGACTATAAAAGGCATAATTTCCGCTTGTGGTGACGTAAAAATAGACGTGGATGACAAGACCGGCGTAGTGAGGATTTATTCATCTTCGTCTGAGGCTGCGGAAAAGGCAGCCAAAATGGTAAAAGAAGTTACCCAAGAGGCCGAAGTAGGAAAGCTTTACCTAGGCAAGGTCACCAGAGTGGCTGACTTTGGCGCCTTTGTAGAGATTTTCCCTGGTACAGAAGGCCTGGTGCATATATCTCAACTTGATAATCGTAGGGTTAAAAACGTGACGGATATATTGAAAGAGGGCGATGAAGTCCTGGTTAAAGTTATTGATATTGATAAAATGGGTCGTATTAAACTATCCCGCAAGGCGGCCCTTTCTGAGTCTATTAAAGAAGTAGAAGCTACCGAAGAAAATAAAGAACAAGAATAAAATTATGGAGCAACCAAGATACCCGCTCAAACGGGTATCTTGGTTAAAAATAGCTTCTGCAAGCCTTAAATTTTTAGAGACCTTTGCAATTCAAGATAGAGATTGAGATCGCCACGGCGAGACTTTCCCCTCGCGAGAGTGTTACTTCGACTGCTGGCGCAGCCTCTTGAGTTATCAGCTTCTACTATCAGCTATCAGCTATCTACTATCGGCTACGTTGTCACTGCGAGCGAAGCGAAGCAGTCTCTGCACCAATAGCTATCTGCCATCAGCCATTTGCCATTTAGTTACTGCGAGGAGCCGAAGGAGATCCCTTCGCTGGCGCTCGGGACAGGGATTGCTTCGCCACTTCGTGGCTCGCAATGACTTTCTTTCGTTGTCACTGTGCGCCATTTTCCTTTCTGTTACTACGAGTCCCTTTTTCTTTGTCACTACGAGGAGCGCGAATGCGCGACGAAGCATCTCGTGCACCACCAGCCACAAGCCATCGTATGGGCGAAGCAGTTTCTTAAAAACATTTTACAAAGGAGGACGGCTAATTAACCTTGTTTTTCCTTCAAGTGAAGAAAACTTTCTGCCGATAAAAGAAAAGACTTCATTAAAAAAGGAGTGTAGATATGGCCACGGTGCTTGAAGCGCTGGTTTCTTCGGTAAGCGAAGTTATAAAGACTTATACCGGGCTTGAGCCTAAACCAGGAAAGGCCTTTGTGCGTACGGAGCCTACGGCCCTTGGAGAGGTCTCAGCGGTAAACGGGCTGGCTGGTTCGGGGTTTACGGGAATGCTTACCGTTACCTTTTCTCAGGAGTGTTTGTTCAAAATTCTTTCGGCCCTTTTTGGAAGTGAACCTGAAAGCTTAAATGACGAGGTTTGTGACGCGGCTGGTGAGCTTGCCAACCAGATCTGCGGAGCCTTCAGGCGGCGTTTTGAAGAGCAGGGTATTTCTCTTCAAGCGGCGGTGCCGGTAATTGTTACGGGTAAGGGGCATTCTATAACGCCTCTTTGTGCCAGCCAGCGCATGGCCATACCTTTTGAAGTTGACGGTACCAAGATGGTCGTAGAGCTTTGCCTTGATAAAAAGTCCAAAACTTAAGGAGAAGGGTCTCGCACCAGAGGCCAGGTTTCTGGTGGGGTCCCTTCTCCCACGGCTTTGCCCAGCGCATAGGCCTCTTTGAGGGCGCTTGGGTGTTTTTTAATGTCTCCTTTTTTTTCTATGCCCCGGTAAAAAAGCCCGCCTTCATAGCGGGCGTAAACCGCGTCAAAAAAGTATCTTATAACTCTTTGGGCGCCTTCAAAGAGCTTTTTGCCTTTGGTAGCCCCGAGAGAAAGAAATATCCCCTGTTTTTCACGGCCAAAGGGAGGTTCTTTTTTGAGAACGTATTTACACACCCAGCGGGCCTGGCTTCGTTCCACCAGGGCCTGGGTGCGTGAAGATATGTTGTAAAAAAAGATAGGCGAGGCCATGACTATTACGTCAGCAGCATCAATTTTGGGGTAAATGTTTTTCATGTCATCAGAGATTACACATTCACCAGTGTCATCACATTCGCCGCATTCTATACAGGGGCCAATCTCAACGCGATATAAATATATTTTTTCAATGATGGCTCCTGCTTCCTCCGCTCCTTTTAAAAAAGAATCCAGGAGTAAATCTGTGTTACCGCCTATTCTAGGACTACCCTGAAAGGCCAAAATTTTCATTTTGTTATCTACTTTCCATATATTTTTCTAAGTTATTCATCAGGTTAAAAAATTCTTTTAAAGTTTTGGAGTCTTGTGGCGCTCGAATTTTTCCTTTTTCAATAACCAATATTTTTTCTCCTAAGGATATAGCCTCAAATGGATCATAGGTTACGTGGAGTATAGTTAGTTTAAATTTTTCATGAATTTTCTTTAAGAATTTTACTAGTTTTACTTTTAAATCAAAGTCAAGGCTGGATAGAGGTTCATCAAGAAGAAATATCTCTGGTGTTGAAAGAATAGCCCTGGCCAGAGCAACTCTTTGTTTTTCTCCTCCACTCAGTACGCGTGGTTTTTTATCTATAAGCTTTTCCAAGCCAAATTCTTTAACTATGTCCTTTATAAAGAAATTATTCGGCTGTTTTCTTTTGCACCTAAACGGATATTCCAGGTTTTGTCTTACAGTCATGTGAGGGAACAATCCCAGGCTTTGGGGTAGATAGACCACAGGTCTATCCTCTGGGGGCAAAGGGGTGAGATCTTTTTCGTTATAGATTATCTTCCCTTGGTCTGGCAGTTCAAAGCCTGCAATTAACCGCAAAGTCAGGCTTTTGCCCGCTCCACTTGGGCCAAGAAGGATGCTGTAACTTCTTGGGTTGATAGTGAATTGGGCTTTCAGTTCAAAAGATGGATATTTTTTCTTAACATCGACTTTCAGCATATCGTTTGCTCAAATAGAAAAGGACAAAAAAGAGTATTAAGGAAACTACTATTACAAGCACTGTTACAGGCCTGGCCGAGGTGAGGCCATACTGTTCAAATCGATCAAGCATGATAATAGGCGCTGTTTTAGGATAATAAGCGATAACCAGCAAAGCGCCTACTTCGCTAATACTTCTTGCAAAGGCAAGTACTGCTCCTCTTAAAATAGCGGGAAAGGCTAGCGGAAGAGTTATATGCCAAAATGTGTAAGAAGGAGAAGCTCCAAGACTGCGGGAGACCATTTCAATATCCTCTTCTACGTTATCAAACCCGGTTATGGCTGCGCCTATTACAAAAGAAAGGCTGACAAAAAGCATAGCTATTATTACGCCGTAAATGGTATCTGTAAAAGTGATGTGGAATAAAGAAAAAAACTTCCCGACAGTAGTCCTAGGATTAAGAAGGGAAAGCAAGGCTATTCCTGCGGCTACGTGAGGAATAGCCACTGGAAGGTTTATTATGCTTTCAACAAAAGACTTTCCTTTAAATTCAGATCTGGCTAGCAGATAAGCTAGGGGCACCCCTAAAAGACAACCCAAAATAGTGGCCCACAAGGCGCCCCATAGCGAAGTGAAAATAGCTTTCCAAACAGCTTGATCTTTTAAAGTTTCAATTAGTCTTTCTGCAGAAACTTTTATAAATATGTGTAGAATAGGCGCAATTATAAACAATAAGCAAATTATGCCTATAATCCAGAAAAATTTGGTTTTAAAACTTTTTTGAAACCTTATCATATTTTCAGTATTTATTTTGTGGAGAAGGTATTGGGGGCGTTACCCCCAATACCTCTTTTATTCTGCTTTTATTTCCTCAGCCGGGAAGATAGGTGTTTGATAACACTTTTCAAGGATTTCTTTGCCTTCTTTTCCGGTAACAAAGTCTTCCCATAACTTAGCTTCTTTAGGATGTGGAGCGGTTTTTAAAGCAGCTATTCCGTAAACAATGGGTTTTCCTTTAATTAACTTACCATTGGCCAGTCTGATTTTACTTTTTGCGTAAAAATCTTTTTCTTTAATGCTGCTTAAATTAATAGCTTCAGGTAGCTCTATGTACTTTAAGTGATGCTGTAAAACTACGCTCTTGTAGAGGAAAAGATAATCAATGGCTCCGCTTTCTAAAAGAGCAACTAAATCTACTTCTTTAGGCCTGATAATAAGCTTTTCCGTATTTATTTTTAATTCCTTTGGAGCGATGAATAGAAGACTATCTTCTGTTTTTTTTCATTTAATATTTGTATTTTTGCCCAAAAGGTTTTCAAGAATAGCAGGGTTTTTATAGTGAAGAGAAGCAAGCCCAATACTTATAACGGTTCTATAACCGCACGGGTCTTCATTTGGATTAGAGAACCCGAATTTTACTCCCGGCTTGGTAAGGATCTCATACCAATTGTTTGAATTTATTTCATTTGCGTATTTTGAGTCTTTAGTGAAGCAAAGTACTAGTTCATTTTTGGCAAAGAGTTTTACATGATCTGCATATTTGGGAAACATCATTTTAGGAATAAGGGTATAGTCTGCTACGGCTACTACATCACAAGGTTTGTGAAGTTCTATTACTTTTCTTACTGCTCTAACACTACCACTTGACTCTCTTTGAACGTCAATATATGGGTATTTCTTTTCAAAAGCTTCTTCCGAGACCTTTGCAAAATTTGTTGAATAGTAATATTTCTCATGATAAATCTACTTAAAAACTAAAGGAGCTACATTTATGTTCAGAGAAAACAATACAAATCTAACTATAGGCGAACATCTTATCTATCAAAACTTGCCTGATGACATCTTGGCTCGTATCAATAAACTCATCAATTGGGATCCTTTTCAACAAATCCTCGCTTCTCTTCATCCTTCTAAAGTTGGACGCAAGGCTTATAACCCCGTCCAGATGCTAAAAATCCTCATCATTCAACAAATCTACGGCCACTCTGACCCGGAAATGGAACTTATGCTCAAAGGCAACCTCTTCTACCGTCGCTTCCTTGGCCTCTCTGCTATTGACCCCGTTCCTGACTACTCTACTATATCTCGCTTCCGTTCTGATCTCAAATCCTTGAACCTTTATCGTAGGTGCTTTGAAGAACTTAAACGGCAGCTCGCTCAGAAGGGTTTTGAACTTCGCTCTGGCAAAATCATTGATGCTCGTCTGGTTAAAGCGGCTAGACGTCCTGGCAAGGATGATGATGCCTCTTTTATCAAAAAAGGCAAAAAGACTGTCTACGGCTACAAAGACCATATTGCTATTGACGTTAAAAATGAGTTTGTTTCAGAGTTCGTTTGCACACCAGCTAACGTGCACGATTCCCAAGTTCTTGATGAATTACTTGAAGGAGAAGAGGCAAGTGTTTTTGCAGATAAAGCTTATGATAAGCAAGAGTTAAGGAGGAGGTGTCGTAAGAAGGGGATATTTTGTGGAGTTTTAGCAAAGGCCAGGAGGAATAGGCCCCTTTCGGCCAGACAGAAGAAGAGGAATCGAATTTTTTCTCGTATAAGGGCCAAGGTAGAGCGAGTATTTGGCATTTTTTCCTTACATCTTCAGAGGGAGAAGGCGAGATATGTGGGACTATTTGCCAACGAAATTCATTTATTTTTAACCTGTTTTACGTATAATCTTTTGAATTTAGCGTGGCAGACGAGGAGAAAGGAGGCGATTTAGAAGGAAAAATTGAATAGATAAAAGATAATAGGATAATACTGCGATGAAGGAGGAAATAATAAGGAAAATATGATTAAAACCTGTAAAAATTAAGAAATTTTGAAGGAGAAGAGAAAAGCAAAAGGGATAGAAATCAGAAATTTTTGCTTTAATGGCCAAAACGGAGAATAGAAAACAAAATTAAAATTATTTTTTTCAAAGGTCTCTCTTCCATTTTAGCGAAAGGAACAGAGAGACTCCCTGCGTGAAAAACTTTTAAAGTTATTTTCTCCGCAAAAGCATTCCTGCTTAAACATACGGAACCAAATAAGCATACACAAAACAGGAAAAATAAAAGAACCAAGTATTTCATGCTACCCTCCTTTTGGCTTTTTAAATTTGAGCGTTTTTGGATGAAAAAGTGTCATCGCTGGCATAATAGCCAAAGCGAAGTAACCCTCGCTGTTACGGCGAGGCCCCGTTTCCCTTTTTCGTCATTGCGAGCCACGAAGTGGCGAAGCAATCCAAGAGATCCCTTCGCTGCGCTCGGGACAAAGATTGCTTTGGGACTACGCCCCTCGTATGACTGCAATTGTCGCCTTTTTAAGATTGTTTCAGAATTACTAAAACGATTATCATAAAATGTCAATATAAGCTAATTTAGGAAATTTTTTAGAAAATTAAAATTTTTAAATACCTAAAATTACTGCAAATTACTATTAATCTGGTAGGGTTTTAATGTCCCTGGTTTCCGCTTAAGCGGGAGTCTGTCTGCAGAGGCAACCTCTTATATGACCTAGAGCCTGAATATTTTTTCATTCATTGGGTTAAGTGATCGGGACATGAGTTGGTTTTTGTTTTTGTGTCTTTTAAAATGAAATTACATAAGTAAGGTATATAAGTAAGGAGGCCGTTATGGAACTAAAGATTACCATTTTAGTAGAAAATAGTGTTATCTATCCTTTTGATGTATTGGGAGAACATGGATTTAGTGTGTTTATAGAAATGAAAGATTTCAGTTTTTTATTTGATACCGGGCAAGGAAAAGCTCTGATAAACAATTCTTTAGCATTAAAAAAAGATTTAAGGACTATAAAGTTTCTTTATCTTTCCCATGGCCATTATGATCATACAGGAGGGTTAGTAGAGCTTCTTAAGGTAAAATCTCCTCTGGATATTTATGCTCATCCTGACATATTTCTTGAACGCTACTGGATCAAAGAAGATATAAAAAAGTATATAGGAATACCTTTCCCTAGATTTTATTTAGAAAACTTAGGTGCCAAATTCGTTCTTCATAGAGAATTTCAAGAAATTGCACCAAACGTATTTTCCTCTGGAGAAGTAAAAAGAGAAACACCATTTGAAAAGATAGACAAAGAAATGAAGAAAAAAGTAGAAGGTCAATTGGTTCAAGATGATATTCTTGATGACTATTCTTTAGCTATTAAGACTAAAAAAGGACTTGTGATTATCCTTGGTTGTGCCCATTCAGGTATGGTTAATGTTATAAATCATTTTGTGCAGCAAACGGGTATTGACCAAATATATGCTGTTATAGGTGGTACTCATCTGGGGTTTGCCGATGAGGAGCAACTCGAAGAGACAATTAAAGTTTTAAAAGATTACGAAATTGCCAAATTAGGTGTTTCTCACTGTACAGGGCTTACCGCTTCCGCCAAAATCTTTAATAGTTTTAGGGAAAAGTTCTTCTTTGCTTCAGTAGGTGCAGTGCTGGAAGTGTAATACTAATACTTTTTGTTGCTTTCTTTTAAATGTGTTAAATACTCGTACATGCCTGGCCAGGATACTTTCGCCATAAAAGTGGAAAATCTGGTTAAACGCTACGGGGTTATAACGGCCCTTAAAGGTATATCCTTTACCATCAAATCAGGGGAGCTTTTTGCTCTCCTTGGCCCTAACGGAGCTGGGAAAACTACTACTATTCGAATCCTCTGTGGTCTTACCAGGCCTACCGGAGGTCAGGCCTTTTTTTATGAAGTAGATGTTTTTAAAGAGCCAATTCAGGCCAAAAAAATGGTAGGGCTTGTCCCTCAGGCCATTAACCTTGACCTGGAATTAACCCTTAAGGAAAATCTCCTTATTCATGGTCTTCTTTTTGGCTTAAGTCGTGAGCAAATTCGTAAACGCTCTTACGAACTATTACGTTTTGCTGAACTCTGGGATAGGGCTAATGAAAAAGTCAAAACCCTTTCTGGGGGTATGAGAAGAAGGCTACTTATCATAAGGGCTCTTCTTCATCAGCCACGAATTCTCTTTTTAGATGAACCTACCGTAGGGCTTGACCCTCATATCAGGCGCAAATTGTGGGGGCTTATAAAAAGCATTCAACAGAAGGGTACAACTATTTTGCTAACCACCCATTACATAGAAGAAGCGGAATTCCTGGCCGATCGGGTAGCTTTTATAAACGCCGGTCGTTTGGTGGCTATAGATACCCCTCAGGCCCTTATGAAACAGCTGGGGGAATATGCTGTGGATATTGTCCGAGGAACAGAACTCGAGACCAAATTTTTCCCCGACCGTAAGGCAGCCGAAGAATTTAGCTTGAAACTTTCAAATGAAGTTGAGTCTGTTATCCTCAGACGCATAAACCTTGAAGACGCCTTTGTGTATTTTACTGGACGTAAAGTATGAAAGGTTTTCTGGCTGTTTATTTGCGAGAGCTTTTTATTATCTGGCATCGTCTGCCACGAATGCTACTTTCTTTTTCTGTTTCTCCTATTCTTTATCTAGTTGCCTTTGGTTTTGGTCTAGGGAAACACCTTGAAGTGGGAGGAAGACCTTATCTTGAATTTCTTATCCCAGGGTTGGTGGCCGCTTCTTCCATGACCCAGGGTTTTGGCATAAATGTAGAAATAAACGTGGCCCGTTTTTATCTAAAAGTTTTTGAAGAGTTTCAAGCAGCTCCTATTTCAAATCTGGCTTATGTGCTGGGAGAGATCCTGGCAGGGGTTACCCGGGCTTTTATTTCGGTACTCATAATAATCCTTGTCACTCTGGTAGCTGGAGTTTCCCTTAATTTCGGTTTTTATTTCTGGTTGGGCGTATTTCTAAACGCCTTTATTTTTGCCAGCCTGGGTGTGGCGTCAGCCATGTTAATCAAGGCACATTCTGACCAGGCCCTTATCAGTAACTTCATCATTACTCCTATGGTTTTCCTGGGAGGAACATTTTTTCCGGTAGAAAACATGCCCGGGCCTGTTCAATGGTTATTAAAGGCCCTCCCCTTAACCCATGCTTCTCACATGATAAGGTCAGCGGCTTACGGAGAGGGCCTTATACCGTCTTCCTTGGTTATTTTGTTAGTTCTTTCTGTTTTAGGCCTGGTTTTGGCCTATCGTTCTGTTGATAAAGCCAGAGATTAAGCTTCTTTAAGTTTTTGAGCTAAGTAATGTAAGAGCACACGCGGATGATCTATCGGTCCTTCGTGCTCACGCACTATATTGTCTAGGGCCTTACCGTCAACGACGAGTCCTGCCAGCCGCTCAGCTACTTCTTCAGGGTCAGCCGGCCAGGATAGACCCTTAATACGTACCAGGACTTCGGCTGGCCAGCCTACTCCGAGAACTTTAGCGCTTTCTTGAAGCACAGCCGAGAAGAAAACCAGGGCATCTCGGCCTTCTTTTATCTCTTTGTAAGCCAGCTTGGCCAGGCCGCCTGCCGTATGGGCTCGGGGAGTTTTTTCCTGAAGCTCTCCCTCAAGCTTCTTTAAAACCAGTTCAGGCTCCGCTCGCAAAATATTGCGTACGGTTTGGCGGGTAAGACCTAGAAATTCGGCGATGTCATCTTCGGTTTTAAAGGCTTCTTCGGCCAGTACTATGGCGTAAGAGGCCTCCATCAAGCTGGTAATCCAGGTAAGGTTGCGATATTCAATCAACTTACGCGGGCCACCTATGATCTCAAGGGCCTTTAAAAAAACCCTTATGGCCATGGCATCTACGTCAAACTCTTTGATTTCTTGCGGTCCAATTATTACTGGCATATTCCACCTCCTGATATGCTTTTTGCTATAAAAATGGGCACGATTTTAAAAAAAGCCAGCCTTAAATTTGATTTCGCTAGCTTTCGGTTAACACACTAACAGATGGCGGGGACAGGCAAAAAAGAAAAAATTGCCTGTCCCTAAATTTGTTCTATATTATGGGCATGAAAACTCTTGTTAATGATTATTCCCTTTTAGAAATTGCCAGGCAAAAAAAACATCATCTGCCTGATGGCCGTTTTAAAAACCCCTGGTTGCCTTATGAAGCTCCAAAGCTTGCCAAAATATTTAAATGGAAGCTTTCTCATTTAGTCACTAAAGAAAATAATCATATTCCCGTTATTTATCCGTCTCCAGGGCTTCTCCAAGAAACTGAAGGGCCAATTATCTCTTTTCTGGCCCATAACACCGTTTTTCTAAGGCTTGGAGGGAAGAACTTTCTTTTTGATCCTATTTTTGGCAACATAAGTGGTATTATCAAAAGGCACACTCCGCCTCCGATATTGCCCGAAAAGCTTCCTCCTATTGACTTTGTTATATATAGCCACGCCCACCGTGACCATTTAGATCTTCAAAGCTTACAAAGGCTCCCTGGAAATCCCAAAGTTATAACGCCGCTCAAGTTTTCCCTTTACCTAAAAAATTCCAATCATGAACTCGACTGGTTTGACGAATACGAAGAGGCGGGGTTTCTCATCAGGGCTGTGCCCGTGCAACACTGGTCCAAAAGAAACATAGGCGATACAAACCTTGCCCTCTGGGCCGGGTTTATCATAGAAACGCCAGGTTTTAAGGTCTTTTTCGGTGGTGATACCGGTTATTTTTTCGGATTTAAAGAAATAGGAGATCTTTTCGGCCCGTTTGATTTAGCTCTGGTCCCGGCAGGGGCTTATCTCCCGCGAGAGTTAATGAGGCCCTTTCACTTAAGCCCAGAGGAAGCTGTTAAAGTTTGTATGGACATTAACGCCAAGTTTGGCATGCCAATCCATTGGGGGGCTTATAAGCTTGGCGACGAAGCCCTTGATGATCCTCCTAAACTCTTTAAAAAATACGCCTTAAACAGAGGGTTTAAACCCCTGATTATTTATCCTGGTGAAGTGGCTTATATAGAAAACGGAAAGCCTTTTTTTCTCACTTCTTGAAAAGATGGCTAACTGCTAAAAGGCCTCTTACGGTGTTTCCCACAAAGATTTTTTCTGCCTGGTAAAGGTCGGCTAGGTAGAGTTCTTTTTCATAAGCTTTGCCGGCGCTTAAAAGGCTTTCCCGCAAAACCCCTGGCAAAAGGCCAAGTTTAGCTGGCGGGGTATATAATTTGCCGTTAATTTGCAGAAAAATGTTTGAAATAGTCCCTTCAAGCAGTCTTTCTTTTTCGTCGTAAAAAACTACTTCAAAGAGGCCATTTTTTTTAGCAAAATCCTGCCAGCGATTGAACCAATGGCGATAAGTTGTTTTATGTAGAAGAAATTTTTTAGGTGGTACGTAGTCTTTTTTTACCAGCGCAATTTTTATTTCTTTCGGAGGCGAGGGTAGGGGGTAAGCCTCAAGCTTTAAGCGCCCGTCTTCTCTTAAGAGCAGACGAAGTTTTGCCGGTTTATCAAGAGTTTTAAAAACCTCTTGAAGAAGCGCTAAAAGGGCCTTTTCATCTAGAGGGAAACCAAAATAAGCAGCCGAGGTTTTAAGGCGTGAGAGATGAAAAGAAAGGAGTTTTACGTCTTCTCCTGGATCAAATCTTATTGTTTCTATTAATTCAAAATAGGGGGCCTTGTCTTTTAAAAATTTGGCCTTAAGAAGGCTTTCTTCGTATTCTTTTTCCGGATTACTATCCCAGACAATTCCCGAACCTATGCCGAACTCCCCTTGGCCTTGACTCAAAGCCAGGGTGCGAATAGCCACATTAAAAACCATCTCTTTTTGAGGAGAAATAAAGCCAATGGCTCCTGTATAAACGCCTCTTGGTTCGGTTTCGAGTTCAGAAATTATCTCCATGGTGCGGATCTTTGGAGCGCCAGTTACCGAGCCACACGGAAAAAGCGCCTTGAATATGTCTAAAAGACTAAAATTTTTAAGCTTTCCTTTGACGGTTGAAGTCATTTGCAAAACGGTTTCATATTTTTCCACTTCAAATAGTTTGGGCACCCATACGCTCCCTTTTTCGCAAACACGGCCCAGGTCATTCCGCAAGAGATCAACAATCATTACGTTTTCCGCCTGGTTTTTGGTGTCAGAAGAGAGAAAAGCAGCAAGCTTTTCGTCTTCTGAAAGATTGTCCCCGCGGGAAGCCGTGCCCTTCATAGGCCTGGTGAAAATGTTTCCCTCTTTTACCCTGATGAAAAGCTCAGGCGAAAAACTCAGCACTTGAAATTCAGGCGTTTTTATAAGCGCTCCGTAAGAAACCCTTTGCTTGCGTCTCAGGGCCAGGTACCAGGATAGGGTGTCTCCCTTGAAAGAAAAATGATATTTCATGGTAAAGTTTACCTGATAGGTATCTCCTGAGGCAATGTAGCCTTTGATTTGCCTGATTTTTGAAATGTATTCTTCTTGAGCGAGAGAAAGTTTAAGATTTTGCAGTTCAGGCTCTTCGGCCTCGCCAAAACAAACTCCTTTAGCCTCAAAGATTTGCGGATGTTTAAAGGCCGCGAGAAATACCAGCGGCAAAAAATGAGGCTCTTTATAACAGGAAGTCAGTTTTTTATCCAAAAAGTAGCCGAACTCATAGGAAAAAAAGCCTGCCAGCCATAATCCTTCTGAAAGGGCCTCCTCAAGTTTGCGGAAAAAAACTGCCAGATCATCTCCCGGTTTAAATAGGAGAATTTTAACTGGGTCAATAAAATAAAAATGCCTGTTTTCTTCGCCGCTAACCCGAGATGTGTCTAAAAACACCAGAAAATCTCGCTTATAGCCTTCCTTAAGAAGACTTTTTAGATCCAAAAGATTTGAAGGTTCAAATTCTTTAATAAAAAAAGGAGTATTTAGGTTTTCCCTGGTCCGCATAGTTTTAGTCTAACAATCAGAAATTTAATAATCCGAGCGTTTTTTAGGTAATAAAATATCATCGCTGATGTAATCGCTAAAGTGAAGTAATCTTTACTGTCACGACGAGGCCTCGTTTCCCTTTTTCGTCATTGCTAGCCACGAAGTGGCGAAGCAACGCTCTCGCGAGGCGACGCGGTTGCCGTGGCGATCCCTGAGATCCCTTCGCTGCGCTCACATAGTATTAATCCGAATGTTTTTTACACGACAAAGTATTGCCGCTGACATAATCGCTAAAGTAAAATAACCTTCGCTGTCACTGTAGGCCTCGTTAGAGATCGAAGCAGTCTCAGGGATTGCTTCGCTTCGCTCGCAATGACCGCTCTTATCGCTTATTTAGTGAACTTATTAATTAATAAAGAAGGCCTAAGCAAATAGGTGGCAGCGAACCTTTCGGCCATTTACAGTTACCATCTCGGGTGAGGTAAGGCATTTGGGGCCCTTTTTAGGGCACTTGTCGTAAAACCTACATCCCCCAGGCGGTTTTTCTGTTGACTCAGGAGGCTCCTTAACGCCTTTTAGTAGCATCTCGGTATAAGGATGAAAGGGACTTTCAAAGACATCCACCCCTTCTTCCACAATTTGGCCGGCATACATGACGGCCGTTCTATGGGCTACTATTTTAGCCAGCTCAAGGTCGTGGGTAATAAATAGATAACTTAGGCCAAACTTCTCCTGCAACGCCAGTAGCATCCTTGCGATGGCGGCTTGAACCGACATATCCAGCATGGAAGTGGGTTCATCACAGACAATAAACTTTGGCCTTAGAGATATGGCCCGCGCAATCATCACCCTTTGCAGTTCTCCACCGCTTAGCTCGTGAGGATAGCGGTAAAGGTGTTCTTCACGGAGACCTACCATTTCAATGAGTTTAAGAAGTGTGTTTTTGCTGGCGTCAAGACCGTGAATTCTTAAAGGCTCGGCGAGACTGCTGTAAATTTTCCACAAAGGGTCTAAAGAATCCTCTGGATGCTGAGGAATTAGTTGCATTTTCTTGCGCATTTTTCGGAGGTCTTTCTTCTTCATTTTGGTTAGCTCGTGGCCGTTAAAATGAATTTCTCCTTTAGTTGGCTGCATTAGCATTAAAAGCAGACGGCCAAGACTTGATTTTCCACTTCCGCTTTCTCCTACAAGGGCCAATATTTCTCCCTGTTTTATTTCAATATCAACGTTGTCAACGGCATTGACTCTTTGTTTTGATAACAGGCCTGAAGTAAAAATTTTGGAAAGTCCTTTCGCTTTAAGCATAAAGCCAGCACCTTACCTGACCATTAAAGGGGGGTTCTTCAAAACATTTATCCGTAGCGTAATCACATCTGGGTCTGAAGCGGCAGCCTTTAGGCGGATCTATCATACTGGGCGAGAGGCCTTTTATGGGTTTTAATCCCTTTGAAGGCAATGACTCAAGCAGGGCCTTTGAATACGGATGAAGCGGAGAGTTAAAAAATGTCTCCGCTTTGGCCACCTCTACTACCTGACCGCAATACATCACCGCTACTCTATCCGCCAATTTTTCAGCAAAGGGCAGATCATGGGTGATAATAAGAAGCGATGGTTTATGGTTATTCCTGATTTTTCTGAAGAGCTCTATCACTCTGATTTTTTTGGTGGCATCAACTCCCTTAGTGGGTTCGTCGGCAATAATGAGCTTGGGCCTGGTTGAAGTGCCCATGGCTACCAGGGCCCTTTGTCTCATGCCACCGCTATATTGATGGGGATATTGTTTAGCCCTTTTCTCAGGAGGCCTTATGTCAAAGAATCTGAGCAAGTCTATAGCCTTTTGCCAGGCTGTCTTTCTCCCATAACCGAGATGGACTTCCATGGGTTCTGCAATTTGAAAACCTACTTTCAAAACTGGATTTAAAGAAGAAGATGGATTTTGAGGAACCCAGGCAATTTCTTGGCCTCTTATGTCTTTCATTTTTTCTTCAGGTAATTCCAGAAGGTTAAAGCCATTGAAGTCAATTCGTCCACCTATTTTTATGTTGCTAGGGAGCAGTTTCAAAATGGCCATGCCAAGGACGGATTTTCCGCTTCCGCTTTCTCCAATTAAGGTAAGCACTTCGTTTTCTTTTACTTCAATGCTGGCTCTGTCAACGGCCTTTACCGTGATCTCTTCTAGCATGAAGTGAACACTCAAGTTTTTGACGTTAAGCAAGCTCTTCATAGTTCATGCCTGGCCTTGGGATTTAGTATGTCTTTAAGCCCGTCACCTAAAAGGGTGAAGGAAAAGACTGTGAGCACAATGGCAAGGCCTGGGAAAACTGACCACCACCAGGCCACTCTGAGATAGACTCTACCCTCGTTTAGCATGGTTCCCCACTCGGGAGTAGGGGGTTGGGCTCCAAGCCCTAAAAAACCCAGAGCTGCAAGAGATAAAACGGCGTGCCCCAGGTGAAGCATGGCAATAGTTACCACCGGAGAAAGGACATTGGGTAAGATGTGTTTGATTATCAGGCCAAAGTCACTAAGGCCTGCTGCTCTCGCCATTTCCACGAATTGTCTTTCCTTTATGGAAAGGACTGAGCCCCTTACCACCCGTGCGTATTTAATCCACCCAAGAACTACCAGAGCCAGGGCTGAGTTGAAAAGCCCCGGCCCCAGGGCTCCAACGATTACCAGAGCCAGAATCAGCTCTGGTAAAGCTAGAAACACATCTATGATGCCAATGGTTATTTTATCTACTTTTTTGAAAAATCCGGAAATAAGCCCGATAAATATCCCGATTATTACGGATAAGCTGACAATGAGAAGGCTTATGGCCAAATCTATTTGGGCTGCATGAAAAACTCTGGCCAAAAGGTCTCTTCCGAGATTATCAGTGCCAAAGGGATGTTTTAGGCTTGGAGGCTGTAAGCTATTCTGTAGATTGATGGCTGTAGGGTCAGAGGTAAAGGGAGAAAACAAAATCATAGAAAGAAGAAGCAAGAGGATAAACAGCCCTGCCACAATAGCCCTGTGCCTCAAACACTTTTTAATCACTTTCATCTCCGTATTTGACTCTGGGATCTAAAAAGCGATAAGAGAAGTCAACCAGAATATTTACCAGGGAAAACATAATAGCGATAAAAACTACACATCCCTGGATCATAGGAATATCTCTAACTTCTATGGAATCAGCCAAGAGTTTACCAATGCCAGGCCAGCCAAATACTGTTTCAACAATTACCGTGCCACTTAGCAGATGGCCTATTTGTAGTCCAATCATGGTTACCACGGGAATAAGAGCATTTCTTAGAGCGTGCCTGTAAAGAATTGTCTTTTCGGCAAGGCCTTTGGCCCTGGCGGTGATTATGTAATCCTGCCTTAAAACGTCTAGTAGGCTTGCCCGGGTTAATCTCACCGTTATGGCTGACATGCCTGCAGCTAGCGTAATAGCGGGCAAAATAAGGTGAGCTAAACTGCCAAACCCCGCTACTGGTAAAAGATCAAGATAGAGGGAAAAGAATAAGATGAGTATTAAGGCCAGCCAAAAATTGGGAACAGATATAAAGAAGGCCGAATAAGTAAGACAGGCGTAGTCCCAAAAGCTGTTGGGCCTGGCTGCTGATAAAATCCCTAAGGGTATAGCGACAATCACGGAAAGAAGAGTAGCGGTAATGGCCAGTAAGGCCGTGGCCGGAAGCCTGGTCAAAATTTCTTGCGTTACCGGAAGCCCGGAAACATAAGAGCAACCAAGATCTCCATGTACGGCCTTTGAGAGCCACTTTAAATATAAAACTACACCTGGGGCGTTGAGTTCAAAGACATCTTTAACTTGTTCAATTTCTTGTTTGGTTGGCGAGTATTCTTCCTCGCCAACCAATATCTTTTTTACGATTACTTCAGCAGTGTCTCCAGGAGAAGCCAAAAGTAAAAAGAAAGTGAGCGCAGAAGTAGCCACTACTACTAGAACCGCTATGAACAAACGTTTTAAAAGATAAATCAGCATTTACCCTACAAGACCTTTGTAAAATTCAAAAAATATAGGTTGAAATCGTCACGGCACCGCTGGCGCCTCGCGATAGGGATTGCTTCGGCCGTTGTTACTGCCCAGCCATCGGCCACGTTGTCACTGCAAGGGCCGTTTTCATCTTGTCGCTGCGAGGAGCTGTCCAGGAAGATCCCTTCGCTGCACTCGGGACAGGCGAAGCAATCCCTGCGCCAATAGCCATCTACCATCGGCCATCTGCCATACCGTCACTGCGAGGAGCCGGAGGCGACGAAGCAGTCCCTAACATGTTACCAGTTGCCATCAGCCATCGGCCATCCACCATCTAGTCACTGCGAGCCCTCTCTCGTAAGGGCGAAGCAGTCTCTTAAACAAAGCTTTTGCGAACTGCAATTTATTTAGCTACGTAAATTTCCGGATTAAGCATGTAATCATGAGCTACAGGATTAAACTTGAAGCCTTTAACGTAATCTCTGTAAACGACCAGTACCTTATAAAAAGCAATATGAATCAAGGGCAAGTCTTTAAGGGCTAGTTCCTGGACCTTGTCGTAAATCTTTTTTCGTTCTTGTTGGTCAAAGGTGGTGAGCCCCTTTTCAAGTAATTTGTCCATTTCAGGATTGTTATAACCCCAAGTATTAGTAGAGCCTTTAGAATGATAGATTTTTCTTAGGTAGTAATCAGGGTCAGGTACCATGGCCAGGTGATAGGCCGAAAGTTTCATGTCGTATTTTTTCATGTATTTGCCAATGGCACTCCAGTCAAGCACTCTTACCTCTGCTTTTATACCTACATTTTTAAGAAAGGCCTGAATGGTTTCAGCCATAGGTTTAAGCCCTGGCCTTTGAGGATAGGTGTAAATGGTTACGTGAAATTCTTTTCCATTCTTTTCTAAAATGCCGTCGTTATCTGTATCTACCCAGCCGGCCTCTTTTAGAAGCTCTTTCGCCTTTTTAGGGTTGTAATCGTAGCCAGAGACATTGTTGTTGGCCCACCAGAGAGAGGGAAGAATGATCCCCTTGGCAGGCTCAGCACATCCGTGAAGGACTATTTGGGCTATTGATTTCTTATCAATGGCGTAGCTTATGGCTTTTCTTACGCGGACATCTTCGTAAGGAGTGCCGTGCAGGCTGCCAAAGGTTAGCTGATAGACTCTGGCGGTGGGATGAATTTCTAATTTGATCCCCTTTTCCCTGGAGAGTCTTTCTACGTCTCCATAAGGCACATCACAGGTAAAATCTATTTCTCCTTTTTCCACAGCCACTTCTCTTGAAGCTGGGTCAGGAATGGCTTTTATGATAAGCTCGTCAAGTTTGGGTTTCCCCTGCCAGTAATCTTTGAATCCTTTTAAATAGAGGGTTTCAGTGGCGGGATTCCATTTTACCAACATGAAAGGCCCTGTGCCTATAGGTTTGGTGATGACGCCGTTTTTGTCCATCTCAGAATGGGGAGAAACTATAGAAACTTTTGAGTAGTGAAGAGTAGCGGGAAAAGCAGCGTAAGGTCCTTCGGTTATAAAATCAATGGTGTAATCATCTATAACTTTTATTTCTTTAATTTTGGTAAGGGACTTTATGGAAGGGTCTTTTAAGGCCCTTTCAATGGCCCACTTTACGTCTCCTGCCTTCATTTCACTCCCGTCGTGGAATTTTACTCCTTTTCTCAGATAAAACCGCCAGTGGGTGGGGCTTAGTTGCTTCCAGGATTTGGCAAGCCCCGGCCTGAGAGAAAAGTCCGGATCGGCCTCTACCAGGTTTTCGGTGATCAGAGCCTTTTCTTTTACAAGTGTTCCCTTTTTGACAGGGTCAACCCCTCTGATATTCCACATTTCTCCTACTTTGAGTTCGTTTTTGGCCTCACAAACCGGAGAAAAAGCCAAAGCAGACACTAATAAAAACAAAATAACAACTACCGACCTTATTTTCATGCTTACCTCCTCAAATTTGCTATTTTTACTGAATAAGTGACACAACACGTAAGATATGTCAAGTAGAGACTTTTGCAAAATTGAGAATATAAATTGGGATGACCATGGCGACCATGGCGCCTGGCACCTCGCGAGATTGCTTAGGCCGCTGGCGCAACCTTTTGCGCTAACAGCTATCGGCTACGTTGTCACTGCAAGGAGCCGAAGGCGAGAAGCATTTTTTGCGCCAATAACTATCTACCATCGGCCATCTGCCAGTAGCCAATCACCATCTAGTCACTGCGAGCCCGCAGGGCGAAGCAGTCTATTATTAATCCGAGTGTTTTTTACACGACAAAGTATTGCCGCTGACATAATCGCTAAAGTAAAATAACCTTCGCTGTCACTGCGAGGCCTCGTTAGAGGTCGAAGCAGTCTCAGGGATTGCTTCGCTTCGCTCGTAATGACTCAATTGTCGCCTATTTAGTGACCAATAAGTAAAGCGTTTTGCAAAGGTCACCTTTACTTGCGAGCCTTGTGAGAGGAAAAGCGTCCTTGTGGTGACCCAAAAATGTGTCGATGACTTCAGAATTTTTTAAAATTTATGGCTGGGGTTCGTTGGGATGGTTTTCCAGAGTATTCATGATTACTTCCAGAAGGTTTTCCATTTCAAAGGGTTTTTGAATTACGATACCATCTTTGGTATTGATAAGGTCGGCGATAGAGCCAGTGATAAAAATAATATTTAAACTGGGGAATTTGTCTTTAGCTACTCTTGCAATTTTAGTTCCTTTCCCTCCGGGAATATGCATATCAGTGATAAGAAAATCTATATTAGATGAAGTTTCTATTATGTTAATAGCTTCTTCAAAATCAGCAGCCTGAAAGACTTTAAATCCTTTTTCTCTTAAAAATTCTGTTAGTATATTTCTAATAATTTCTTCGTCCTCTACGACTAATATTGTAATAAGTCTAAACTTGTTTAGCTTTATAGTTTTTAAAGGAAATAATAAAACAAAAGTTGTTTCTTTTTCTTTGTTGTCAAGAAAAATTTTTCCGCCCATCTCTTCGATAGATTCTTTACTGAAAGTCAAGCCAAGACCAGTTCCCGCCTTTTGGGTGGTGAAATTTAGTTTGAAAATTTTTTCTTTTATATTTTCTGGTATGCCTGGCCCTGAATCAACAATCTTTACTTTGATATATTCTCCTTCTCGTTTACTTTCAATTTTGATGGTTCCTTTTCCTTTTATTGCTTGATAGGCGTTGGTAATTATATGTTCTAAAATTTGTTCTATAATATGTTCTTTTCCAGTAATTTTAGGTAAATTCTCTTCTAAATTTAATTTTATAGTCAAATTTTCTTGTTTAATCCTGTGTACTTGTTTTTTAATGAGTTCATTTATGTCAACCTTTATTTTGCTAGCAAAGCTTCTTTTGAAATGTATTTCCAAAAAATCTTTAGTTGTTTTTTCTCCTTCTTGGCTTGTTTTAATGATGTCTTTCAAGTATTTGTCTTTATCTTTTCGGTGTATCAGGCCTTTTTCAGCGGAAAACGATATATTTTGTAATGTATTTTTTATGTTATGGATAAGAGCTTGAGATGTTTTTTGGCATTCTTTTATGGTTTCTTCTTTTGTTTTTTCTAGGTTGATTATATTACCTATGATATGGGCTATGCTAAATAAAAATATTAATTCTTCTTGAGTTAATTTTGATTGTCTTGCTTCGTTTTCTAAGAGGATCAATCCTGTTAAATTTTTCTGCCTTGTTATAGGAATTAATGCTATTAATCCTTTTGATTTATCTGAAGTTATCAGTTCTCCAATAATATTTATAGCCTTTTCTCTTTCTAGCTTTTCAAGCCATTCTCCTTTTACTTTATCTAAAAGTCTTTTGTTATTAAGACCTTCAAAATTAGTAATTACTTTATTCTTTTCTTCGATAAAAATTAAAAATATTTTTTTAGTATCAAAAATTTTTTCTATTAATGATAGTATTTCTTGTATTTTTTCTTCGTTTTTTTTGGCTTTTTCAGCAATTTTTCCTATTTTATAAATTTGATAAATCAAGTTATTTTCTATCTTTTTGCCAAACATGTTAGTTCCTCTACATTATTAACCTGAGCGTTTTTAGGTAACAAAGAGTTATTGCTGACATAATCGCCAAGGCGAAGTAACCCTCGTTGCCACGGCGAGGCCACGTTAGAGGTCGAAGCAGTCTCAGGGATTGCTTCGCTTCGCTCGCAATGACTTAATTGTCGCCTATTTAGTGACCTCATTAATAATAACCCATTAATAAATCTTATAATCATTGGTCATTTCTCTTAGATGCAAGGCCAGTTTATTCATGTCTTCAGCGGCCTGTTTTATACCCACAATAGAGCTTTCCGCTTCTTCGGTTCTACTTTTAAGGTTGTTATTCATATTCATGATATTTGATAGTTCTCCAGCAATACTGCCTGTATTGTGTATTATTTCTTGAGTAACGGCAGTTTGTTCTTCAATGGCTGAGGCGATACTTCCTGCTCTTTCAACGGTTTTTTCCATAGTGTTTAATAAAGTCTGGCTGGTTTCGCGCAATTTCATGCCTTTTTCCACCAGGTTTTCCACCCAGGCCCTGATTTGGTCTGTCGATTGGGCCGTTTGTCTTGATAGTTCTTTGATCTCACTGGCTACCACGGCAAAGCCCTTACCAGCCTCCCTCGCTCGAGCCGCTTCTATGGTGGCGTTTAAAGCTAAGAGATTAGTCTGGTCAGCAATATCTTGGATTATATCAGCTGCGTGTTTGATGTGTTCAATTTCTTTTAGAAGGCTTTCCATCAGTTCACTATTGAGAGAGGCCTGGTCACTGGTGCTCTGGCTCTCTTCAGCAGTGGTGGCTGTATTTTGAGAAATTTCTGAAATAGCGGCACTCAATTCCTGAACGCTGCGGTTAGCCAAATCTAGTTGTTCGCTAATCTGTTCCGTAAAAGAGGCTAGCTTTTTGACTTCCTTAAAGGTTTCTTTAGAATGCTGGGTAACCTGTTCAGCAATGGCTGAGAATTCTTCAGAGCCTGAGGCAATTTGTTCAATGCCTTCTTTGACTTCTTTTAAGATTTGATTGCTATTTTCTATAGTTTGATTAAAGTACTTGGCCAGGATATGAATTTCATTTTGGCTATTAGGTATTTCTTTAGCGCTTTCTGTAAAATCTTTTTGGCTTATCTTTTTCATTACCGAGATAAGTGCCTGGGCTTCTTCTTCAAGTTTTTTGCCAATGTAAAGACATAACCCCAACCCTATAAAAAAAGATATTATAAAAATACCTAATTCTGTCAAGACAACTTCTTTTTCCTTGTTTAATAAGAAAAATTGAATGCCAATGCTTATACTCCATAGGGTAAACACTAAACCCATAATAATTAGTAGTATGTTTTTGGTTTTGAGTGTCATTAATCTAGTCACTTGCCCCTCCCGCTTTTTTTCATTATTTTTGATTCACTTTTGATTGTTTTTTTAACGGTTTTTAGATTTTTATCGTCGGATAGAGATAATAGTTTAATACTTTTTGTATTTTTTGGTTGTCATCATATTTAATGAACCCTAAATATTTATGGTTAGTTTATTTGTATAAATTTTGTCAAATATAATAGGATTAAGTTTTTGTTTTAGCATCATACTTGATGAACTAGTTATTTTAATGTTTTCTTAACTACTTTTACCAAAATACTACTTGACTAACATAAAAAATATGCTACGGCAGTAAATATCCAAATAAAAATTGTAAACTTTTTGTAACTCTGTCTAGGTTCATTGTAAATGATGAACTATTGTATAAATTTAAGAATTTTTCTAAACTACCGAAAAGGGGTGAAATTATTGTTTTTAAGGAGGGGATATGCCTACAAAACAACCTCGGCTTTGTATTGTGCTTGAAGAAGAAGTTTATCAGCGGATTAGAAAGCTTTCTCAGGTGAAAGGAAAATCTATGTCTGCGGTGGTAGCCGAGCTTATTAATAAGGCCCTTGACCTTGAGGAAGATTTACTGTTATTAGACTATTTGTCTCAAAGAGATGAAAAAGATATAATACAGGAAGATCAGGAAGGAGTTTTACCGATTGAACATGAGACAAAAAAACTATGAGTTAAGGTTTCATCCCGAGGTACTTAAAAGAGATCTGGAAGACTTAAGCCCGCCTTTTAAAAATGCACTAACTAAGTTTTTAAAGGAAAAGTTTATTAAAAGGCCATTTTTTTATGGCAAACCTATTCGTGGAGAAAGCCTAAATTATTGGAAAATTCGGCTGAGTAACTATCTGATCGGTTTTAAAATAATCGATAATCAAATTATAATTTTAGGTGTAGTATCTTTTCATCAGCTCTTTGAGCAAAAGCACGAGAGGTTTAGTTGATGTACACTTATTTTGAAAAGGCAGGGCGAGTTAACACCGAGGCGGCCTTAAAAATAGCCTTTAAGGCTTTTAAAGAACGGGGCCTAAAACATATAGTAATAGCTTCTACTTTCGGAGATACCGGCCTCAAGGCAGCTGAACTCTTTGCCGGTAAAGAGGCCAATCTGGTGGTAGTTACTCACAATGTGGGCTTCAGAGAGCCAGGCAAGATCGAGATTACTCAAGAGATGCGGGCCAAAATAGAATCTCTGGGAGCCAAGGTTTACACTGGCACCATGGTTTTACGCAATATTGGTACGGCTATTCGGGAACTCCAGCAATATTCCCAGCAAGACCTTATTGCCAACACCCTGCGACTTTTTGGCCAGGGCATAAAAGTCTGTGTTGAAATAGCCCTTATGGCCTGTGATGCAGGGCTTGTGCCTCCAGAAGACGTTATCACTGTGGCTGGTACTGCTCGCGGGGCTGATACCGTAGCCATTATAAAAGCTATGCCTTCTAATAAGCTTTTCAACCTTAAAGTGCGCGAGATCCTTGCCAAACCAAGAGACTGGTAGTTAGGCTGCTTTTTGAAATTGTTCCAAATATGTTTTTTCAGCCAGTTTTTGGTATTTTTTCACACGGGCTTCTATGTCTTCATAATTTTCTGTAACAATTTTTACTATACGCTTGTCAAGAAGGCCTTTTTTAACTTGATTAGTCAATATTTCTAAAACTTCCTTTTTGGTCATAGGGTTCCGATAAGGGCGTTCTTCTATAAGGGCGGTAAAGATATCGGCCACAGCCATAATTCGGGCTCCAAGGCTTAATCGGTCACCGGTAAGCCCAAAAGGATATCCAGAGCCGTCAAGTTTTTCATGATGAAAAGCGGCCCACTCGGCAATAGTCTCAAAACCTTCAACGGAAGAAAGAATCATATAAGTATAATAAGTATGTTGTTTAATAATGTTAAATTCTTCAGGAGTGAGACGGCCTGGTTTTTCAAGAATAAAATTTGGTATAGCCAACTTTCCAAGGTCGTGTAAGCTTGCGGCTACTTTCATATGAAGAATTTCCAGCTCAGTAAAACCACAAAGATGAGAAAGCATGGTGGCACAGGCCACCACGCCGCTTGAATGCGTAGAAGTAAATTGGCTCTTAAAGTCAATTATTTTACTGAAAAAACCGGCAAGCTGAGCTATTTCTTCAATGCCTATATGTACAGACTCAAGGGGCCCATATTTCAAAAGAATTGAATAAAGCCTGTGGTTTGTCAGATCAAACCAAAAGCATTCTTGTTTGCTTAACTCCAGAAAAGCATTTACCACTTCAGGATGGAATTCTTTTTTAGAGAGAGAAAGAATTTTTTTATTAATAATTACTCTCTGTTCTAATATAAATTCTTTGCGTCTAACTAGACGTTCTACTGTATCAGCCAGGTTTAGTATCTGGCTTTCCAGGACGTAAGGACTATTTAAACTAAAGCCTTCTTCTTGCCAGAGGTGCCAGGGTTTGTGGTGAAAACGTATCAGAGGAGCTATTGGAGCAAGAAACTTGAGAGATTTAAAAAGCTCTTCTCCTTTAATACAGTGTAAATCTAGATTTTTTTCTATCGAGGAGTGTAGGCGTAATTTATCTTGAGGGGTTAAGGCGCCTACATCATGGAAAAGAGCCGCTATGTAAAGCTGATTAGTTTTTTCAGAAGACAAACGAAAAAGTTTCCCCATACGCCATGAAATATAGGCTACCTTAATTTGGTGGGCAGAAATATGGGGGTTAGCAAGGTCTATGGCATCAGATACCGAAAGAAAAAAATTATTCAAGTTTATGAGAAGTTCTCTTACCATATCATCAAACTTTTTCGGCTAAGTGTTGATAGGGCTTTAATGAAAAAGTGTTGAACTTTTGATTCTGACTATGTCACTGCGAGGAGCACTAAGGCACGAAGCAGTCTTTTAACGAAAGCTATCTTTTGGTGAACTAATCCAATAGGGAAATTATCTTTCGGGGGAAAAGAGTGAGCCTTTCTGGACCGTTTGCAGTGATATGATAAGTATCTTCAAGGCCAATAACTCCTATTTCTGGCACGTGACATTTGGGCTCGAGGGCTATGACCATGTTTTCTTCAAGGGTTATGTCCAGAGAAGCAATAGGTGGCCATTCGTCAATTTCAAGCCCAACCCCGTGGCCTACAAAAGGTACTTTTTCTGGCCCATGAGCCATAAAGTATTCGCTTATTCCTAGCTCCTCAGCTTTTAAAACAGCCCTTTCATATAGTTTTTGGACACTTATCCCGGGACGCAGCAGTTGTTCTAAATCTTCGAGTAAAGCGAGCACTTTATCATAGATTGCCAATGTTTTTTGGGGGATATTCCCAAAATAAAAAAGGCGGCTCTGGTCAACCATGTAGCCCTCATGCCAGCCAGCATAGTCAATTAGAATAAGTTCATTTGGTTGAATTTTCTTTTCCGATGGCCCTTGAGGGAAACCGTAAATTCCTTGGCCGCCCTGGCCAGTGGTTACAAAAGCAGGTATCACACCAGACTTGCCTGAAAGGAGGTGACCGTAGGCAAGCTCCTGCCCAAAACCATAGGTGCGTGTAAAAGCCGGATGCCCTCTTTTCCGGAGTTCGGCTTCAAGTAAACCTGCGGCTTCAAGTTCACTAAAACCCGGTTTAAGTTTGGGCAAAAAGCTATAAATGGCGTCTGAAAGTATCTCTGCCGCTTTTTTTAGACAATCTATTTCGTAACGGCTTTTAATAGCCCGTAAATTTCTGACAATTTCACTGATATCCCCAAGGTCAAAAGCTGCCAGAAGTTTTTGATACCGTCGATATAGGTTTATAGGAAGGCGGTCTTCTTCAAGGCCTAAAGTTTTTATGCTAAGGTCAGCTAAAAAAACAGGAAGTTTTTTTAAGGAACGAAAAGGAATAACTTCAGCCACGGGGTTAAAATCAGGCCTGCCTAAAGTGCGGTAAACTAGCAGAAAAACTTCTGCTCTTTTAGTTATAACCAGATGACCATCAACAAAAGCACCTGTGAAATAAAAAATATTTAGAGGATAGCGAATAAGAGCTGCATCAAAGCCTTTTTGTGATAGCCTTTCAGCTAAAAGGGCTATACGACGGGTAAATTCTTCTCTATCCGCTGGCATCTTTTAGTTTTTTAGCAAGACTTAATACTGTTTCCGCATAAGGCCGGCTTTTGTTGTAAGTCATAATTACTTTTAGTTGGGCCTGATAGTCTTTGGCCTTACCCCAGCCATGACGAGCTAAGTAGTTGGCTATAGAGGCTAAGGCGTCTTCCAAATTGAATAGATCTATCTTTCCGTCTTTGTTCCAATCGTAGCCGTAGAAAAGGAGACTTGAAGGTACAAACTGGGGTAGGCCAAATGCTCCAAAAACCGAGCCCTTTATGGAAAGGGGATCAACATTATGGTTAGAACTATAACGCAAAAGGGCTACCAGTTCTTTGTAAGCCCATTTGGACCGCCGTTTCATAAAAGCTTTTAGCCTTTTCTCTTCCTCGGGAGAAAGATTTTCAGGTAAAAAAGATTTTACCTCCTCCCAATCAGATGCGATGGCCATGCTGGCCAGCACATTAAAAGTCTCATATTTGCCGGTGTAACGTCCGAGATCGGTCTCAACTAAAAATATGGCTACAATTACTTCTTTGGGTACACCAAAATGTTTTTCAAGAGAAGACAAAAGCTCATAGTTTGCTTTCAAAAACTTTTGGGCCCGAGCCACTCTTTCAGGTTCTAAAAACTGGGCGTAGTTCAGTTTGTATTCATCATGAAGCAGTTTACGGGGCATTATCTGGGGTAAAAATTTTACCTCAGGACGAGAAAAAATTTCTTCTACATACGTAGGTGATAAACCGTCAGCTATTAGCCTTTGTTTTAAACTTTCAAAATTTACGGCCCAAGCAGAACCGGCTGTAAAAAAAACAGACAATACGAGCCAAAAATAACATATCATGAGATATTTGCTTCGAAGCTTCGTTCCAAATGAAACTACAAAGTTAGCCTTTTGTAATGAATTCAAAATATGAATACGAAAAAATATGTTAGATCTGTTAGTTGGCAAAAGTTTCATTAAATGACTCCTGCTTTATTTAAAACTTCTTTGAGCATTTCAAAAGTGACAGGTTTTCTCAAGTAGTAAGAATTATTTACTTTTCTTGCTTGAGATTCTGTGTGGTTATTAATAAGGCCGGTGAGAAAAATAATGGGATTGTTAGATTTGTTTCTAATATGATGAGCTAGTTCTAGCCCATCAACCTGTGGGAGCTTAATATCAAGGAGATAGAGATAAAAAAGTTCTTTTTCTATAAGATTTAGAGCTTCTTTGCTGCTACCGGCCAGAGAAACTTCAAAACCGAGCATACTAAAAAATTCCGCCAGCACTTCGCGAACTCCTGCATCATCTTCTACAATTAATACTTTTTTCATCTCGCCCACCCTAAAATTATAACAAATTATAAACGAGTTTTTAATTTTTTAATAGTTTTTATTTAAGATTTATCACAAGTTTACTGGGAATTTTTAACATAAAATCTAAAAAATTCACAGTGCTATTGTTTGGGGGACAGGCGCGAGATTGATTTCGGCCGATCTCCAAAAAATTTTTGGAAAAACTTTCAGAAAACCGAAAAGATTTATATAATCCCGATTAAGTTTCAAAGGGGTTGGGTATTCAAAAGGAGGCTTAAATGGACGCATTTACTATTTGGTTTACTGGTCTTTCTGGTTCAGGCAAGTCTACCCTATCCAGAAGAACATACCTGGAAATAAAAAAGCGAGGCCTTAAGGCTGAATTGCTAGACGGTGATATTATCCGTACCAATTTTAGTCAGGAGCTTGGTTTTACCAAGCGAGAACGAGATATTAACGTCAAGCGTATCGGTTTTCTTTCCTGGCTATTAAATAAACACGGCATTATTAGCGTGGTAGCCGCTATTGCTCCCTATGAAGAAACTCGCCAGTTAAACCGTAAACTTATTCCCAATTATATTGAAGTTTTTTGTAATTGTCCCCTTGAAGTGGTAGAAAAACGCGATGTAAAAGGCTTATACGCTAAGGCTCGTCGCGGCGAAATTCCTAATTTTACCGGTATTTCTGATCCTTACGAACCACCTCGAAATCCCGAAATAGAAGTTTTTACTGATAAAGAAACCGTTGCAGAAAGTATGCAGAAAATAATTTCTTATCTTGAAAAAAAAGGCTTTCTACCGGCTACGGAAAACAATATAGATCCCACAGTCATAGAAGAAGAGGAACGTCTTTTGCGAGAACATTTACGTCAGTTAGGTTTTGCCCGAAAAAGCTGGTAATTTTGGCCATGTCTTCTGAACAAATTTCATTTCTGGTTTTTGCTGACGATTGGGGTGAACACCCATCAAGTTGCCAGCATATTTTTAGACACATTGTTAAAGATTACCCCGTCGTTTGGGTAAATACTGTTGGTATGCGTTTACCCCGCCTTTGTAAAGCAGACCTGGCCAAAGGTTTTCGTAAACTGAAAAAAATGCTTATGACTACCAATCAAAAAGTTCCCCAACAGGCGCTACCAGAAAATCTTTCGGTAATTCAGCCTCCTATGATCCCTTATAACAAAGGCTTATTTCGACAAATTAATCGCAACTCGGTTATAAAAGCTGTTAAACAAGAGCTAGAACGTCGAGGTCTAAACAGTCCCATATTAGTTACCACTGTTCCCAATGCCTGTGATTATATAGGTGCTTTTGGAGAAAAAAGAGTAGTCTATTATTGTGTTGACGATTTTGCCAACTGGCCAGGACACGAAAAAGATCTTATTTTGCAAATGGAGAAGGAACTAATAAGAAAAACAGATGTCTTGATAGTGGTATCAGATATCTTAGCCCAAAGAATTAAAAAAATTGCGAAATCTCAAAAATTTTTTCTATTAACCCATGGTGTAGATATTTTTCGCTTTGCAAACCCTTTTAGTATTAGACATGAAATCGTTAAAATCCCCAGACCTAGAATTGGTTATACCGGTCTTATTTGGGAACGTTTGAATTTTCAGCTAATTGAACATATAATAAATAAACACTCTGATTACTCTTTTGTTTTTGTAGGAAAGGAAGATATTTCCGTAGATTTTCTCAAAAAATATAAAAATTTTTATTATTTTGAGCCTGTATCTTTTGATAAAGTTCCGGCCTTATTAAAAGAATTTGACGTCTTAATAATGCCCTATCAGTTAGACAAAGGGACTCAGTCTGCCAACCCTTTAAAACTTAAAGAATATCTAGCTTCCGGGAAACCAGTAATAGGGGTTCCGTTAAAAGAAATAAAAAAGTTTGAGCCTTACGTAGTCGTAGCGGAAACCCCTGAAGAATGGGTAAAGGCCATACAAGACATTATTAGCGGGAAGCTATGCCCACCAAAAATTCCTCATGAAGAATTGGTCAAAGAAGACTGGTCCTATAAGGCCAAGGAGTTTTTATCTTTTTGTCTCTCATGAATCTATATTTTTGCTTTATCGGGAATATAGGAAATTAATTTGGGTTCTCGACGTTTAGTGTTGATCCGATATAATAAAGAAAAGGGTAGGAAAAATTTGAACCAAGGCGGTTCGATAGTGAAGGGGAATAAGTTTGAAACTTATATCTTCATCACCTGATCCCTTTAGTTCATTTTATAAATCCGCCTCAAAAAATATTAATAATTTCCTATAGATACTTCTGAAGAAAAAGATCCAGAGGCTACTATTAAGAAAATGGAACTGGTGAGAGCAGCGGCTCTTGCTCCTGTAGATCCTTCTCTTCAAGATATTCAGGTAGCCCAAATGGCGTTGATGAAAGAAATGAGAGCTAGAGAAGAACTTTTAAAAACACAAGAAAAGTCCCACAGTTATAAAATTAACGAGATAGTCTAAATTCTAACTTTGTTTTGTTTCCTTCGGATAGACTGTTTTAGAAGTTTTAACTTTAGAAGTAATTTTAGCGAGTTTTTTCTCAGCCCTTACAAATCTTAAAGGGTTAAGACTTCTTCCCCAGCGCCTGATTTCATAGTGTACATGGGGCCCCGTACTTCGGCCAGTATTTCCTACGTAGCCAATTATTTCACCCTTTTGGACCCGCTCACCCCTTTTGACAACATATTTGCGCAGATGCCCATAAACGGTCATAAAACCGTGGGCGTGTCTAATCTTTACATAACGACCAAGAGCTCTGGTATAACCTACGCGATAGACTACTCCATCGGCTGTGGCTCTAACTGGGGCTCCGTAACGCGCTACTATGTCTATCCCCGAATGAAAGGCACGTTTTTTAGTGAAAGGATCTCGACGATAGCCGTAATAAGAAGAAATATAACCTCGAACCGGCTTTCCTATGGGTATTTTGTCAAATTTAAGAAGGTAAGTACTTATTTGGTTGATTAAAATTTCATATTCTTTTTTAGGAGGAAGATAGGGACCACCAACGGCCTTGTTTGATGAGACCTTAAAATGGTGTGAAAGCCCAAGCTGGCGCACCACCTTTTTAACATAGCGGTCATATTGTCGTAGAGCTCCTACTGCCTGGTTGAGTAGTTCTTCTTTTTCTTTTTCAAGCTCGTCAATCTGGGTTTCGAGTTCTTTCTCCCTTAACCTTAAAGAAACAATTTCTGTTTCTAAAGAGGCAACTTTTCCTCTTAGTTCTTTAACTTCAATTCTTAATCTAATATTTTGGTAAAAAAGAATGGCAGAAAGCAGGAGCAAACAGATGATAATCAGCGGACATAAATTTCCTTTAAGCCAACTAGGGCTGTTTTTATCATCGATATTTTTTTGTGGCATAGGAAGATGATGCCAAAAAATTCTTTGAAAGGCAAGACCTTTGTGTTTAGTATTTGAAACATGAGTAGTCCAAAAGAACGAATCTGGCTCGAAATATCGGTAGTAGTACCATCAGAACTCAGTGATGCTGTAGCCAACTTTTTTGTGGAAACCACTGGCCATGGGGTAAAGTGTGAGGATATAGAACCCCACCCTGAAGGAACCCTTCTAGTAAAAATTACCGGGTATCTTGCCCCTGAACAGGCAGAAACAGGCCTTATTAAAAAAATTTACGCCTATCTTGCTTCTCTTGAAGAACTCTATCCTGAATACCGGTTTAAATTGGAACACCGTCCTTTACCGGAAGAGGAATGGGAAACCGCATGGCAAGTCTATTTCAAGCCAATAAAGGTTGGTAAACGCCTGATTATAAAACCATCTTGGGAAGTTTACATACCAGAGCCAAAAGAAATTGTAATTGAAATAGATCCGGGAAGGGCTTTTGGTACTGGGCATCATCCTTCTACATATTTAATCCTTGAAACCTTAGAAGAACTTTTTGAAAAAGAACTTGCAAGTCCTACAGTGCTTGATGTGGGGACAGGCACGGGAATTTTGGCCATAGCAGCGGCCAAGTTAGGGGCCAAGGAAGTGATCGCTATTGATATAGACCCTGAAGCCACCGAAGTGGCTAGGGAAAATATTCTTCGCAATCATTTGCATGACAAAGTTTTCGTTTCTACCACTCCTATTTGGGAAATTTTTTCAGGTTTTGATTTGATTTGTGCCAATATTTCGGCATATGAATTAGAACTTATGGCTGAAAAGCTTACAGAGCTCTTAAACACCAAAGGTTTTCTTCTTTTATCGGGTTTTTTAAAAGAAGAGGCCCACAAACTTAAAGAAAAATATCTGTCATCAGGTCTTAAATTATATCAGGAAAAAACTGACCGGGAATTTCAGGAATGGACCATGCTTGCCTTTCAAAAGGATTAGCCCGCTTTTTGGCTGAAGGAATCAACCTCGGAACCACTTATCTGCTTGATCCTGAAGAAAGTCATCATCTTAAAAATGTTTTGCGTCTTAAAGAAGGTGAAAAAATAATCCTTCTTGACCTGGCTGGTAAAGAATATCTCGGGAAAATTGTAAAACTAGACAAAAAAGGGGTTTTAGTTAAGGCTCAAAGACTTTTGCGCCAAGAAAAACCTTTAAAACCAGAATTAATTTTTCTCCTCCCTTTGTTGAAAAAAGATTGGCTAGCGTTTTTGGTGGAAAAAGCGGTAGAACTCGGTGTTTCACAGGTAATCCCTGTTATTACCGAAAGAACTGTAGTCAAACCAGGAGCCAATTTTACGGCCAAACTTGAAAAAAGGGCCAGGCAAAGTTTAAAACAATGCCGCCGTCTATGGCCTTTAAAAATCCAAAAGCCTTTTTCTTTAAGCCAGGCAGCCAAAAATATCGTGGCAGATTTAAAGATTTTTGCCTACGAGAATGAAAAAGAAAGGACGCTCGTCGATGTATTAGATGTTAACTCAAAAGTAGAAAAAGTAGTCTTTACTTCTGGACCAGAAGGTGGATTTTCTCCAAAAGAGGCAAAAATTCTCAAAGAATGCGGTTTTGAATCAATCGGGTTGGGTTCATTTATTTTGAGAGCTGAAACTGCGGCTCTCTATTTGATGAGTGTAGCTCACTTTACTTTTTTTGCTTCAAAAATCTTGAAAAAAAGAAGTTATTAGATTAATTTTTTTAATAAAAATCCAGGAGGTAGGCCGTGTATAACACGCTTAAAACATTTATCCTACTCGCTGCTTTGACCGCACTATTTGTTATTTGTGGTCAATTATTAGGGGGTAAAACTGGAGCTGTAATTGCGCTTGTTTTGGCGGGGGTTATGAACTTTTTTGCCTACTGGTACTCTGATAAGTTTGTCCTGAAAATGACTGGAGCGAGAGAAGTGTCACCTGCTGAAGCCCCTGAACTGCACAATATAGTGGCTAAGCTTGCGGCTCAAGCGGGTATTCCTAAACCCAGAGTTTTTATCATGGATACTGACACCCCTAATGCTTTTGCCACTGGAAGAAATCCGGAAAAGGGTGTGGTAGCTGTTACCAGAGGGATTATGCAAATTCTTAACAGAGATGAGCTTGAAGGGGTCTTGGCTCACGAAATTGCTCACATTAAAAACCGGGATATTTTAATTTCCTCTATTGCGGCGGTAATTGCAGGAGCTATTGCTTATTTGGCTGATATGGCCTCATGGTCTTTACTTTTTGGTGGTCTTTATGGAGATGATGAAGATAATGGTGTTTTAGGTTATGTGGGCATTTTTCTTATGATATTTCTTGCGCCTCTTGCGGCCATGATTATTCAGATGGCCGTTAGCCGTAGCCGCGAGTATCTCGCTGACGCCACAGGGGCAAAAATTTGTCGTTGCCCGATGTCCCTGGCCAGAGCTCTTGAAAAGCTTGATGCCTGGAACCGCCAGGTTCCTATGCAGGTAAATCCGGCTCAGGCCCAGATGTTTATCGTCAATCCTTTAGCAGGTGGTAGCTTTTACAAGCTCTTTTCTACACATCCTCCGATAGAGGATCGTATAGCTAAACTAGTAGAAATGGCAAGGCGCGAAGGCCTGGCTGCTTAAGTTTTGGGGCCTCTCACGGCCCTTCCTCTCCTTTATTAGAGGGGAATTCGGGCTTTTCATTGTAACCCCATGCCTTATTTTCTTAGAGAGCGAAGCAATTTCGTAAAATTGTCGCAGGACACTACATTACTTTACAAAAAGCTGGTTAATAACCGGACTTAAAGTTCAAAATAAATATATTTCGCTACTAGAAATTATTTTTTCTTTCTTTTTAGAAAATTTTTTCTTTAATACTTCTAGATGGTTTAATACTTCTAGATGGTAAATAAATTGTTTTGAACCAATGATAAGACTTTCCGTGAAGTAGCGCGATCGATACGTAAATTCCTTGGCTTTGTTAAATTTTTTTGATTCACCGAGCCCACCTTTTCTGTAAACAAACTCTCGGTACAGCCTGAAACGCTCTTTTTCTGATTTGTTGGCATAAGAGGGAAGCCCTAAATTAAGGGTCATAAAATTTTCGCCTGTCCCCAATCTTGCCCGGTAGCCTAGTGAGCACCAGCGGTAATCCTCTGGCTTATCCACAATTCCTACCCGCACAGGATTTAGCTCAATATAGGCCAAGCAATTCAAAAGGGCCTCGCCAGTCTCAATGATTACGGACTTAAAGCGGTCACTCCAGAAATAGCCTTTGCGTTCGTACCTGCGGTTATACCAGCGTGAGAAGCGCTGCTTCAGATCTTGGATATAACGGGAAAGGCTGGCCAGTCTAGATCGCCATTTGGTTATTAGTTCTTCGTAGACAAAGACCTTGCGCTTTCCCTGGTAATAGAGCTTTATGCGGCGTACTACTTCTTCGTCGGAGAACTGATTCTCTGGTAGCATGCGGCATAACAGGTGAAAGTGGTTACCCATGATAGCGAAGCCATAGACTTCTACGAAATAAACTTGTGAGAGCCAGCGAATAAGATTGAGCAAATAGTCTTTTTCTTCGTCACCAAGGACGTCATGGCCTGGTAAGGCCGTACGCGAGATGACATGATAAGCCGCTTTTGGATGATTGGTAAGTAAGCGAGGGATTCTTGGCATGCTCAAACCTCCTGAAAAAATCTTCGCCTGTCCCTCTTATCGGAAGAAGTTTTGCGGAGCTTGAAAATTTCGCCTGTCCCTACCTTAATTTTCGAGTTCTTAAAAAGGTATTATGTTTATGCTGATGACCCTTGAAAAATTTTGGCAAAAATTTGCCTCTTTTCTTTGGCCTTTCGGAAAGGCCTATTCGCTTTTGATGCAAACAAGGCACGTTGCTTACGCCAAAGGGGTACTCAAAAGCCACCAGGTTCCGGCCAAAGTAATAAGTGTGGGTAACCTCTCCCTAGGTGGTGAAGGAAAGACTCCACTAGTTATATGGCTCGCCAGATTTTTTGAAACTCAAGGTGTCAAAGCCGCCATTGTAACAAGAGGTTATCGCGGCCGTCTAAAAGGGCCCATCATAGTCGGAGACCAGGGCAAAGTATTCTATCCCTCAAAAGATATAGGCGATGAAGCCGTGCTACTGAGCTTGAAAACAGAAGTTCCCGTTATTGTAGCCAGAGATAGAGTTGCTGGCGCAAGGCTTGCCATCCAAAAAAGGGGAGTTCAAGTTGTCATCCTTGATGACGGCTTTCAGCACTTGCCTCTTAAGAGAGATTTAGACTTAGTTCTTATGTCCCCAGGTCGCGATCCCTTTAAAGAAAAAGTATTCCCAGCTGGTTATCTGCGTGAGTCCTGGCCGGCCCTTAATCGGGCTCACGCCTTTATAATTACGAAAAGCAAACCAGAAGACCAAAAGGCCCAAAAACTTGTCGAAAAACTTAAATGCTTTGCTAAGCCCATTTTTTATGCCCCTTTTAACCTTAAAAATCCATATAAATTAGAAGACCTATGGCAGAGAGGAAAAAAGCCAATTCAAACAAAACAAGAAAAAGTAATAGCCTTTTGTGGTTTGGCGAGACCCGAGCCTTTCTTTAAAGCGGCAAGCCATTTCTTCTCATTAGCCCAAAAAGTAGCTTTTGAAGACCATGTTTATTATGACCAAGCCCAAATTGATTATCTTTTAGCCCAAAAAGAGAAGTATTCGGCCACAGGTTTCGTCACTACCGAAAAAGACGCTGTTAAATTAAAAAAGTTTGTTCAAGAACTTGAGCCGTGCTACCTTTTGCCGATAGAAGCAAAACCGGAGGAGGGCCTTGGAGATTTCATCCTCAAACACCTTGAAAATAATGGAACTCCCTGCTGACGAAGAAGGCATGTTTCTTGAACGCCCAAATCGCTTTTTAGGTAAAGTAGCACTAAACGGAAAAATCGTGCTGGTTCATGTACATGACCCTGGCCGTCTTCCGGATCTTCTCCTGCCAGGAACGCCTGTGCTTTTAAAACGTGCAGAAAGCCCTAAAAGGAAAACGGCTTTTAGCCTCCTTGCCGCCCGTAAAGATAGTTTCTGGGTATTTGTCAATTCCGGCTATCATCGGCGTTTAACAGGAGCCTTATTAGAAAAACTTGGCGAAAAATTATTCCCCGGCCTTAGAGGGTTTCAGGCTGAACCCAAGTTTGACGGTGGAAGGCTTGATTATCTTTTGAAACTCGAATCACAAGAAGAAATTCTTTTGGAGGTGAAGGGGTGCACCTGGGCCAAAGGTGAGATAGCCCTTTTCCCTGATGCTCCCACTACCCGTGGGCAAAAACACCTCCGCCATCTCTTAGAACTTAGGCGAAGAGGCCTTAAAGCTTGCCTCTGGATACTCGTTTTTAGACCTGAGGCTACCTGTTTTTGCCCTGCTGTTGAGATCGACCCGGTATTTGCCGAACTTTTTAATGAAGCCTTAAAACAAGGGGTAATTTTGAAAATGCACCGCATTTTATACGATGGAAAAAATCTTTCTTTTGGAGGAGAACTTCCTCTATGCCCAAGTTGAAAATCTGGCTCGTAATTTTTTTTCTCATAATATCTGTTCCTCGAGTTTTTGCCCTTAAAACCCACCTAACCCCTGAACGCATTCTGGTAGTAGTAAACACCAAAAGCCCAAAATCAAAGAGAGTAGCTGCTTTTTATCAAAAGGCTCGTCAGATACCTGCCGAAAACATGCTTTATCTACCTATGCCAACGCGTGAAGAAATAACTCGCCCTTTTTATCTAAAGTTCATTGAAACCCCGATACGCAAGTTTTTGGAAAAAAAAGCATGGCAGGACAAGATTCTTGTAATCCTTTTAATGCCTGACGTGCCGCACAAAATTGCTGGAAAAGTAGCCAAAAATGGAGATGCCGCTTCGGTTGACTCTGAGCTTACCTTACTTTACCGCAAGATGTTATTTGGCCCTTACCGTAAAGATGGCTGGTTACCAAACCCTTATTTTCAAAGTCCGATTGACGAACCCTTTGAACATGACCGCTACGACATTTACTTAGTAACCCGCATAGATGGTTATACGGAAAAAGACTCTCTTGCTCTTATAAAAAGGGCCACCGCTGCTAAAAAAACTCATCCTCCATATACGCTTGTTTTAGATGCCAAAGATGGGCCGGCAAGACCGGGTGATAATTGGCTACACGCTGCCTATTTGCTTCTTAAAGATTTTCCCGGCCTAAAAATCGAAGCCTCTTTTAACCGGGCTTTTTTAGTTTCAGGAGAAAGGGTGATTGGCTATGCCTCTTGGGGCTCAAATGACCCTAATTATCCAAAAGACCGTAAGCTTTACTTTAAATTTTTGCCAGGAGCCATTGGTGTCACTTTTGTTAGCACTAGCGCCCGTACTTTTATAGAACCGCCGAGACACTGGCAGGTAAATCGAGGCCGAAAATATTTTTTCCAGGGTTCTCCACAGTCCCTAATTGGTGATCTGGTGCGCCTAGGCATAACGGGTATCTCTGGAAATGCTTATGAACCCTATCTTTCAGCTTGTGCTAGGCCCCATTTGCTATTTCCTGCCTATATTAAAGGTAAAACCTTGGCAGAGGCTTATTATCGTTCTTTGGCTTACCTTAGCTGGCAAACTGTTGTTTTAGGAGATCCTCTGGCCAGTATCGGACCAAGAGAAGTGGAGAGGCCTCCTTTAGAAAATTGGTTTGTTAAAAGAAAAGAGGCCTACCAAGAAGCTAAAAAATCTAAAGATTACCTTCTGTTAGCTAAAATTGAGATGCATCTCGGCTGGCCAGAGAAGGCACTCAAGTATCTCAAAAAACTCAAAGAAGAAAAAGAAACCCTGCCGCCTCAAGCATACTATCTTCTTTTGGCTATGGCTCGTCAAAAAGATTTTGAGAGACGGGTAATCGATTTTTTGAAGTATGACTCCAATGAAAACGCAAAAATTGTAGAGGCCTTTATCTATATCAAGCACAAAAGGTATGCCTGGGCGGAAAAAGTGCTTTTAGAAACACCTCTTAAAACCCCTGACGCCCTCTTTTTGCTTGGCAAAGTAAAACTTGCCCTCAAAGACTGCGAAAGTGCTGTAAATCTCATAGAAAAAGCTATCGCTTTAAAACCTAATGCCTGGGGTTTTTATCCAGACCTTTACAGGGCTTTAAAGGCTTGCGGGCAAAAAGAGCGTGCCGAAAAGATAAAGACCAAACTCTTGCAAATGCCTTCTTTAGCTGAGCTGTGGCCAGAGTTAAAAAACTAATAGCGTCGGTTAAGCTCCCATTGCCAGGCGGTTTCTATGATGCGGGTCAAGTCATCGAACTTAGGTAAAAACCCTAAAAATTTTTTGACATTCTCGCTTTTAGCTACGAGTATCGGTGGGTCTCCTGGCCGCCTTTCTTTTATTTCATAAGGAATGTCCCTTTTGGTTATCCGTTTAGCTTCTTCTAAAACTTCCTTTACCGAATAACCGTGGCCATAGCCACAATTCAAGGTAAGACTTTCTCCCTTGTTAAGCAGGTGTTCAAGGGCAAGGATATGGACTTCTGCCAAGTCGTTTACATGAATAAAGTCGCGAATACAGGTACCATCTGATGTGGGATAATCTGTGCCGAATAAGTAAAATTTTTCGCGCTTCCCGATGGCTGTTTGCAATAAAAGGGGGATTAGGTGAGTTTCTGGATTATGGGCTTCGCCTATAAGGCCTGAAGGGTCAGCTCCGGCAGCATTAAAATAGCGCAGAGAAACATAGGGAAGACCGTAGGCATTATGGCAATCAGTGAGCATATTTTCTACCATGGCCTTGCTAGTCCCGTAAGGATTAATGGGCGAAACAGGATGTTCTTCAGGAATGGGGACTTCTTTAGGTACACCGTAAACCGCGGCACTTGAAGAAAAAATAAAGGCCGAGACTTTGTTTTCCACTGAAGCTTGTAATAGATTAACCGTGGCTGAGAGGTTATTTTCGTAGTATTTCAAAGGGTCAGTCACGCTTTCTGGTACCACGATATAAGCAGCAAAGTGCATTACGGCTATCGGCTTTTCCGCTTCAAAAAAACTTTTTAAAAAGGCCTTGTCTCTTAAGTCGCCCTTTACTAGCCGCGCGCCTAAGACTGCCTCACGGTGGCCAGCAGAAAGGTTGTCTAACACAATCGGCTCATAACCTTTTTCTAAAAGAAGTTTCACCACGTGAGAGCCTATATAGCCAGCGCCCCCGGTTACTAGAATTTTTCGGGACATAGGAAAACCTCTAAAAAGAATTTAGGCCAAGATATCATGGCTCTAGCGAGTGAAAAAGTCTCTTATCTGAGCAATTTTTAACTTCTCACCTATGCTTGCGAGCGAGCCATAGGCGAGCAAAGCAATCTCGCCGCCGTAATCGTAGAGGTAGTGGCCTTCAGCTAAAGGGCACGGGTAGCCGTGCCCATAAGTTCACTTTGCCAGTTTTTTAGCTATTTCTTTTGCAAAATAAGTAAGTATTATGTCGGCGCCTGCACGACGAATAGAGATAAGGCTTTCCATCATAGCACGTTCTTCGTCAAGCCAACCAAGCTTTCCAGCAGCTTTAATCATAGCGTATTCCCCGCTTACCTGATAAGCAGCAATTGGATGGTTGAACTCTTCGCGTAGTCGCGTAATCACGTCAAGATAGGGCATGGCAGGCTTTACCATCAAGATATCAGCACCCTCTTCTACGTCTAGGGTGGCTTCGCGCAGGGCTTCTCTGACGTTAGCTGGGTCCATCTGGTAGCTTCGCCTGTCCCCAAATTGAGGGGCTGATTCAGCCGCGTCTCTAAAAGGGCCGTAAAAGCTTGAGCAATATTTTACTGCGTAACTCATGATGGGAATATGTGAAAAGCCTGCCTCATCAAGGGCTTCACGAATTCTGGCCACTCGGCCGTCCATCATGTCTGAAGGGGCTACCATGTCGGCTCCAGCTTTGGCGTGAGAGACGGCTACTCTGGCAAGCTGTTCAAGCGTAAGGTCATTATCCACCTCGCTGCCTTTAATAATTCCACAGTGACCGTGGCTGGTATACTCACAAAGGCAGACATCTGTGATTACTAGAAGTTCTGGCGCTATTTTCTTTATGGCCGAAATCGCCCGCTGAACAACTCCTTTTTTGGCGTAGGCCTCTGAGCCGATTTCGTCTTTTTGGGCCGGGATACCGAAGAGAATAACAGCTGGTAGGCCAAGGTCTATAATTTCTTTGATTTCTTCTTTCAAAAGATCTACTGAAAAGCGAAAAACTCCGGGCATAGAGGGTACTTCTTCTTTAATACCGTGCCCTTCAACCACAAAAAGAGGATAAATAAGATGATTTAAAGAAAGTTCGGTTTCACGTACGAGGGATCGCAGGGTCTCATTTCGGCGGAGACGACGGGGCCTGTATTCAGGAAAGAACATAATGGCCTCCTTTTTTGTCAAAGGATTTTAAATGAAAAAGAAAAAAAGGCAAAATTTATACTTTCTAAATAGAAAGTTTCTGTTAAAAGTTTCCCACCATGGATTCTCCAAAATCTAAATTTAAAACTCTGGAGATTTTTTTACTTTCTCTGGCCCATTTTGTCCACGATGTTTACACGGCTTTTTTATCACCACTTCTTCCTCTTTTAATGGATAAATTATCTCTTTCTTTGACACGAGGAGGTTCTCTGGCCGCAGTAATGCAACTTCCTTCGTTGATAAATCCTCTTTTAGGACTTTTAGCAGACAGAGTGAACCTTAAATATTTTGTAGTATTTGCCCCGGCCTTTACCGCTATATTCATGAGCCTTATAGGTCTTGCGCCAAATTATCTAATTTTGCTTTTTATGCTTTTTATGGCCGGTATAAGTGTAGCGGTGTTCCACGTACCTGCTCCAGTGCTTATTGCCAGGATGGCTGGCTCACGAAAAGGCCTGGCCATGAGCTTTTTTATGGTTGGGGGAGAGCTTGCTCGAACTGTAGGGCCAATTATAGCTGTAACTCTTGTGGCCATGAGAGGTCTGGACGGATTTTGGCCAATCATGTTTGCCGGTATTGCCACGTCTGGAATACTCTTTTGGCGTCTTAGAAATGTCGATCTCTCTATTCATAAGTCAACAAAGAATTTAGCCCTTTCTCGAACTTTTATAAACCTTAAGCATATATTCTTGCCGCTTGCTGGAATTATAGCTGCCAGAAGTTTTATGCACGGGGTTTTAACTACTTTTTTACCAACCTATATCAAGACCCAAAGCGGAAATTTATGGCTGGCCGGATTAGCCCTAAGTGTTCTTGAAGCTGCTGGTGTTGTTGGTGTGTTAATTGCCGGGCCGTTGAGTGATTTTCTAGGCCGCCAAAAGACACTGGCTATTTCTTTAATAGGTGCTCCAGTTTTTATTCTATTGTTTTTAGAAAGTAGCGGAATATGGCAGTTTCTGGCTTTGATTGGCTGTGGAGCTACTTTACTTTCTACTACACCGGTTATGCTAGCCCTAGTTCAAGAACATGCTAAAGAAAGTCCTGCTACAGCCAACGGCATTTTTATGATGTTATCATTTGTATTTAGGTCTTCTATAGTAATATTTATAGGGTTCCTTGCAGATAGATTAGGCCTCCATACTACTTATTTTATTAGTGCCTTGGTAGGAATGCTTGGTATCCCCTTTCTTTTCTTTTTGCCCAAAAAGTCAAATTAATAACCAACGTTTTTTCTCAGTCGATACCAATTGGTTACTGCGAGGCCAGGTGAAGACCGAAGTAGTAGAAACGCAAATTTTGTTCCAAGATGGGACGTTCTGAAAGCATTGTTTTTTGGGTATTTTGAAGGTAAAAATTTTTTATTTTGGTTTTTTGACGGAAAAAATTTTCCCCTTCTAGTGGAAAAATTTTCTACTTTTTTAAAAGGGAAAATTTTTTCCACTTAATTTATTTGCCTGTCCCCAAAAAGCAGGGTTAAATTTTAACAATTTATGGGAGGGACTTTGTATTATGATTAAAACCATCACGGTTAAAACCAATCGTCAGACAGAACTGGTTGATATCACTGATCAGGTGGCCCCTTTGGTGGCAGGGGTGGAAAGCGGCATTTGTTTTCTTTATTGTCCGCATACCACTGCTGGCATCATTATAAACGAAGGGGCTGATCCGGCGGTAGCTGACGATGTAATTTCAGTTTTAAACCACTTTGTGCCCTGGAAGTTTTCCTATAAACACCTGGAGGGCAACTCACCGGCTCACGTAAAGGCGGTTTTAACCGGCCCGGGCACCTTTGTTTTTATAGAAAACGGAAAACTTAAGCTTGGCACCTGGCAGCGTATATTTTTTGCCGAATACGACGGGCCGCGTACCCGCAAAATTTATGTTAAAGTTATGGCCGACAAATAATCCGAGGAGAATTTTATGAGTGTGAATAAAGTTATTCTCATAGGGCGCCTTGGAGCCGACCCTGAAATTCGTTACACCGCTGATGGCCAGCCGGTGGCCACTTTTAGGCTGGCTACCTCTGAGCGATGGACGGACAAGAACGGCCAGCGCCAGGAAAGAACAGAGTGGCACCGTGTAGTGGCTTTTGGCAAATTAGCTGAAATTTGCGGGGAATATTTGTCTAAAGGCCGCCAGGTTTATATAGAAGGGCGCCTTCAGACCCGTTCTTACGAAGACCGCGACGGCATAAAACGTTACGTGACAGAAATCGTCGCTCAGAATATGCAAATGCTTGGCCGCCGTGACGAAGTCTCAGCTGGCCCAGCTCCCAGTGCTGGGACTAGCGATTTTGTTGATGAGCCACCCCCAGACGAAGACTTGCCTTTTTAGCAGGCGGTAAAAGACTTTACTTCGTTCTCTAGAAGAAATCGGCAAGTGTGGGTGATGAGCTGGTTTAATTACTTTTTAGCATTCTCTTCAGGCACTATAAGCCTGAGATTATTAATCCGAGTATTTTTTATACGACAAAGTATAGCCGCTGACATAATCGCTAAAGCAAAGTAACCTTAGCTGTCACGGCGAGGTCTCGTTAGAGGTCGAAGCAGTCTCAGGGATTGCTTCGCTTCGCTCGCAATAGCTCAATTGTCGCCTATTTGGCTCTCCCCTTAGTAGAGAAATAAATTTTATCTTTTGTTATCTCTGGTAAGGAGAATGTATCCACAAACGGCCGCGTGGGCTCCAATTATCTTGCTCCTTCGGGACAAGGCAAAGCAATCTAACAGGAAAAGTATCAAGTAGGGCATGGGAAAAACTTGCCGACTGTTAGTTTTTCGTTAAATTTTTCCGGGAAATGAGAATCAAGCGTCTAGAAATTTTTGGTTTCAAATCCTTCCCTAAAAAGGTAAACATAGTTTTCCCTTCAGGGATTTCAGCCATAGTAGGGCCTAACGGTTGTGGCAAAAGTAACCTGGTAGATGCCCTTCGCTGGATCCTGGGGGAGCAAAACCCGCGTTTTTTACGCGTAAGAGAAATGACTGACCTCATTTATGCCGGCGAAAATGGCCATCGTCCGGATTTTGCTGAGGTGAAGCTAATTTTAGATAACGATAAAAAAGAAGGCCCTAAAGACCTGGCGCAACTTAATGAAATCTCTGTGGCCAGACGCCTTTATCGCGACGGCGAAAGCGAGTTTTATCTCAATAATCGTCCCTGCCGTTTAAAAGATATTGTTTATCTCTTTCTTGATACAGGGGTCCATGCCAGGGGCTACGGCATTATTGATCAGGGAAGGGTTTCTCAATTTTTAGAGTTAAGCCCTAAGGAAAGACGTCGCTTTTTGGAAGAGCTGGCCGGCATTGCCCGCTTTAAAGTAAAAAAAGAAGAAACCGAAAGGCAGCTTTCCAGGACAAAAGAAAATTTAAACCGTATAAAAGATATCTTAACTGAAGTAGAATCTCGCTTAACAGAACTAAAAGAACAGGCCAAAAAAGCAGAGGAATATCTTAAACTTCAAGAAGAAATAAGAGATTTAAGTCTTAAAAAGTTTGATTATCTATTTAGGCAAGCTAGAGATAAACAGCAAGAAGTTTCTGAAAAAATAGCTTCTTTAAAAGAAGAAGTAAAAAATATTTCATTACAAATAAATCAACTTGAGCCCCAAAAAGACGAAAAAGAAGCTCTTATTTTACTTTTAAAACAGGAAATTGAAAAAATAAAAGCTGATTTTAATGAAGTAGATAAAAAGTTAAAAAATAAAGAAAAAGTCTTCCATGAATTACTTAAAGAAGAGAGTAATATTGGTCAAAAAACCGTTAGAATAAAAGAAAAAATTGCCGGAAAAAAAGAAAGAATAGAAGCTATTAAAAAGAGAATTTTAGAAATAAAAAGCGAAAAAGAATTAGTTAATGAAAAAATTGTTAATAGCCAGGATGAGCTTAAAAATTTGCACAGAGATAGACAAGAACTTTTTAAAGAAAAAGACGCTTTGGAAAAGAATATCAAAAATATAAAAGAAAGTCTTTTTAAAATAAAATACGAGATAGACGAAAAAAGGAAGTTAAAACAAAAAAATAATCAAATTCTTGAAACTAAATTAAAAGAATTACAAAAAATTGATCAAGAAATCAAAACTCTTGAGAAGAGATATAAAAAAAGTTTAGAGAAACAGAAAGAGCTTGAAATTAAAAAAGAAAATTTAGATAAAAGACAAAAAGAACTCTCAAAAAAAATAGAAAATCTTGAATTAAAAATTGAAGAGAAAAAAATAATTCTTGAACGAGAAAGAGAAAAAATATCTGATCTACGTTTAAAAATAAAAGAAGTAACTTCAGAAATAGAATGGTTAAAGCAAATAATAAAAGACAGAAAATCAGAGGCTGAAAAACTCTTAAAAAATAAAGGTTTTGACGTTCTTAGTGTTTTTGAAACTATAGAATTAGCACCTGAAGAAGAAAAAATAGCTGAACTGGCCTTCCCAGAACTCTTAGAGGCTATTTATTTTAAAGATAAAGAGACCTGCCAAAAAGCTATCAATGTCCTTAAAAAAGAAAAAATTCAGGCTTTAATTGTCTATAATAAAAATCCAAGCCTTTTAATAAAGGCAAAAATAAAAAACATATCATTAAAAGACGAGATTGACTTAACTGAAAAACAGGCTGTTGTTACTCTTCAAGGGGAATTATGGGATCCAGATGGCATATTTCGTTTAAAGGGTAAAGTCTCTTCATTATTGACTCATAAAAAAATGCTTGATGAAAAAATCAAATTTCTTCCCAAAACAAAAGAAGAACTACTTGAAAAAGAAAAAAATTTTAAAGAAATAAATAAAATTTTAGAAAATCTAAAAAGAGAATATACTGAAAATATAAAATTTAAAAAGCAGCTGAATAACGAACTACAAAGTATAGAATCTAGTCTTAAAAAGATTGCTCTTGATACTGAAAAAGCAATTCAAAGAAAAGAATTATTAGAAAAGCAAAAGCAACAAATTAATAAAGAAATAGTAAGCTTGAAAGAGGTTATTAGTCAAATAGAATTAGATAATTTACTAAAGGAAAAAGATAATTTACAGTCAGAACTGCATAAGCTTGAAGAACAATTTAAACTGAAAAATAAACAGCTCAAAGCTGTTTTGGCCAAAATAAGAGCAATAGAATTAGAAATTACAGCTAACAAGGAAAAATTTAATCAACTTATAAAAGAAGAAAAAAGAATACTTCAAGAGGAAACTAGCTTAGCTAGAGACATTGAAAAGCTCCATGAAGAAAAATTTATCTATGAAGAGAAGTTAAATGATCTAAAAAAAGAAATTGCTAATATTAAAAAAGACATAGATTCCCTTTTAGAAAAAAGAGAACAATTACAAAATGAAATAAATGCTAAGCAAAAGGATTATCAACAAATTGATGAGTTTTTAAAAGAACTAACAAAATCTTTAGAAGTCTTGAAAAATGAGAAACAGCAAAAAGAAAAGAAACTCCATCGTCTGGAAATAGATCTAGCGGAAATAGAGCTTACTTTAAGCCATTTAAGAGAGCAGGCAAAAGAACAATTTAATATCGACCTCCCCTTAGAACAAAATACTTCAGATCTTTCTTTAGCTCAGATAGAAAAAATCTTAAAGGAGAAAAAAGAAGAGTTTAATTCTTTTGGTCCTGTCAATCTGCAAGCTATTGAAGAACTTCAAAAGACAGAAGAAAGAAGGGCTTTTCTTTTGGAACAAAAGGCAGACCTTGAGAAGGCAATTGACGATTTAATTTCTGCGGTTAAGCAGATTGATCGCACCTGTCGTGAAAAGTTAAAAGAGGCCCTTAAGGCGGCTAATTTAAAACTTGCCGAAATTTTTCCGTTGCTTTTTGAGGGAGGCCAAGCCGAGCTTCAGTTTACCGAAAACGATGATCCTCTTGAGGCCGGGCTTGATTTGGTTATCAAGTTGCCTGGTAAACCCATAAGGCATCTTTCCATGCTTTCGGGAGGAGAAAAGGCCCTTACGGCTCTGGCGGTGCTCTGTGCCTTTTACCTGGTCAAACCCGGGCCATTCTGTATCCTTGACGAAGTTGACGCTCCACTTGACGAAGCCAATACCGAAAAATTCATTCGTTTGTTACAGGAGCTTTCCAAATATTCACAGATAATTCTGGTAACACACAATAAACGGGTTATGGAACACGCCGATCTCCTGATTGGTGTAACCATGGAGGAAAAAGGTATTTCTAAGATAGTCAGCGTTTCTCTTTCCTAGAAGAGGAGGGAAGAGGGGCCCTTGCGCCCCTCTTGTTAGCTCAAAGGAACAACTTTTACTTTGATGTGAGCGGTAACATCAGCTGAAAGCTTTATAGGGACGACATATTCACCCAGTTTTTTGATGGGTTCTTCAAGAAGGACCTGTTTTTTAGCGATTTCAAAGCCCTTTTCTTTTAAGGCGTTGACGATTTCCGTAGCAGACACGGAACCATAAAGGCGGTCTTCTTCTACCACACGCTGAGGGATTTCAAGTTCAACTTCGTTAAGACGTTCAGCTTCAGACATGAGCTTGCGGCGAATGCGTTCGGCCTTGGCCAGGATTATCTGGCGTTCTCTTTCAATGGCCTTAAGGCTTTTTTTGCTGGCCGGGATAGCCAAGCCTTTTGGGATTAAATAATTACGGGCGTAACCCGGTTTAACGGTAACTACATCTCCAGGGGCGCCTAAATTGGGAACATATTCTTTAAGGATAACCTGCATGGGTAACCTCCTATCTCACGAACTCTGCGTCTTCAATGTCAGCAATAAAAGGCAAGAGGGCCATAATGCGAGCCCGTTTAATAGCTGTGGTTAGCTGACGCTGATGTTTAGCACAAGTGCCAGTCTGCCGACGGGGAATAATTTTGCCTCTTTCGGTGATAAAGGCCTTGAGTATTTCGGGTTCTTTATAGTCAATCTTCAAATTGGGATCAGCGCAAAAACGACATATTTTTTTACGCGGATAAAACCGACGACGTCTTACTGTGCTTTGGGTATCGTTGGCCATGATTTCCTCCTTTACGCAGCTAGAGTTTCTGGTTCGTATTTTTCGTCAAGCTTGACCACGATAAACCGCATAATTCTTTCGTCTATACGGAAAGTCTGTTCAAGCTTAGGCGGAGTTTGGGCCGGCGCCGCAAACTCCATGAGGTAATAGTAACCCTGACGCTTTTTCTCAATGGGATAGGCAAGTTTTCGCATGCCCCAATCGTCTTGCTTGAGGACTTCGCCACCGTCTTGCTGGATAATTTGCGAGATTTTCTCTACGATTTCGTCTTTGGCGTCAGTATGATCCGGGTGGATCACAAAAAGGGTTTCGTACTTACGTAACTTCTCTGCCATACTTTCCTCCTTTTGGACTTATTTTAGGCCCCTTGCGGAGCAAGGAGGTGCCTTCTCTAATTTAATAAAAATTTTGGTGGGCGGTGCTGGATTCGAACCAGCGACTTCCACCGTGTGAGGATGACGCTCTACCACTGAGCTAACCGCCCACCTTCGTTCAAATATAAATTAGTTAAACATATTTGCAAGAGCCGAGAAAATCTATAACCCCTATTCAATTTCTTCAAGAAAAGAAGAAAGTTTGGCCTTGACTTCAGCCAGGGCTTTGCCCCGGTGGCTTAGCTTGTTTTTTTCGTCAAGGGGAAGTTCAGCTGCGGTTTTGCCAAGCTCTGGTACTAAAAATATAGGGTCATAACCAAAGCCTTTATCTCCCCGGGGTTCAAGGGAAATTAAGCCTTCCCAAATGCCTTCAGCGGAAAACCACTTGCCGCTAGGGTGATACACCACCATTACGCATTTAAACCTGGCCGTGCGTTTTTCTGGGGGCACACCTTCAAGCTCTTTGAGTAGTTTTTCTATGTTTTTCCGGTCATCGCCGTGGACACCTGCGTATCTGGCGGAGTAAACCCCTGGTGCGCCGCCTAACGCATCTACTTCAATACCAGAGTCGTCAGCCAGAGCCATCTGGCCAGTGGCCTCGGCTATCTCTTTGGCTTTTTTAAAAGCATTTTCAAAAAAAGTTTTCCCCGTTTCCTCCACCTCTGGAACTTCAGGAAACTCATCTAGACCTTTGACCTCAACCGGCAGGCCTTCAAGAGAAGCTTTAATTTCTCTCACTTTTCCGGGGTTTCTTGTGGCGAGGACAAGTATTTTTTTAGGCATTTTCAAGCACCTTTTGTTGGATTTGGGCAAGTTCATTTATGCCCTTTAAGGCCAGGTCTTTCATTTTTTCAAAGGTTTCCCAGGAGAAGGGTTCTTTTTCCGCGGTGGTCTGGATTTCTACGATGTGGCCTTCAGCCGTCATAACGAAGTTAGCGTCTATTTCGGCCAGCGAGTCTTCTTCGTAGTTTAAGTCAAGAAGTACTTCACCGGTCACTTGCCCACAGCTTATGGCTGCCAGCTGATGTTTCATCGGGTCCTGGGTCAAAACTTCTTCTTTTAAGAGCTTTTTGAAGGCAAGTGCCAGGGCCACCCAGGCTCCGGTAATGGAAGCGGTCCGCGTGCCGCCATCGGCCTGCATGACGTCGCAATCAACCCAGAAAGTCCTTTCGCCAAGAAGGGTGAGGTCAACCACGGCCCGGAGGGAGCGGCCGATGAGGCGCTGAATTTCGTAGGAGCGACCTTTTTTGCCTGTAGCACTTTCGCGCGGAGTGCGCTGGTGCGTTGAGCGAGGAAGCATGGCGTATTCTGCCGTTATCCAGCCCATACCGGTGTCTTTTAAAAACGGAGGCACTTTTTCTTCCACCGAGACGCTGCAAATAACTTTGGTTTCACCAAGCTCCATGAGCACCGAGCCTTCGGCGTACTTTAAGTAATGAGGTGTTATTTTTACCGGCCTTATTTCGTCAGGTCTTCGTCCGTCCTTGCGCATAGCTTTAAACCTTTGCCAAATATCTTATTTAAGAGACTGCTTCGCCCTGCGGGCTCGCAGTGACAAATGTAGCCAGGGCTCGCAGTGACAAATGAAGTAAAGACTTGCCGTGACAGGATGGGAAAGGCTCGCTGTGACAAGGAAGAGAAAAAATTCGCAGTGACAACCCAACAATCATGCGAGCCACGCCCTTCTGTTTTGTCATTGCGAGCCACGTCCCTCTATCTCGTCATTGCGAGCCACGTCCCTCTATCTCGTCATTGCGAGCCACGAAGTGGCGAAGCAATCCCTGTCCCGAGCGCTAGCGAAGGGATCTCTGTCGCCAGGCACCAGCAGCAAATTAATCCCTATTGTAAAGCGCTGGTGGCGCGCGGCGATCTACCTCATATTTTTTTGAATTTTGAAAGATCTTATATCTTTTTTTTACCAATACTTTTACGAGAGTCAAATCTTTCGGTGAGGATTAGAGAAAATTCAAGTTCTATGACTTTGGCAGGGCAGCCTTTTAGGCAATTCAAGCAACGGATACATTCAACGCTATTTAATTCTTCGGGAATTTTTAGGCCCATGGGGCAAACCTTTTCACAAATATCACAGTCAAGGCAGGCCTTCTCGTGCCACTTAAGTTTGAATAAGCCGACCTTGTTGAAAAGGCCGTAAATAAGGCCGAGAGGGCACAAAACCTTGCAAAAAAAGCGAAAATAGAACACGCAAAGCGTGAGAATGGTTAGTAAGAGGGCTACCTTCCAGTAGAACAGGCTTTTTACCAGGGCGGCCAGCTCGGGCCTTAAGGCCAGGTTTAAAAGGCCGGCTTCAAAGGTGCCTGCCGGGCAGATCAGACGGCAAAACCACACTTTGCCGTAGCCAGTTTTACTAACCAAAAGTGCCGGCAAAAGGATTACAAAAAAGACGAGTAAGAAGTACTTTACGGCGAAAAGTACGCGGGGACAGGCAAATTTTTGGGTTTTGATTTTGTAAAGCAGTTCCTGGAGGAGGCCAAAAGGGCATATCCAGCCGCATACGATTCTTCCGAGAAAAAGTCCAAAAAGAACGAGGCTTCCGGCTACGTAAGCCAGAGCAGCTACAGCCTGAGAGCCAAGGAGTCTTAAGCTTGCTAAGGCTTGCTGCAGCGTCCCAAGGGGACAGGCAAAAGAAGCCGCTGGGCAGGAATAACAATTGAGGCCAGGGAAGCAAATGCCTTTAAATGGCCCACGGTAAAGGGCCTTTTGCCATAAAAAACCGATATTGGCATTGGCTAAAAGGGCAAAAAACAGCTGAATGAACTTGCGTTTGGGAAGTTTCATTCAAGCCCCATGCAGGAAAGGCAAAGAGAGACCGCTCTTGACCACACAAAGCCAAAACCACCAGTGAGGAGGCCGTAAGCCAAAAGGCCCCCTCCTACCAATAAGAGAAACTTAGGTAAATGCTTCATTTAGATGTTTTTTAACGTGTTCTACCTTATCGCCAAGATGGACTTCTTTGTCCCGACGGTCGTCTATCTTAATAGCTGTATAGACCCTTTTGGCTCCAGCCTTGAATGGAATTTCGTGCACTTCACGGGCTATTTTTAAAAGTTCTTCTACATCGCCTTCAATGATGGTGCCCATGTCAGTGAGTTTATGAGGAATGTTTTTTTCTGAAAGATACTTTTCAATATCAGCCACGTAGCGGCCAAGGCTTGTTGAGCCTGTTCCGAGAGGTATTACGCTAATTTCCATGATAGCCATGGCTACCTCCTTTCATTACAATAGGCCATTTATTATACTCCATACATGTTTTTGTCTCTATAAGAAGCCGAACGTCCCCTCACGGCGAGGCCTCGGCCACCATCCTGTCACCGCGAGGTCTTGTTAGAGGCCGAAGCAGTCTCATACGCCCGCTGTCAGCCATTTGTCCTTATCCTTTTGCCCTTATCTATCAGCTCTTAGCCAGCTTGTCACTGCGAGGAGCCCCCCATTGTCACTGCGAGCGAAGCGAAGCAGTCTCTGAGATTACTTCGTCGGCCCTTTGGGCCCATTCGTAATGACCCGGTTGGGCCACTTCGTCGGCTCTGCGGGGCCCCTCGTGAGTATAAGTGAGAAGTGAAAAGTGAGAGCCTTCTACCATCAGCCATCTGCCATACCGTCACTGCGAGGAGCCGGAGGCGCCGCAGCAGTCCCTAACATATTACCAATTGCCATAAGCCATCGGCCATCCACCATGTAGTCACTGCGAGCCCGTAAGGGCGAAGCAGTCTCTTAAATAAAGCTTTTGTAAAGGTCTCAACTCAATCTAAATAAAGTTTATGTAAAGCAATGAATTCTCTTACAGATTCAGGCACTAAAAATTGAATGGACTTTCGGGTTTTAACAGCTTCTCGTATCATGGTGGAAGAGATATCAAGACGTGTTACCGGAAGGAATCTCAGGCTTTTCCCTTTAGGCAGGTGAAAAATCCCTTCCTTTTCTTGGGCTTGAGGGAAAATTTTTCTAGTTTTTTCAAAAAATTCTTTTTGCCCACCAGGCCCTCTATTTATTACCACCACATGGGCGAGTTCTGGAATACGCTGATATTGATACCATATGTCGAACTCAAGATAGGCATCAAGCCCTAAAATAAAAAAGAATTCATATTTAGAGACGGTCTTAAGTTCTTCAAGAGTCAATACCGAATACGAAGGACCTTGGCGCCGGCCTTCAATGTCTGAAACTTCGAAGTAAGGGGTATCTTTTATGGCCAGTTTGGTCATTTCGTAGCGCAGAGAAAAGGGGCTTAAAGGCCTTCTTTTTTTGTGAGGAGGGGTTCCTGCGGGGATAAAAACGAGTTTGCTCAAAGCGAGCTTTTCATAAACCTCAAGCCCGGCGCGCAAATGCCCTAGATGAATAGGGTCAAAAGTCCCTCCAAGAAGACCAACTCTTTCCATTACTCTCTGATTTGCCCTTCACCGAAAACAATAAATTTGAGGGTGGTAAGCTCTTCCAGGGCCATAGGGCCGTAAGCGTGAATTTTGGTGGTGGAAATACCTATCTCTGCTCCCAACCCCAGCTGGCCACCGTCGTTAAAACGGGTAGAAGCATTCACCATTACCACCGAGGCATCTACCTCCCGTAAGAAGCGTAAACCACGATGATAATCTTCAGTAACTATGCTTTCTGTATGATTTGAACCGTAACGGGCAATGTGGGCCAAGGCGTCGTCAAAGGTGTCAACTATTTTTACAGCAAGGACAAGGTCAAGGAACTCCTCTCCCCAGTCTTCTGGGGTAGCCTCTTTTACCCAGGGAACGATTTCTTTAGTTTTAGGGCATCCCCTTATTTCTACCCCTGCTGCTCGGAATTCTTCACACATGTCAGGTAAAAATGCTTTGGCTACGGCCTTATGTACCAGCATGGTTTCCATGGCGTTACAAACCCCAGGCCGCTGGACTTTGGCGTTAAAGCAAATACGGCGAGCCATTTCAAGATTAGCGAAACGGTCCACATACACATGACAAACACCCTTATAGTGTTTGAGTACAGGGATTCGTGAGTTTTCACTAACAAAGCGAATTAAACCTTCACCACCGCGAGGGATAATAAGGTCAACGTATTCTTCTAACTTCAATAATTCGTTAACTGCGGCCCGGTCAGTTATGGGAATAACCTGGACACTTGCTTCTGGAGCTCCCGCCGCTTTGAGGGCATCCTGAAAAAGCCGAGCCAGAGCCAGATTGGAATAAATGGCCTCAGACCCACCCCTCAATATAACCGCGTTTCCACTCTTAAAACAAAGCCCGGCAGCATCAATGGTAACATTAGGCCGACTTTCGTAAATCATACCTATTACGCCCAAAGGAATACGCATGCGCCCTACCCAGAGACCATTGGGCCGACGCCACATTTTCACTACCTCGCCAACCGGATCTGGAAGAGAGGCGACTTCCTCAAGCCCCTGAGCCATGCCTTCAATAACTTTATCTGAAAGGGTCAATCGGTCTATTAACGCCGCTGATAAACCCTTTTCGCGGGCTGATTCCAAATCTTTGCGATTTTCTTCCTGTAAAAATACGCGCTCTTCGCGAAGGCGAACCGCTACGTCCCTCAATACTTTGTTTTTTATATCAGTAGAAAGATAGGTTAAAACCCTTGCCGCTTCCTTGGCCTTGCGTCCTACTTCGGTGACAAGCTCTTTTACTTCCATGAGGCCTCCTCTATATTTCTTTGGTTACATAATTTTTGAGTTTGCCAACACCGGTAATTTCTATATCAATAACATCGCCTGGAGAAAGAGGGCCAATCCCTGGCGGGGTGCCAGTGGCAATAACGTCTCCAGGATAAAGGGTCATAATTTGTGAAACAAAACTTACAACTTGTGGTACAGGGAATACCAACTCTTTAAGAGAAGAATCTTGACGTAGTTCTCCGTTTAAATAAGCACGTACTCTTACCTTTTCTAAATCAAGCTCAGTTTCAACCCAGGGCCCTATGGGAGCAAAGGTGTCAAAACTTTTGGCCCGTGTCCACTGAGCGTCTTTTTGTTGGAGGTCTCTAGCGGTTACGTCGTTAAAACAGGTAAAACCAAGTATTACCTTCATGGCCTCTTCGGGTGATATTCGTCTGGCCTTCTTGCCAATCACCACTGCCAGCTCTGCCTCGTAGTCCACCCTTTTACTTTCAGGGGGAAGGAGAATGTTTTCCTCAGGGCCGATCACCGCAGAAGGAGGTTTCATAAAAATGAGTGGCTCTTCAGGTAAAGGAAGATTGAGTTCTCGGGCATGATCACGATAATTAAGCCCTAAGGCAATAATTTTGCTTGGCGTGACTGGAGGAAGAATTTTAACCTCTAAAAGGGATATTCCCTTACCGTTAACTTTTGGTTCATCGAAAATAGAACCTACCAGAGGATAGACTTTATCTTCAGAAAAGAGTACGGATAAAACTTTTCTCTGATATAAAACCCTCCCTAAACGCATGCTTCCTATTTAGCATAAGCTTGTCTTAACGGCCAGTTTTTTTAGGCCTTAAAGGACGCCGTGGCCGTTTAAGTTTTTGGGAAGTCGGCTTTTTGGACAAAGGTTTATACTTCTTGGCAATCTTTTCTCTGGCGATTACAGGAGAAAGGAACCATTCTTCTTCAGGCTCTGGCCAGGAAACAGGAATTTTAAAACCCAGTTCTTTTTCAATAAATTCCAGAAAAAAGGCCCCTTCTTCATCACAAAAGGAAATAATAGTCCCACCTTCTTTAACTTTTAAGGCACGCTGGCGAAATTCTTCGGCCGTTTCAGGAAGATCAAAGTTTATTAGAAGAGGGACCCCATCTTGTTGGATAAACCGGCAACCAGCATCAGTGGCTATCAAGATGTCGGCCTCTTTTCCGGCAAACTGTTTAAGAAATCGCAAACGATATTCTGGCCCCAGGTCAGGTTTAAGGAAAACAGCTTTGGCCCCTAGTTTTTTGAGTTCATCACAGAGTTTTTGTGCTTCTAACTTGTTGTTCACAAAAATAATGGTCTTAGGCCAATGATGTTTATCAAGAACACCTAAAAGAAGCATAAATTTTTCTTCAGAAGATACGTGGAAAAGAGAAAGATTAAGATTGGAAAAGTCCACTCGTCCAATTTCTATATATATTTCATCAGGTTCTTTAAGAAATTTATAGGCGAGTTCCAGGGCCTCATAACGAATATTTTCCATAAAAGCAAGCCCTTGACGTTCACCAGGTAGAGGAAGATTAGAAAGAACAGATTCTAGAAGAGTACGGTTTTCAAGGGCCATTTGGTCAAATTCGTCAAGAACCAAAATTTTTAGATTCTGAGGGTGAATAATTTTCCATTTGAGAAGACGGCTAAGCCAGTAAGGAGTGGTGAATATCAAATTTGGCCCGCGTTCAACAGCTTTTAGTTGTTCCTCTGGGATTTTTTCTTTAGCGGCAAAGGCTGTAAGACTGAAAGAAAAAGGCTTAGCTAGCTCCCTAGTAAGAGACAAAAGCTCAATAGCCCTTTCAGGATTAGTCACCAGGACAATGGCTTCGTTCTTTTGGGGTGGCTTGCGCAAAAATCTATCTAAAATGGTGACAATATAAGCTAAGGCTTTACCACTTCCACGTCTGGCTTTAACAATGACATCATGCCCTCTAAGGGCTTGAGGTAAGAAAAGATCTTGGATAATGGTGGTTTTTGTAAAGCCTTTCTCTTCAAGAATGCCTAAAAGATCAGGATGCAGAGGAAAAGCCCGAAAAGGGCGACCATGTAAAGGCACGGTGAGAGGCCGAATTTCTTTTTGAATATCAGCTGCCACTTCTGCCATACCGTTTCTCCTCTGTTTTAAAGCTTTATCAAAGATGACTTCAAAAGCGATATTAAGCATTTTCTCCCGCTCTTCAAGATTAATGAGTATCTAAAATGGCGAGACTGCCTAACGCCAAATGGTCTTAGGGGATCGGTCTGTTTAAAAGTATTTCGCAATGTAAGGGTTGATAAAAATTTTTCTTTGAAAAGATTTATGTTTTTTTCTGGGCTTCCGATATAAACATAAGCAACCCTTAATAGAGGGATAAAGGTGATTATAGAAAAAGGGCAATTTCAAATAACTAACGCAAAAGGTGAGATTATTGAAACGGAATCTCTGGGATCTTGTGTGGCCCTTGTGGCCAGAGACCCTGAGGCCAGGGTTTATGGCCTTTGGGTGTTTGTTTTACCGGCAGAGAGGATTCTTCCCAGAAGAGTCCCTGGGACTACTCCGGAATTTTTTGCCAGCGAAGGTATAGATAAATTTTTAGAAGCTTTAGAAGAGGCAGGAGCTTTGCGGGAAAGGCTTGAATTTTTCGCTGCAGGAGGGGCCAGGTTTCTTGAAGCGCCAACTATTTTTGACTTGGGAGGGGTAAACTCCTCTATGATTCGCAAATTACTTAAAGACCGAAATTTATCCCTTAAAGCTGAGCGTTGTGGGCTTCCTTTCCCCTGTCGTGTAAAGATTGATCCCAAAAATGACGAAATTATTTATAAAATTTCAGGAGAAGAGGAAGAAAAGTGGTAAAGATACTTGAACATATATTTGAAGAGCTCAATACCGTTCCCAATTTTCCTGATACAGCTTTAAAGGCCCTTCAAATGCTTGAAGATGAAGACATTAATTTTGAAGATCTGGCCAAAGTTATTAGATACGATGCTTCTATCACGGCCAATTTTTTAAAACTGGTAAATTCAGCTTATATAGGCCTGAGGCGCAAAGTAGAATCTTTAACCCAGGCCTTTGCCCTCTTGGGTATTAATCAAATTCGTTTTTTCTTAGTAGCCGCCTGTGCCGGGCAATATTTAAAACGCACTTTGCACGGCTATAATTTGTCTCCCTACGAGGTCTGGTTGCATTCTTTGGGAAGCGGGGTTTTTGCCGAATTAATAGCCGAAAAAGTCAAGGCCAAGCATCCTGACTACATATTCACCGCAGCTCTTTTACACGATATTGGCAAACTGGTATTAGATTTATTCGTTGGTGGTGAGCTTGAAGTAATAAAAGACTTAGTTAAAGACGAAGGCCTTACCTTTATGGAGGCCGAGATAATGGTCTTGGGAACCGACCACGCTGTGGTAGGTGCTGAGCTTTTAAGGCGTTGGGGTTTCCCAAAAGAAGTTATTTTTGCGGTACGTGCCCATCACGATGAGGACTGGATGGTCCAGAATCAGACTGCGGCTGTTGTGGCTCTTTCCAATATGCTTACTAATCTTTTGGGCATAGGGATGGGTTCAGACGGGCTTTCCTACCGGGTACCTCAGAAATTGCTCAAAGTAGCTGGCATTAAAGACCGCGAACTTTTTTCTCTTATCGCTGAGGGTTACCAGAGGTTTCAAAATATCAAAAATAATCTTTTGGCTAACTCTGCTCATTAAGGCGCCAGGCCCAGGCTAGCACTATGGCTACGGCTTCGTAAAGGTCTGGCGGGATTTCTTGATGTACTTCTAGCTTCATTAAAGCTTCAATAAGCTTATCATCTTTTTTAACAGGGATTCCATGTTCTTTAGCTAGAGCAAGTATTCGTTCAGCAAGTAACCCCTCACCTTTGGCTACTACTTTAGGTGCCTGGTCTTTGTTAAAGTCATATTTTAGGGCTACCGCTTTTTTCTCCATTTTTCTTTTGGCGACTTCTATTAGAACGGGCCTTTTTCTCTTCTTGGCCCTGATGACATTTTAAATTTTTACTTTCTTCTTTTATCGCTATTTTGTCTGGTTGAGCTTTAATGTCTGAGGAATTCTTTTTCTTTTCTTCGAAAATAGTTTCTTCGGGAGTTAAATAGATGTCAGGTTCAATGATAACAGTAGCGTTGTAATAGTCTTCTAAAGCCGCTAAGTCCTTTCTTTTTTGATTCAAAAGATAAGAAGCAAGTTCAGGAGATACTTTTACTTTTAGTTGGCATATATTCCTGGTAGCCAGTTTGCTTTTTATTCGTCTTAAAAGAGCGGTGGCCGAGACTTCTACGGTTCTTATCTGGCCTGCTCCGCGGCAACAGGGACAGGGACGATAACTTCCCCATTGCAATGGAGCCTGAAGCTTCTGACGAGCCAGTTCTATTAGCCCTAGCTTACTGAATTTAGTTACTGTTATTTTGGCTTTGTCTTTTTTGAGGGCTTCTTTTAGACATTTTTCTACCTGGTAGCGATGCTTGGTTTGCTTCATGGTGATGAAATCAATGACTACCAAGCCCCCAAGGTCTCTTAAACGAAGTTGACGGGCAATTTCTTCAGCGGCTTCAAGATTAGTTTTAAAAGAAGTTTCTTCCAGATCTTTTTCGCGCACGCATTTGCCGGAATTTACATCTATAGCTACCAGGGCCTCTGTCGGTTCAATATAAAGTGTTCCTCCAGAGGGTAAGGGCACTACGGGTTTGAAAACATTTTCAATTTGTTCTTCTAGATTGAAAAGGGAAAAAATAGGTCTTTCTTCTTTAAATAATTTAGCTAGACGTACCTGACGCGGAGCCACTAATCTCAAGAACCCTTTTATTTTTTCTAAAGCTTCTGGGGTGTCAACTAAAATTTCTTTCACGTCAGAGGCCAGGTGTTCACGTAAAAATCTAACGATGACGTCTTGATCACGGTAAAGCAGGGCAGGGGCTTTTTTTTGGGCAGCCTGTTTCTTGATTTCCTGCCAGAGGCGCAAAAGATATCTTAGGTCTGCCAGGATATTTTTTTTGGCGGCATCAGCCGCGGCCGTGCGCATTATAACGCCCACGCCTTCCTGCAGTTTTAGACCAAGAAGGATATCTTTTAGCCTTTTTCGCTTGTTTTCATCTTCTACCTTTTTGGAAACTCCCTGGGTGGGATTCCCTGGCATCAAAACTACGTAACGACCTGGTAAGCTGAGGTAGGTAGTAAGGCTTGCCCCTTTAGTGGGAGTTTCCTCTTTAACGATTTGTACTAAAAGCTCCTGCCCTACTTCAAGAAGTTCTGGCAAACGGGACTTACCAGAAGAATCTACCGCTTCGGCATAACCATAATACTCAGGATGAATTTCTTTGAAAGGCAGATATCCATTTCGCGAAAGGCCTATATCTACGAACACAGCCTGAAGGCTAGGTTCAATATTTACCACCCGGCCTTTGTAAATGTTGCCTTTAGTATGTTCGCGAACGACAGTTTCTATATCAAAGGCCTCCAGGCGTCCGTTTTCAACTAGTGCTACCCGGACTTCTTCTGGCTGGTCAGCATTAATCAGGATAATTTTATTTTTTTTAGTGGTCTTTTCCTTTTGTTTGGCCATGTTATGCGGGTATTTCCTCTTTATATGTAACCGATTCTTTTATCTGGTTTAGTACGTTAGTGAGGGAGTTTATTACATTATCTCGAAAATCTCCAGCTCCCACTAAACGCATAACATAGTCTCCTACCTTTAATTCTCCTTCCCTGACAAAAGCCCTTACTTCGAAGATCCCCGGCAGCTTTTGAGCTTCTTCTATAATCTCTGCCAGTTTATCTCTATCGACTTTAATCCTAACCCCTTTTACCTTGGTACCATTACGGCTATACTCTCGTACAATACCAGTATAGGAAAATACTAGACCGATTTTCCCCTGAGCCTTTTCGTTAATCTCCTGTATTAAAGAATCAAGAGACGGCATTTCCTCTGCAGATGAAATAACTTTAAACATTTTAGCCTCCTTATTTTATAGCTTTAAATTATATAGTTAAATTGTAGCCAAAATATGATAAAAAACTACACCCAAATAAATCAAAGTTACCAACAGGAGGCCTAAAAGGGCCTTTTTTGATTTTTGGCGAATACATAAAAGAAAGAGTATTCCACCAAAAAAACCTACTAGAGAACTTTTAAGTAATAAAAAGAAGACTGGAGAAATTTTGAAACTCCAGTTCATAAGAGGATTTAGTTCTAGGCATCTGTCTTCATAAAGGCACTCAAGTGTTAAAAAAGCGTCTATCTTTGAAAGCATGAGAAGAAACACGTAGGCGCAAAGGGCTAGCGCAAAAATAAAAGAAAGCTCTATCGGGCGCTTGAGTTCTTCCCACAATATTGACGCTTTTTTAAAGGGCATATTTAAAAATCAACAATTTTTTTGGCTTGGGCTGTAGCCCTTTGGACAGATACAGCCTTATCTAGATCCAAATCAGCTAACTCCTCTTCTCCCATATCACGGTAAACTTGACTTCTCGCCATAAAAGCGGCGGCGTATAAAGGTTCCAGGTTGATAGCGGTATTAAAACTTTCTAGGGCCTTTTCTAGTTCTTTTTTCCGATAATATACCTGTCCTAAACGATAATGAAGTCTCGGATTTTCCGGTTCTTCCTCTAAGGCCTTTAATAAATCTCTTTCCGCTTCGTCTAAGCGGTCAAACTTTAAAAAAATGGCTGCCCTGGCGTGCAGAGCCTTTACAAAGTTTGGTTCCAGTTCAAGGGCTTTGTTTAAATATTCTAGAGCCTCTTCAAATTGTTGTTTAAAAAGTAAAAAAGCACCTTCTTCATAAAATTCTTCAGCAGTCATGATGTCCTCCTTCTTGTTTTTTCTCAGATTTTGTTTAATAGTTATTTTTAGTAAAGACAAGGAGGGGTGCCCGAGCGGCCGAAGGGGGCGGCCTTGAAAGCCGCTGAGGGCCTAGTGCCCTCCGGGGGTTCGAATCCCTCCCCCTCCGCCAAAATAGTGATATTTTGTTTTACGGGAAAGCTTTATTAGCGCTTGCAGGAAAGGAAATATTTCGTTAGTTTATAAATAACTCTCGGAGGGGTGACCGAGAGGCCGAAGGTGCTCGCCTGCTAAGCGAGTGTGCCCCCAAAAGGGGCACCGTGGGTTCGAATCCCACCCCCTCCGCCACACCTCAACTTCAACTCTCTTTTCTGTGTTTTTAATTTTGCCATTTTGCCGACAAAATAGTTTCACTGCCGACGTTTTTGTCGGATATTTTATAGTTATTCCCAATTAATTTTCGCCTGGCCCCACCTGCGCTGCAAAGAGAATAGCTGTCTATACAGAATTAGGTTGACTAGATTGGTTATATTTTGCCCTATAGTATCTCAGCTAAAAATTTTAACTAAAAATTCTAAAATGGCATCGATATTGCACTTTTAAAAATCAAAGCAGCAATTAAGGAGGCTAAAATGAAAAAACTTTTATTTATATTAGCGGTCTTAATTTTAATCGGTTCTATAAATGCTTTAGCTGAAAGAGATACTAATAATGTTTCAAAAAAAAATAGTTTTACCTTTGGTAAAGGAGTATCAAGTTAAAATTGGTAAGGCCTCATTCCCTCACGCCAAGCATTTTATGGATGCAGGCTACTCTTGTGGAACTTGTCATCACGAAAAAAAGGTCGAAGTAAACGGCAAAATGCAATCCGTTCCTTTAACAACAGAGAAAGTTAAAGCCATGATGGCTGAAGGTAAAAATCCTTTTCAGTGTAAAAGTTGCCATGGCGATCTAAGCCGCAAGCAATATAAAAAGCTCTTTCATAAAAATTGTTTGAGTTGCCACAAGACCCTTAAAAAAGAAGGTAAAAATGTCCCTACCAAATGTAAAGAGTGCCATATAAAGCCTAAGAGACGTAAGGCCGTTTTGGAAGGTTGTTAGCTATAATTTTTGGGGAGAGGTCTTATATTCCCCCCTCCCTCCCAATTAGGAATGACCTCTCCCTCTTCATTAAATTGATTTTCATTAAATTGAAACTTTTTTTCCAGTAAAAAAGCAATATAATGAGCTTCATGGCCAGGATAGTATATTTTTTGTTCTGTCTTTCTCTGTTGATTACGGGATGTTCGGCTAATCGTCCTGCCCTTACTCAAAATATTAAACCTCCTGAAAAATATCTTTTGGCTTCAAGTGATAGGCAGTCTCAAGTAAGCCTCGATCATTGGTGGGAAAGCTTAGGAGACAAAGAACTAAATAACCTTGTTCAGGAACTTCTTTCTTCAAATTTTCGTTTGCAGGAAGCCGCCGCCAAAATAAAAGCGGCTGAGGCTTTTTTAAAGGAAACCAGGGCCGCTCGGTTTCCGAGGTTAGATTTTTCTTTTTCCGCTAAACGTGAGCGACAGCCTGTTTATTCCCTTCCGGTTAAGCCTTCTGTTACGGGTAGTTTTTCCGGAAGCCTTATGGCTTCATACGAAGTAGATGTTTGGCAGAGGCTTAGCCACGCCAAGAAGGCATCTTATTATCAACTTATGGCTAGCCAAGAAAACCGTAGAGCTCTGGTTCAGAGCCTTATAGCCCAACTAGTAAGTGAATACGTATCAGGGGCCTATTTTTCATGTGAAAAAGCTATCCTAGAAGAACAGCTGGAAATACAACGACGCTATCTTGGAGCCCTGCGTAAACGTTATCGATTAGGGCTAGTAGAGCCTTTTATTCTTGAGCAGGAAGAACGGCTGCTTGCTAGTCTTGAAGAAGAGAAAGAGAGGCTTGAAGGAGAAATTATAACTGCCAGACAAAAAATATCTCTTCTTCTTGGAAAGTATCCCAAACCCTGGCCTATTTCCGCTAATGTTTGTCGCCTGGAAATCCCTCCTCCACCGGCAGGTTTGCCCTCAGAGCTTTTAGAGCGCAGGCCCGATGTTCTGGCGGCAAGAGCGCGTCTCCTTTCGGCAAGTGAACAGGTAGCCAGTGAAAAGGCAGCTCTATTTCCTAAAATAACCCTTACGGCCCAGGAAGGCCGAGTTTCTAATGCCCTTGTCTCTTTACTTAACAACGAAAATAGGTTTTGGGAGTTGGCTTTATCTCTTACCCAACCTATTTTTGACGCCGGAGCACGTAAGGCCAGGGTAAAAGAAGCTCAAGCCCGTTTTAAAGAGGCTCAAGCTGTTTATGCGCAAACAGTTCTTCAAGCCTTCTTTGAAGTAGAAAACGCCCTCATGCTAGAAAATAACTGGCGTAAACGTCTTGAACTATCTGAAAGACAGGAAAAAGCCGCCTGTAATGAAGAAAAGTTAAAGTCTTTACAAGCAAAGCTTGGAACAATTTCTATTTTAGATTATTTAAAAATTAAACACTTGTGTCTTGAGAGAAAGAGAAAGACACTTTCAACAAAGAAAAACCTGTTATTGGCAAGAATTTCTCTTTTCAGGGCCTTAGGAGGTGGTTTTTAACATTGCTTACCGCTATCAGACGTAAAACCGTTATTCAGATAGTTCTGGTATTATTCGTATTAGCCATAGGTTTAGGCATTGCTCATCACTTTATATCTACCAAGCCCAAGGTCCCGCGACGAAAAGTAAAGCCTCATATCCCTGTGGTCCAAGTAGAAACTATTAAACCTCAAAATTTTCTCGTAACTATTGAAAGTTTCGGTACGGTTAAAGCACTGAGAACAGGAAGCATTGTTTCTGAAACAAGTGGCCGTGTAATATATATTTCTCCTAATTTGCTCCCAGGAGGGCGATTCAAAAAGGGAGAAGTTTTAGTCCGTCTTGATTCCAGTGATTATAAGGCGGCCTTGGCCATGGCCAAAGCTGAACTAGAAGAAGCGAAAAGGGCCTATGAAGAGATTAAAGCTCAGGCCGAAGCGGCCAGGCAGGAATGGGAAGACGTCCTTAAGGAAAAGACACCTCCCCCGCCTTTAGTGGTTAAACAACCGCAAATAGCTGCAGCTAAAGCGAGGATAAAGGCGGCTCAAGCCAAATATGAAAAGGCTCGCTTAGATCTTGAACGTACCGTTATCAGGGCTCCTTTTGATGGCCTGGTAACAGAGAGCAAAATAGAGCTTGGCCAATACCTTGGGAAAGGCAGCCTTGTTGCTAAAGCTTATGAAGTAAGGGCCGTAGAAATAGCCGTGCCCCTTTCGTTAGAAGAGATAAAATGGATACAGGTTCCAGGGTTCAATGCAAAGAAGGGCTCAAAGGCCAAAGTTTCCTTAGAAACCTTAAATGCCACCTGGTCTGGCAGGGTGGTAAGGTCTGCGGCCAAGGCCAATGAAAAGACCCGCCTGATAGATATCTATGTAAGGGTAAAGAATCCTTTAAAGGCTAAAGTGGCCCTAGTCCCTGGACTTTTTGTAAAAGTAGAACTAACTGGTCGTACTTTAAAAAACGTCTTTATATTGCCTAGAAATGCTCTTTATTTTCAGGAAGGCAAATGGCTGGTTTATACCGTAAAAAACGGCCGTTTAATTCAAAAAGATATAAAAGTTGTCCTTTTTGACCAACGTGACAGGGCTATAGTACGAGAAGGGCTTAAACCGGGTGATCAGTTAATCCTTACCAGACTTTCAAAGCCAGTCCCTGGAATGAAGGTGCACATAAAGCCATGAAAAATATAATTTCTTGGTTTGCTGAAAATCACGTTGCCGCCAATTTACTAATGGTGTTTCTGCTGGCGGCTGGGCTTTATAGCATTTTCAATATCAAGGTAGAAATATTTCCAGATATTACCCTCAACGCTGTTCAAATAAGTGTGGAATACCGAGGAGCCTCCCCTGAAGAAATAGAAAGGGCCATTATTCGGCCTATAGAAGAGCGCATAATGGGGCTTTCCGGAATAGAAAGAGTTTATTCTAAGGCCACCGAAGGTCGGGGGCAAATTACCGTTGAGGCCACTCGAGGGTGGGACATAAATAAACTCTATGATGACATAAAAGTGGAGATTGATGGCCTTACCACCTTACCAAAAGAAGCAGAAAGGCCTATTGTCAGGCGAGTTTCAAGGCTTTTCCCGGTAATAAGTATAGCGGTTTATGGAGACGTTTCGGAAAAGATACTTAAAAAGTGGGCGGAACAGATTAAAACAGAGTTGCTTACTTTGCCTGAAGTAACAGAAGTATCTTACTTTGCCGTTCGGCCAGAAGAAATTCACATAGAAGTTCCCGAGAAAAACTTACGTAAATACAACCTTAGTCTCTCAGAAATAGCTCAGAAGATAAATCAGGAAAGCATAGATTTACCCGCCGGGCGTATTATCGAAAAAAGCCGAGAAATACTTTTAAGAGCGGAAGGGAAGCGCTATTACGGAGAAGAATTCTTAAATATTCCTATAGTAACCGGGCCAGAAGGAGCGGAAATAACACTTGGTCAAATAGCCCAAATAAAGGATTCTTTTAGGGATCTAAATGAAATTTCGGCCTATTTTCAGGACAAGCGCGCCGTAGTAGTTCAAGTATTTCGCTTGGGGAATCAAAATGTTCTTACTATTTCTAAAGCTGTAAACAAGTACTTCCAGTCTCTTAAAGATAGGCTTCCTGATGGCATTCACGTTAAACTCTTTGAAGACTCTTCGCAGATATTAAAAGCCCGGCTTTTTCTTTTAGTCAAGAATCTCAGCATGGGCATGATATTGGTATTCGTAGTTTTAGGGCTCTTTCTTCACCCTAAGCTGGCTTTCTGGATAATGTTGGGTATTCCTATTGCCTTTGCTACTGCTCTAGGGCTTATTCCTCACTTTGGTGTCTCTATTAATATGGTTTCTTTATTTGCCTTTATTCTGGTGCTTGGCATTGTGGTGGACGATGCCATCGTTGTGGGAGAAAACGTCTTTCATTTACGCCAAAAAGGGCTACCTCCTCTTGAAGCCGCTATCAAAGGAACCATTGAAGTAAGCGGGCCAGTTATTTTTTCGGTTTTGACTACTATGGCTGCTTTTGCCCCCCTGCTGTTTGCCTCAGGTGTTATGGGAAAGTTTATCTTTGTTATTCCAGTAGTGGTAATAGCGGTGCTTTTTGGTTCTCTTGTTGAGTCCCTTTTTGTTTTACCAGCTCATCTAGCGGCTACCAAAGGAAATATTTCCCCTGAAGGGATTAACTTTGTAGCTCGTGCTTTACAACGTTTTATATATGGACCATATAAAAGAGCTCTCGTTTTTTGTTTGCGCTGGCGTTATCTCACTTTAGCCGCGGCTATGGCTCTACTGATAGTAGTTTTTTCTTTATGGCTTGGAGGACGTATAAAATTTACGTTTTTCCCGAAAGTGGAAGGGGATGACATGAATTGTTATATCACCATGCCCGCTGGAACTCCGGCCAACGTAAGCCTTGCTATAGCCAAAGAAATAGAAAAGAAGGGCCTTGAGGTTGTAAAAGAATACGAGAAAAAATATGGTAAGCATCTGCTCAAATACTCCATGATAATGATAGGTGTGCACCAGGTCCGCCACGGTCCTAAGGCCGGTAAACCTGATATAGGTTCTAATCTTGCTCAGGTTACCCTCCAGCTTGTTCCAGAAGAAGAAAGGCCAGGAATTAGCAGTGCTCAATTGATACGAGAGTGGCGTAAAAAAGTCGGTGAGGTGCCGGGAGTTGAGGGTCTCTTATTTCAAAGTGAGTTGTTTGGTTTAGGTAAGGCCGTAGACTTGGCTGTATCTTTAAAAGATGAAAAGGATTTACTTAGGGTAATCACCGAAATTAAAAATGAATTAAAGAAGATACCAGGGGTGCATGACGTTGAAGATAGCTTTTTACCAGGAAAAGAAGAAATAAAGCTTGTTCTCAAACCCGGGGCAGAAACTTTAGGAATAACCCTTGAAAGCGTAGCCAGGCAAGTGAGACATGCTTTTTATGGAGCAGAAGCTCTAAGAGTCCAGCGGGGAGAAGATGAAGTTCAGGTCTTGGTACGCTATCCAGCCGAGGAACGTACAACTATAGCTTCTTTAGAGAATATGAGACTCCATCTCCCTGATGGGCGAGAGATCCCTCTGCTAGAGGTAGTGAATTTGAAATGGGGCCATAGTTATGTTTCTTTGGATAGACTTGATGGTCGAAGGGTAATTCATGTTCTGGCTGAAGTTGACGAAAAAATAGCCAGTGCCTCAGAGATAAGAAGATATCTGGCCACCCAATTTCTTCCAAAACTGAAAGAGCAATATCCGGACTTGACTTATTCCTTTGAAGGTGAAGGGCGACGTCAACAGGAGTCTATGAAAGATGTGATGAGGGCTTTTCTTTTTGCCCAGCTAATAATTTATAGCCTGCTGGCCATTCCTTTACGTTCTTATACTCAACCCTTGATTATTATGTTTGCCGTGCCCTTTGGTATTATTGGTGCTTTTCTTGGTCACAAACTCATGGGGTATCACCTGAATATATTAAGTTTCTTTGGTATTGTGGGGCTTTCTGGCGTGGTGGTAAATGACTCGCTCATTCTTACAGACATCATAAACCGGCTGAGAGATAAGGCTAAAAATATGATGGAAGCGGTGGTTGAAGGAGCTTGCCGTCGCTTTAGGCCAATTTTACTGACCACTATTACCACGTTTGCCGGGCTTACACCGATGATACTTGAAAAAAGCCTTCAGGCAAGGGTGCTTATTCCTATGGCTATAAGCCTTGGTTTTGGCGTCCTTTTTGCCACTTTTATCACCCTTATTATTATTCCTTGTGCCTATCTGGTACTTGAGGATATAAAAAAGGTCTTTAAGAGTTGATTGGGTTTGGGGAGGCCTTACTTATTGGCCTCCCTTTTTATTAGTTTTCAGCGAATAGCTTTACGGCCTGGTTACCTTTCTGAATCTGTATATTTTCAGGCCCTTCCCAATTAATTAAAGTATTGTCAAGCAAATGAATTGTTACACGATGGAATTGATTCTTTACTTCAAAAGAATATTCACTTTGTACTCGAAATCTGAATTGTTTGGTTTTGTCAAAAATTTCCAGACCAAACGAATTTTGCCGTACTATTTGAAATCGTCCCGTATCCACTACCTGAGGGCTCAAAAGACGAAGTTGTGAGCCCTGCTTTTCTGTTTGAGTGCTATTTTTTGGACTTATTGTTTCTTCCGGGGCTTGGGTAGTTTGGGTGGCGCTAAGTTCATCACTATCTATTTTATTGTCTGTAGCCTCTTCAGCCGGTGCTTCAATTTCTGAAACAGGTGTAGTTTCTGTAGGCTCTAAGGAGCTATTGTCATCTGCACTTAAGGTTTCAGAGGGTACTTGTTCTATATTTAATTCTAGATGAAAATCAACTTGGACTACCTGTCCGCGGAAGCGAGTTACTCCCTGGTAATCAAGCTCAAAGTTAAGGCTAAATTCGTCCGCTGAGGTAATTTTTAGGCCTCCTGGCTTCCATAATCCTTCAAGGAAACTGTTAAATTTTTTTAAAACAGCGTGAACATCTCCATTAGCCAGATCTTTCCAGACTTGATGAACAAGGCCTTTTAAGCGCCCAAGAGATAAGACAGGTACGTCTTCTTGCGGTAGTTTGCCCTCGGCGTTGTAAAAGTTTACTTTTTCGGGATACTCAATACCTACCTGAGATTTGATTTGACTTCTTACCTGCTCCTGAATTTGTTCCTGAGGCCGCACCTGATTTTTTACCTGAACCTGAGCTTCTACCTGATTCTTTACCTGAGTTTGATTTTTGATAGGTTCTCCAAAAGAAAAGTTTTCCCTGACTGGAGTTGGGGTAGAGTTGATGAGTCCGTTCATCTTTTTACCCTCCTTGGCTTATTTTTGAATAAATAATCGGAAACAAATGAATTGAACTGAAATAAAAAATGAGGAGGGTTTATATTTAGACCTTTAACTTACAAAATTCAGAAAATATAGATTGATCGCTACAGTTAGACTTTCGCCTCGAGAGAGTTGCTTCGGCTGCTGTCGCCTGGTGACAGAGATCCCTTCGCTAGCGCTCGGGACAGTGATTGCTTCGCCACTTTGTGGCTCGTAATGACCCTCTATCTGTCACTGCGAGCGAAGCGAAGCAGTCTCTTAGATTACTTCGTCGGTCCTTTGGGCCTCCTCGTAATGACCCGGTTGGGCCACTTCGTCGGCCCTGCGGGGCCCCTCGTAAGTATAAGTGAGAAGTGAAAATTATTTACCACCAGCCATCTACCATCAGCCCTTAGCCATTTAGTTACGGCGAGCTCGTATGGGCGAAGCAGTCTCTTAAAAAGGTCTTTAAAGGTTAGATTCTCTCAATCAAAGGCAAATATTTTTCAAACAGCCTGGCAAATGGGCCTTTTTGTTTGAGCCAGGTCTCAGGTGTTCCTGAAAAGGCTATTTCTCCTTGTTTTATTTCCCAGATCTCGTCAGCGAGAAGGGCAAAAGCCGGGTGGTTATCCGCTACCACCAGGGTATAGCCCTGGTCAAGCAGCCGCTCAAAGAGGGCCAGCAGCTTGTTTATATCTTCAAAATGTAGGCCGATGCTTGGTACATCGAATAACAATATCTGGGCTTTTTCTCCTTTGAGAAGTAGCCGGGAGAGCCTCAGGCGCTGACGTTCTCCGCCAGAAAGAGAGTTTATTTCTTGACCGAGAGTCAAATAACCCAGGCCAACTTCCGCTAAAAGGGTGAGTTTCTCGCAAAGTTTAGGGACTCTCGCCAAAAGAGAAAGGGCTTCTTCTACGGTGAGATTTAATAATTCATGGATGTTTAGCCCACGAAATTTTACCTCTAATACGTCTCGTCTAAACTTAGTTCCCAGGCATTCTTCACATACCGCCCATAAAGAAGAAAGATGTGGAATTTTTATCTCATAGCGGCCAAGGCCCTTACATACCGGGCAGCGCCCTTCTTTGGTAAAAAAGCTAAAGTGCGCCGGTTTAAAACCGCGTGCCCGGGCTTCTTTAGTAGAGGCCAAAAGTTCGCGTAAAATTTTTAACCCTTCAATGTAGCTTATAACTATACTTTCGCGCCCTTTGGGCGTGGCGGGTGTGATGAGTTTGGCCTGCTCGTATTCAGCCAGTTCTTTAAGCAACGAAGTTTTGCCTGTCCCCGAAGGGCCCACTAAACAAAGCAAGACTTGTTTGGGTATGGTAAAGCGGCCAACTTTAAGTGTCTCTTTAGTCTGTCTTAGGCGGCGAAAAAGTCGCCTTTTGCCGGAAAGAAAGGCCCCGGTAGGGGTATCTTCTCGGGAAATGAGCTCTTCAGGGCTTCCCACAAAAAGAATCTTTCCACCGTGCCGCCCGGCCCCTGGCCCCATTTCCACCACTACCTGCGAAGCAGTGATAAAAAAGGGGTCATGCTCAACTATGATAACGGTGTTGCCCTGGGCAATGAGGCCCTGCAAGAGAAAGAGAAGGCGTTCTTTTTCCATAGGTGAGAGACCAACCCCAGGCTCATCAAATATGTAGAGACAGCCTGAAAGCTTCTCTCCAAAGAAGGCCGCAAGCCGCAAGCGCTGTAGTTCCCCTAAAGAAAGTTTGTTACAAGGACGAAAAAGATTTAAATCATCAAGTCCAAGGTCAATGAGGGCACTTGTGCGGGTTTTAATTTCACTAAAAAGTCCTTCAAATATGCGGGCTTTTAAGCCTTCAAACTTAAGAGAAGAAAGTTTTTCCATCAACTCTTTGAGAGGGCTTTGAGCCAGATCAGCAAAATTGAAGGAGCCGAGAAAAACTTTCAGGGCTTCTGCTTTTAATCGTTTCCCTTTACACTCGGGGCAAAGGCCTTCAGCCGTTTCTCCTGTGCCCTGGCAATGAGGACAAGCTCCCAAGGAATGATTGAAAGAAAAAAATTCAGCTCTTATTTCCGGTAATGGAGTTCCACAATGTGGACAACATTCACCCCGGGTAAAACGAAGCTCTGACTGGTTCTTATCAAGGGGTTTAATCCATACCACTCCGCGGGTTAGGGAAAGGGCTAGTCGCACGGCCTCTTCCAGTCGGCTTTCAACCCCTTCTTTCATTATCAGGCGGTCAACCAAAATGGCACAACTTGAAAATTTTTGAGGGGGATTTTCTTCAGTGAGGTCAATTACTTTCCCGTCTATTAAGAGTCGCTGAAAGCCTTCAGCCTGCAAAAAACGCAAACCCTCTGGGTTAATTTGCCATAAAGGGGCCAGGACATAAAACTTGGTTTTAAGGGGCAGAGTATTTTGGATTTCGTCAAGTATTTCGGTAAGTGTTTGGGAGATAACAGGATTTTTACAGCTTTTACACTCAATGCTTCCGAGTTCGGTAAAAAGGACACGAAGATAATCAAGTATGCCGGTTAAAGTGCCAACAGTTGAACGGGGTGAGGCCTGAGGGACTTTTTGTTCAAGCCCCACACTTGGTGGAAGACCTCCCGCCGCTTCAAGATAAGGATTTTCTGTGGCCCTTCTTTCTGTTTGGCCTAAGTTGAGGACAGCCAGATAGCGTCTTCTCGCCTCCTGACAGATGGTATCAAAAGCTAAGCTTGATTTACCCGAACCAGAAGGCCCGGTGATACAGATTAGGACTCCTTTGGGAAGCTCAAGAGAGACACTTTTTAAGTTGTGAATTTTAGCGCCGGTAATGCGTATCACGGAATTTTGTTGCTCTATTTATTCGCCTATCACGCGTTTTTCCAAGTAGCGCAGGCGGTCTAACACGTCAGCCATGACCTTTTCTTCACGCTTCAGGCGTTCTAATTCCTGGGCCACTTTGCCAACTTGGAAAGTAAGCTGGTCAATGCGGTGGTTGGTGCTGTCTATACGGGAAGTAAGATCCGACTTCACTTCGTCAATTTTACCACTAAGCTCACATCGCACTTCGTCAATTCTTCCAGTAAGCTCGGTACGAACTTCGTCAATTTTTGTGGTAAGCTCAGACCGCACTTCGTCAATACGCTTGTTGGTCTCATCAATACGCTTGTTGGTCTCGTCAATTCTGGCGGAAAGTTCAGAGCGTACTTCGTCAATACGGCGGCTCTGGTCGGCCAGGTGGATATTTACATCATCAAGGCGTCTGCTGATCAGCTCAATGGCGGTTCTTATTTCCCTTTGCTCCTGTTTAATGCCCTCAAGTTCAGGAAGCATAAACTCTTTGAAAACACTTCTTACAGCCTCTTTGATGTCCATAATTTTCTCCAGAAGTATTTTTGATTAATATGTTTACTTAGAGACTGCTTCGCCCATACGGGCTCGCAGTGACAACGGGCGAAAGTCATGCGAGGCTGCCTCGGCAGCCGAAGCAATCCCTGTCCCGAGCGCTAGCGATGGTATCCCTCTCGCCAGGCGCCGGTGGCGCCATGGCGATCTACTCTTTGTTTTTTGGATTTTGCAAAGTCTCTTTACTTAATTATCGTTCCAAAAAGCCAATTTGAAAAGAGTTAAATGCACCACTATACCAGCTCCCGGAAAACTAAGTTTGATAATAAAAGTCCTTTTCGGCTAAGACGCAGTCTATCCTTTTCTAAAATTAAAAGTCCATTTCTTACCAACTTTTCAATAATTTCTCCATAGTAATCAAGCACATCAAAATCGAAGCGCCTTTTAAATTCCGACAAACTTATGCCTTTAAGTAACCTTAAACTGAGGATCACTGCTTCGCGAAACCTGGCCTCGGCGTCTAAAGTTTCTTCATCACGAGGAGGGAAATGTTCCTGCCTCAAGGCCTCAAGATACCCAACAAGATTTTCCTGATTTTTAAAGCGCTTGTTTTCTAAAAAGGAAGCGCCTCCCGGGCCTAAGCCTAGATATGGGCGCGCCTGCCAGTAAAAAAGGTTGTGCTTACACTGATACCCGGGTTTGGCGTAGTTGGATATTTCGTAATGCTCAAAACCTTTATCTTCTAAAAAGTCGTGAATAAGCCAGAAAAATTCGATTATTTGTTCTTCAGGCAAAAGGGTAATCTTTTTCCGCTTTATAGCCTGCCATAGCGGGGTGTCTGGTTCAGGGGTCAGTTCATAACAGGATACGTGTTGCGGTTCAAACGAAAATAAAAGTTCCAATTCGTGTTCTAGCTCTTTTAAAGTTTCGCCCGGCCAGGCATAAATCATGTCCAGAGAAAGATTACTAAAGCCTGCTTTTCTGGCAAGGGAAATGGCTTTTTGGGTATCGTCAACCGAATGCCTGCGGCCAAGGGCCTTTAATCCTTTTTCCGTAAAACTTTGGGCGCCAATGCTTATACGGTTAAAGATTTTTCGGTAGTCTGATAAGGCCTCAAAAGTTAAGCCCTCGGGGTTTACTTCTATAGTGGCTTCTTCTGGCCTGAAGTTTAAACTGGCCTTTAAAAACGCAAAAAGTTCTTGATAAAAAGCAGGCGGGATAAGCGAAGGTGTGCCGCCACCCACGTAAAAGGTTACAAATTCGTAAGTTTCAACCAGCGGCTGCCAAAGACTAATTTCTTTTTTCAGGGCGTGAAGAAATTCTTTGACTGGAATTTTTTCTGGATCAGGGAAGGGCAGGGAATAAAAATCACAATAAGGGCATTTGGTACGGCAAAAGGGGATGTGCACGTAAAGAGCAGCTTCTATCCCCAACCGCCTCCTCCAGGGGTGCGTATCTCTATTACGTCACCAGGAGCAACTTTAAGGGTTACTTTTCCAGGAAGCTTACGTTTGCGACCTTCTTTTTCTAAGATGTTCTGACCACGGCGGCCGGGCTTCCCTCCGTAAAGTCCATAAGGGGCCAGGCGTCGCCTTTCCGAAAGAATAGTCACGGTTAATGGCTTTAGAAAACGAAAGCGCCTTATAAGGCCATCGCCGCCTCGAAATTTGCCTGTCCCCCCGGAGCGAGCACGCAGGCCATATCTTTCTACCAGCACGGGGAATTCCCTTTCAAGGGCTTCAATAGGGGTATTTAAGGTGTTGGTCATGTGGGTGTGCACGCCAGAAAGCCCTGGCTTCCCGGGCCTTGCGCCCATGCCTCCCCCTATGGTCTCGTAATAAGAAAAGTCTTCAGTACCAAAGGCAAAGTTGTTCATGCTACCACAGGAAGCCGCGGGTATTTCTTCAGGTATGGCCTGGGCTAAGGCCCCTAAAATAGTATCTACGATTCGCTGTGAAGTTTCTACGTTTCCAGCAGCTACTGGAGCAGGGTAGCGGGCGTCAACCACGGTTTCTGGCTCGGTAATAACCTCTAACGGTTCAAAAGCCCCCTGGTTTTGCGGAATATTTCCCCGCGCCAGGGCAAAAAATACGTAGTAAACTGCAGCACAGGTAACCGCATAAACAGCGTTTAGTCCCGTGGCCACCTGGTGGGCGCTGCCTTTAAAATCAATAATGGCCTTCTCTCCTTTGATGTTTACCCGCACTTTAATGGGAATGGGTTCTTTATTGAGTCCGTCATCATCTAAAAAATCTTCAAAATAATAAGAACCATCAGGAATTTCTTGAATTAGGGTTCGCATGTAAATCTCACTGTGATTGAGAAGCATGGCCAGCCGTTCTTTAAGAAAAGAAAGGCCGTACCTGGAAATAAGTTCTTTTAGACGCAGCTCCCCGCGGTGGAGGGCCGCGATCTGGGCCCTTAAATCGCCCTCACGTTCAGCCGGGTTTCTCACTTTCCTCAAGAAATCGCGAAAGAAAGTTTCATTTAGTTCTCCGGTTTTGATGAGTTTTTGCGGGCGAATGAGAACACCTTCTTCTTCAATGTGAGTGGCAAGCGGCATAGAGCCTGGGGCCTTTCCGCCTACATCGGCGTGATGGGCCCTGACCGTAAGATAGAAGGCTATTTCTTCTCCGTGGTAAACCGGTTTTATCAGGGTGATGTCTGGCAGATGGGTGCCGCCAGCGTAAGGGTCGTTGGTAATAGCCACATCTCCTGGATTCAAAGTAAGTGTCTCCCGCACCGCGGCTAGGGTGTGAGGCATGGCCCCAAGGTGCACGGGTATATGAGCGGCCTGGGCGATAAGACGGCCTTTTCCATCAAAAATGGCACAGGAAAAGTCCCGCCGCTCTTTGATATTGGCCGAGAAAGACGACTTTTGCAGCACTATGCCCATCTCTTCAGCAATGGCTGAAAGCAAGGAATTGAATATAGTGATTTCTATTTCTTCACGCATTTAAAGCTCTCCGGCTACTTCTTTATGAAGACGCTCAAAAAATTTTTCCATAAAACGGTAGCGTTCTTCGGCCAGACGACGGCCTTCTTCAGTAAGCAAGTGGTCTTTAATTCTAGAAAGCTTGAGTTTGAATTCCCGCCAGGCCGTATCTTCTCGGGAATAAGATTCGGTCTTAGAAAGATCAACTTCGGGGTTATGGAGCCTTGCTCCCACTTCCCCGGCAAAGAGAAAGGCCCGGCCAATGCCTACGGCCCCCAGGGCATCAAGTTTATCCGCATCAAAAAGGACTTTGGCTTCAAGGGTTTTAGGCCGCACTTTGCTCCGAAAACGATGGGTGGCTATGGCCTCAGCTACCTTTTCAATGAAATCAGCCGGCAATTTGTAACGGGCAAGTATTTTCTTTACCTGTTCAGCCCCGTAAGCGGCGTGGCACACTTGGCCTTTGGTGCGCTTTTCTTCAGCCCGGCCTATATCGTGAAAAAGCGCGGCTACTTTAACCACGTCAAGGTCTGCTCCTTCTGCCTTGGCCAGGTGTTCAGCCAGGCGTAAAACGCGCATTACGTGGTCAAACCGATGGCTTCCGCCGTTTGCCTCGTAAAGGCGTTCAGCTTCCTTTAGCAAATTTTTCCAGAGTTTTTCGTTTACGATTCCCACTAAAAAGATTAGTAACAAGAGAGAACAAATTTGCAAATGGGTAGGAAGTTTATGGCTCAAAAAAGTTTGTTTCCTAAAAAATTACCATTTAAAGATGATAAAGACCCCATCTTCGTTATTGACGGGAGTTCTTTTGTTTACCGGGCTTACTATGCCATAAGAGGGCATCTATCAAACCGCAAAGGGCTCCCAACCAAGGCGGTCTTTGGGTTTACCCAGATGCTTTTAAAGCTTTTGCGTGAGATGAACCCTGAGTATGTGGTGGTGTGCTTTGACGCCAAAGGGCCTACTTTTCGCCACGAGATGTACAAAGAATACAAAGCCAACCGCCCACCCATGCCAGATGATCTTTCCGTCCAGATTCCCTATATCAAAGAGGTAACCAGGGCCTTTGGAGTCCCTATTCTTGAAATAGAAGGCTTTGAAGCTGACGATCTCATCGCCGCTATTGCCACTCGTATGGAAAGACCAATTGTCATCGTTGGTGGAGATAAAGATTTGTTCCCCCTTATTTCAGAGAAAGTTGTCATGTGGGACCCCATGAAAGACGAACTGATTGACGAAAGCTGGATAAAGAAACGTTTTGGCATTGAACCTAAAAAGCTCCTTGATGTAAGGGCCCTTGCCGGCGATAGCATTGATAACGTGCCAGGGGTTCCGGGTATTGGTGAAAAAACGGCCCTAAGGCTCATAAAAGAATACGGTTCCCTTGAAGAAGTCCTTAACCATGCCGAAGAAATAAAACAAAAGCGCTTGCGTGAAAACCTCATCAAACACGCCGGAGACGCCCTTATTTCCAAAAAACTGGTTGAGCTTGAGGCCAAAGCCCCAATCCCCCTTGAGCCTGATTTTTACCGCAAACGGCCATTAAATGCCCTAAAACTAAGGGAACTCTTCCTTGAGCTTGAATTTAAAAAGCTCTTAAAGGAACTTCCAGCTACTAAAACCCTTTCGTATGACCAGTACGAGCTGGTTCTTGACCCGGATAAAGTAAAAGAAATTGTAGAAAAGGCCAAAGGGGCCGAAGTGGTGGCTATTGACCTTGAAAGTGATACGAAAGACCCCATGCGTGGGAAAATAGTAGGGGTCTCGCTTTGTTTTAACCCGCCCAAAGCCTATTATTTCCCTTTTAGACATGAAGGCCTTGAGGCCCAAAAGCAGCTTCCCTGGGAGGCCTTTACTCATCTGGCCAGCCTCATTGAAGACCCCTCAGTTAAAAAGATAGGCCACAATATCAAGTATGACTTGATTATTCTTGCTCGCTACGGCGTAACTTTAAAGGGCCTTGAAGGGGATACCATGCTGGCTTCGTATCTCCTTGATCCAACACGTCGTACCCACGGCCTTGATGAGCTGGCCGAAGAGGTCCTGGGGCATACCATGATTTCTTACAAGGAAGTGACTAAAGAACTGGCCAAAGGAGAGAGCTTTGCCAGGGTCCCTCTTGAAAAGGCAAAAGTTTACGCCTGTGAAGACGCCCACGTTACCTATCTGCTTTATCAATATTTCTGGCCCAAACTCAAAGAGGAAAGCCTCTGGAAGGTCTTTACGGAAATTGATCGACCTTTAATAGAAGTTTTGGCCCACATGGAAATGGTAGGTATTAAGATTGACACCGCCTATCTTAGAGGACTTTCGCGAGAAATGGCTGAAAAGTTAAAGGAGCTTGAAGAAAAAATTTACACCCTGGCTGGTGAAAAATTTAATATCAATTCCAGCAAACAACTGGGCCAGATTTTATTTGAAAAGCTAAAACTCCCTACGGTTAAAAAGACCCCAAAAAAAACGGCCTATTCAACGGATAACGAAGTATTAGAGGAACTTTCTGCGGTCCACGAACTTCCGCGTCTGATACTTGAGTATAGAACTCTGGCTAAACTCAAATCTACTTATGTTGATGCCCTCCCGAAGATGGTTAATCCTGAAACTGGTCGTCTTCATACTTCCTTTAACCAGACGGTTACGGCCACTGGAAGACTTTCAAGCAGTGACCCTAATCTTCAAAATATTCCTGTGCGTGGTGAAGAGGGGCTTAAGATTCGCCAGGCCTTTGTGCCGGAGGAGGGCTTTCTTTTTCTCTCAGCTGACTATTCTCAGATTGATCTGCGAGTTTTAGCCCATTACTCGGGAGATGAAACCTTGATTAAGGCCTTCTGGCAGGGGGAAGACATTCACCGGCGCACGGCTGCAGAAATTTTTGGTATCCCGCCAGAAGAAGTAACTCCTGAGATGCGGCGTATGGCCAAGACTATAAACTTTGGCATTGTTTACGGCATGAGTCCTTACGGTCTGGCGAAAGAACTCAAAATTGGCCGCCGTGAGGCCAAGGCCTTTATTGAGCGCTATTTTGAACGCTACCCAGGTGTGAAACGCTATATGGAACAAATCGTGGCTGAAGCCCGAGAAAAGGGCTACGTGGAGACCCTTTTCGGACGCAAAAGGCCTCTTCCTGACATCAATAGCCCTAATCGTACGGCGCGCGAGTTTGCCGAGCGCACGGCTATAAACACTCCTATTCAGGGGACAGCCGCTGATATTATCAAGCTCGCCATGATAAAAATTCACCGGATTTTTAAAGAAAAAGGCTTTGGGACAAGGATGCTTCTTCAGGTGCACGACGAACTTCTTTTTGAAGTGCCTGAAAAAGAGATTGAAGAAATCCAGCCAATTGTCCGACAAATCATGGAAGGAGTGGTTGAATTGAAGGTTCCTCTAAAAGTAAACCTGGCAATAGGGAAAAATTGGGCAGAGGCAAAGGCATGAGCTGGCAGTATTTTGACCAGGGCTACGAACGCACTACAGACAAAAGAATTATAGAGATTTTGCTAAAAGATTTGAAAGAAAACGCCTACTGGGTGCAGTTTGCCACGGCGGGTTTCCGTTCTGGGCCGACTATTTTGGTTAAAGTTAACAAAAATAGACTCTTTTTTGACTTGCCTCGCCCCTGGCGCGATGACTTAAAAATAGCCAGGATTATCTATCAAGACGGCGATAAGATTCATCATTCCTTCAAAGTTAGGATATTGGGTACTGATTATGAAGAGAATCTGGTCATCACTGATGTTCCTAAAGAATACTTCCGTCTGGAGAGGCGCCGCTTTTATCGGGTAAGCACCCCTGACGGTTCTAAAGCTACTTTTGAATACAAAGGGAAGGAATATACCGGAGACGTGGTTGATATAAGTGCCTGTGGCACGGCCATTGTTCTTCCTAAGAAGGAAACCCTTGCTGTAGGTGATTTGATTGAAAATCTGGTTTTAAATTTGAACCTTTCGGCCAATAAGCCTTATGACCAGGAGCTACGGGTGGCCAAGGCCAGGATTGCCCGTGAAGTGCCTCGCGGACCTAAAAAACTTTACGGCATTGAATTTCTTTTTGAAAACGAAAGGGAAAGAGAACCCTTTTTGCGTTACACCATCCGCCGCGAAATAGAACTGAGAAAGCCCTAAATTTTTGCATAGCTAATATTCTACCTGTGGTGAGAGGAGAGGCCCTAGGTGTCAATGGTCAAAAAATTTTGGGTAACAGCCATTTATCCTTAGCCCTTAGCCATAAGTCCTTAGCCATTCCGTCACTGCGAGGAGCGAATGAGCGACGAAGCAGACCCTGAGATTGCTTCGCCTCTGATGGGGCTCGCAATGACACCCCTCATTGTCACTGCGAGGAGCACCCTCTTCTGTCACTGCGAGGAGCACTCCCACCCGTCACTGCGAGCGTAGCGAAGCAGTCTCTAACGGTTATGCGTAGTATAGCTTCACTTTGGCTCTCACGATGTCTTTTTATCTTTTTCGCGTAAATGCCAGAGTAGGTTGCGGCAAAAACCCTGAATAATACGCACTTCCTGCGAAGTTAATTCTAAACGCGAAAGAAACCGCCTTATAGTAGTCATCCAGAGGGTAACGTTATCATGGGGCACGTAATCAATGGCCTCAAGGGTTTCTTTCAAAAGGCGATACATGGGTTCAAGCTCAGCCGAGGTAGCAAGCTTTGGCTTTTTAAAAGGAACTTCTACTTCCTGATTAAAAAGCTCATAAAGGATAATGACCACGGCTTGGGCTACATTTAAAGAAGCCGCTTCAGTAGTAGGAATGGTTACCACCCGGTGGCAATGGTAAAGGTCTTCATTGGTAAGACCCCAGCGTTCGTTGCCGAAAAGTATAGCGATTTTATTGTTTTGAGAAAGAGTAACCAGGTCAGGAGCTGCTTCTCTTATGGTTTCAAAAACCTTGCGCTGGCGGCCAAGGCGAGCGGTAGTACCTACAACGTAGTTAAAGGGAGCCAGGGCTTCTTCCAGATTTTCAAAAATTTTTATGTTTTCAAGAACAGGTAAGCCACTTTTGGTGGCCATGGCTTGCATCTTTTCCCGGTCCAGACTTTTAGGCTTTACCACTATGAGGTCTTTTACCCCAAAATTAGCACAGGCCCTGGCGGCTGAGCCTATGTTTTCAGGATATAAGGTCTCTACCAAAACTACCGCTATGTTTTCCATTTTAGCGGTAGTTCTTTGTGCTCGTGGGCGAATTTGCATACTTACCAGCGGATAAGGGCGCTCGCCCAGGTGAAGCCACCACCAAAGGCCACCAAAAGAACCAAGTTTCCTGGTTTAAGCCGGCCTTCTTCTTCGGCTTCAGCTAGGGCTAAGGGGATACTTGCCGCTGAGGTGTTGCCGTACTTGTGAACATTTACATAGACCTTTTCCCGCGGAAGTCCGAGTCTCTCACGCAGGGCTTCAATTATTCTGATATTGGCTTGATGAGGCACTACCAATGCCAAGTCATCTGGTGAACAATTGTTCTTTTGAAGGGCCTCAAGGGCTACTTCTTCCATGGCCCTTACCGCGTGTTTAAAAACTTCTCTTCCTTGCATGCGGATGAAGTATTCTTCTCGTGGTAAATCATCACTGCAAGGGGGATAAAGAGAGCCACAGCCTTTTATGGTCAAAAGATGCCAGAGGCTTCCGTCAGCGTGGAGGTGAGTGGACAAAACCCCTCGGTTATCTTCTGGCCCAGTCAAAACCGCGGCCCCTGCACCATCACCAAAAAGTACACAGGTGGTGCGGTCTTCCCAGTTGACTTTGTGGGAGAGCACTTCGCTACCGATAACCAGGATTTTTTTACTAGGGTCAACTCTTATGAATTGGTCAGCGATGGAAACACCGTAGATGAACCCAGAACAAGTGGCTGCTACATCAAAGGCGCCGGCATTTTTAGCACCAAGCTGGTCCTGTACCAATACGGCCACTGAGGGCATGAGATAGTCAGGCGTCAAGGTAGCCACAATGATTAAATCCAGTTCTTCAGGGGCAATCTCTGCCTTGGCCAGGGCCTTTTTAGCCGCTTCTACGGCCAGTTTGCTATTTGACTCCCCAGGCCCTACGATATGTCTTTCTTTTATGCCTGTGCGCTGGGTAATCCATTCGTCACTGGTGTCAACCATTTTTTCAAGGTCCTGGTTAGTCAAAACTCGTGACGGAAGAGCCACCCCCAACCCTTTGAACATAGCACCAGTTTTCATTTTTCACTAACCTGCTCTAAATTTTTAGATTGAGATTCAGCCTCTAGGGCTTCTTTAATTTTATCGGTAATATTTTGTTTAACAAAACCAAGGGCCGTGCGCAGGGCATTTTTAATGGCCTTGGCGTCTGAACGGCCGTGGGTAATTATCACCTCTCCATTAACACCTAAAAGTGGAGCGCCGCCTCTCTCACGCCAGTCAATAAATTTTTTGAATTTTTTAAGGGCAGGTCTGGCCAGCGTAAAACCAAGGACGGCTAATTTGTGTTTCTTGATTTCTTTGGCCATCATGGTCATCAAAGTTTCAGCTAGACCTTCAGAGAGTTTTAAGCACACGTTTCCCACAAAGCCGTCACAAACAATGACTTCTACGTCTCCGCGGAAAAAATCACGCCCTTCAATATTGCCAGCGTAGTTAAGCCTGCTCTTTTTTAAGAGGTCATGAGTTTGTTTAACTAAAGTGTTGCCCTTGCCGCTTTCTTCACCAATGGAGAGAAGACCAATTCTAGGGGATTTGTAACCGAGGATCCTTTCGGCAAAGACGTTTCCCATGTAAGCAAATTGCAAAAGATGACGTGGTTTACAATCCACATTAGCCCCAGAATCAATGAGTACAGCGTAGCCTTTTATGGTAGGGAGCACGGTGGCAATGGCTGGTCTTGAAACGCCTTTTAATCGTCCCAGTACAAAAAGGGCGGTTACCAGTACGGCTCCGGAATTCCCCGCGCTTACTACAGCTTTGGCCTCTTGCTCTTTTACCAGTTCAAAGGCCTTTCTAATAGAAGAATCGGGCTTGTTGCGGAGGGCCTCTATAGGAGACTCATCCATGCCAACTATTTGGCTGGCAGGGACTATTTTTAGACGCTTATGGGATTTTTTTTTGAGAAGAGGGGTTAAAACCTCGGGTTTACCTACCAGATAAACCCCTAATTCGGAAAATTCTTTAACTGCCCAGAGCGCTCCTTCTATCGTGGCCTGGGGGGCAAAATCACCCCCCATAGCGTCTAAGGCTACCCAAATAGCCACCTTCTAAAGCTCCTCTTCCTCCATGCTCAAGAATACTTTACCCCGATAAGTGCCACATGAAGGGCAAACACGATGAGGAAGTTTGGGTGACTTACACTTGGGGCACACGCTTACCGCTGGCGCTTTAAGACTTTTGTGAGCCCGACGCATACCACGACGAGAACGAGAAGATTTTCTCTTAGGTACTGCCATTTTTGCCGAACCTCCTTTCTTCCAAAAACTAGCCAGATGAGGCCATAAGCTTCTTTAGAACTGCAAAGGGGGATTCTCGCACGTCTCTTTTACATTGGCAAGCCCCTTCGTTCAAATCTTTACCACAAATAGGGCAAAGACCTTTACATTTCTCATGACAGAGCTTACGCATGGGAATGGCTAAAAGTATCTCTTCACGGACCACTTCATCAACCTCTATGGTGTGACCATCAAAAAAGATGACGTCAAGGTCATCTTTAGTAAGTCTCAACTCTTCCTTCATGCGGGAAAGTACTGCCCGCGGTTCAAGGAGTACGTCGATTCTTCCCTTGATAGGGAAGGAAAATTCTTTGAGACAGCGGTCACACGGAAGGGCTACTTCGGTCTCTACCTGCCCGGTAACTTTTACATCAATTCCCCAGCGCTGAAGGTGAACACTGGCCCGGATAGGCTTTAAAATGGGGTAGCAGTCTTTTATCAGGTCACCCCGTTTGTCTTCAAAGGCTATGTCTAACCCTTCAGGGGGAATATCTTCAAATTTAATTTTTAATTCGTCTCTATTCATAGCTTTAACTTTTGTCACAGAACAAATTGAATTCCTTTAGAAGCTTCTAAGAGGAATGATTCTATTTTACTGCAATTTTACTCGAAATAAACCCCTGTAACTTTTTTGTCACGGATGGTTAGGATACCTTTTCGGCAGATTAAGTGATATTTGTGAGGGTTTTGTAAATGTTTCTGTGGAGAAGCCCCGTAAAGGGGCCTCTCGCTAGAATTTATATCTTACATCTACGCTGAATATGTGTGTGTCGCCATCATATTGACCATCTAGATTTCCGTATTCATTTCCAGGCGAGCCTGCCGGTGGCGTAGATGTCTCTTCCATTATGAGATAAGTATAGGCGGCGTCTAATTCCAAGTTGCCCTTCAGGTATCCCACACCGATGTTAAATAGATGGCGATCGCTAGTGGGGAGTTCGGGACCGCGGGTGTAATCATCTATGGGTGAAGGGTCATAAACGTAGCCAAAGCGTAGCTTCCATTGAGGCTTAAGGGCATACTCAGCTCCTAAACGTATGGCCCAGCGATCATGCCAATTTTTTTCATCTACTTTGGTGCCCTCTATTCCAAGGTATGGTAAATATTCGAATTTGTAAGTTAGCTTTTCATACGCAGACCAGCCACTCCAGAGGAGATCAGCACTCAATATCCAGCGGGGAACTATAGTAGTGGCCACGCCAAAAGAAAAAGTGGCCGGTAAAGTGAGAAGTACCTCTCCTTTACCGTTTATGAATTGAGCAGGTAATAGCGTGCTATTATATAAAAATTGAGGATTGGGAGGTACATTTTGATAGGTTACCTTTCCATCTAAATCCAGATCTATTTTGGAACGATAAATAAGGCCAAAAGTGGTATGCTTCCAGGGTTTAAAGGTAAGGGCAGCCAGCCAGCCACTGGCATAATCATCTCCTTCAAGTTTTGATCTAACGTCTCCTGTTGTGGTTAAGAGAGCTTTCTCCATTTCGGCATCGGCGTAAACTAGCTGGGCTCCAACGGCTATTGAAAGCTTGTCATTCAATTTAAAAGAAATACTCGGTACCCAGAAAAAAGTCTTAAGGCTGGTATAATCAGCGTCGTATCTACCTGGCCAATCATTAGGCCAATCAGTTGCAAGCCCATACGGAAGGTTAAAAGAAAAAGAAAGAGAAACTCTATTATTTACCGGAAAAATTCCATAAAAAAATGGCAGAGGATGCACGTGTTTTACCATTTCGTATTCTTCGCCAGATTTATCCTTATAAGTAAAAGAAGGTTTTACCAGCGCCATTCCGGCCAGCATCTCTGGCCCAGAAAAGAAAGCTGCGGCTGAAGGGTTGTACCAGGCAGATTCCACCATGTCGCTTCTGGCAGTAACCGCCGCTCCAAGACCCATTACCCGAGCAGAACCTTCATTAAAAAGCTGAAACCCTGCTCCCCAAGTACAAGTATTGCCCACAGATAACAATAAAATAGCCAAAAACAAACCTAAACTCTTTTTCATAGCCCCTCCTAATTAGGTTTTAGGACTTTTTAAAAGCAAAAATAAAGGCTTTGTCAATAAACCCGATTAGACTTTTGTAATTTAATTTTGCCTGTCCCCCGAAAACCCTAGAAGTTTACTAAAGATTAGATATTAAAAATTTTTTTGAAAGAATTAATTTTTAAGATATTTTTGGGTTGACCTGAGCGTATTTTTACCATAAGAAACTAGAAAGATTCTTAGTCTTCCAAACCAAGAAGATATTATTGTAAAGGAGGGTGTTTATGAACAAGGCCGAATTGGTCAATCGCATGGCTGAAATTGCGGATTTGCCCAAGGTTACAGCTGAAAAGGCTTTAAATGCTTTTATGGAAGCGGTGACCGAAGCCCTTAAAAATGGAGACAAGGTTACCCTAGTAGGTTTTGGCACTTTCACCGTAGTAGAAAGGGCTGAAAGGATGGGCCGTAACCCCCGCACAGGTGAGCAGATTAAGATTCCTGCTCGCAAAGTCGTCAAGTTTAAGCCTGGTAGCAAATTAGAAGAAGCCGTAGGTTAATTCAAAACTTTTAGTAGGCGAGGGGAATCAAAGCCCCTCGCTTTGCTTATCCTCGGTGAAAATGGACCCCAGCTAAAGCAAAGATTTCTTTGGCTTTTTCAATGAGAAAAAGCTTCTGGGCTGGAGTAGCTGGAGCAATACACTCGCAGCGCATACTCTTGAAATTGCGTACTAAAAATTCAAAGCTAATAAAGTCCTCTCCTATTTCTACGGCAAAGTAGTGCGGCCCACATTCTTTATGTTTAATCTGGATAGGAGCTAAAATGTTTTCAGGTATTTCTATCCAGTAGAGCCCGCCTATTGGCGAAGGTTTTGTTTTCTCTTGAAGGACTTTTTCCAGTTTAGCCACTTCTTCCTGATTTAGGTTATCTACCACGAAGTTTTGCATCTTCTACTCCTATTTGTGAATTTCCAAGTTTTCAAGTTGTTTCAAGCCTTGTTACCTGCGCCTACCAGAATATTAGATTTCTTGTCAATTAGGGACACCACGAGGGGCTCGAAAGTCCTGACGAAGTGCCCCCTAAGACTGCTTCGCTACGCTCGCAGTGACAATGAGAAAATGTCATTACGAGGAGTGAGAATGCGCGACGAAGTGACCCAGCCGGGTCATTACGAGGAGGCCCGTAGGGCCGACGAAGTAATCTCACAGGCTGAGATCGCCGCGACGCCATTTGTGCATCGCCACAAGGACTGCTTTGGTATCTAGATCTTTCGCTTCGCTCAGGACAAGGGCTGAAAAATTTTTTAAACATTTTATTTTGCCAGTTTTTCACTTTTATTTTTAGTCTTAAATGGCCCAACTTTTATATTAATAGCTTTCCCTTTGCGTAAAATTGTTATGAGCACATGGTCATCAGGTTTTTTTACGGCCAGTATGGCTTTTAGGTCAGCTAGGTCGTTTATGTCCTGTTTATCAGCTTTTATGATAACGTCTCCTTCTTTTAGCCCTGCCTTTTTAGCTGGGGTGTCGGGAAAAACTTTTTTGATGAGGAGGCCATTAGGCTTTTCTTCTATCAGGACACCAAGTTTGGCCGCAAAAGGGGCCTCTTTGGGCTCAGGGAAGAGCACGTAATCGGCCATGGCTGGGTTAAGGGCTTCTTCAGGCCCTAAAAGGATGATGGCGTAATCTTTTATGCCTCTTCTGGCTACACGAGATGGAATTCCGTAGCCGTAAACAACATGGCCGCTTCCTACCAGAACAACCATTTGTTTATCGGGATGCTTCTCAAGATAATTGACAATGCTCTGGGCCATGGTTTCGTCCCACACAAGCTGGGCTTCGTAAAACGTCTCAAAATTTTTTATCTTACCACTGCTATTTTCATGATGTTCAAAAACAAAACGCAAAAATTCTTGGTAGGCTAGATTTTGGCGGTCAATTTCGGGAACCTGGGCCTTTTCTTCAGGAGAAAGGGCGCCTATGCCTTCTTTGGCTACTTTATCCGTTATTTCCTTGGGAGCGTTTAAAGCTACCAACGGAATCTTATTTTCGCGGGCGTAGTCAATTATGGGCTTATATAGCTTCCAGTTATAGCCCCATCTTTTGAAGTATTCACTCTGGCGCAAGAATTCATCTTCACCTATGCGTCCGGCAATGTAGTCGTCAAGAGCTTGCTGGAAGGGGCGCTGGAACATCTCCAAACCTATGGCAATGGGACGGCCGTGTTCGTGTAACCATTTGATGATTTCCAGCTGAGCCAGGTGCTGTTCATAGCGATCGTGCCGTTCTCCTAAAAAGATGACTTTTTTTAAAGAAACAGCTCTGGCAATACTTTCTATGGAATTGAGTTCTTTCAAGGCCAATCCTTTTACATCAAAGTCTAAATTTACTTTTATCCCTTTTTCAAAAGTCGGTTCTATTTTGGTTGTTAAAACACCGTTATTAGAACAAATTCCTTGATAGCGGCCAAGATGTTCCAGTTTGTGAAGCACTCGTTGAATCTCCTGAGTGCTCGTGGTTTGAGCAAGAGCAATAATCTGAGACGGATTTTCCGGGTTTTCTACAGTGAGCAAATAAAAATTGCCTTCGGCCTGGGGAAAAAGGTTTTTATATTTCTCTGGAATAGTATCCAGATACACAATGTTTTCCGTTACTTCGTCAGGAGAAATAAAGTTAGGGCTTAAAATATAGCCTCGCTTTTCTAAAAACGAGACGAGCGGCTTGTAGCGATCAAGAATTATTTGGCTAGGAACAACGATAAAGCCTTTTCTACCGAAGAGTCGTGCCAAAACCGGAGGAAATTCGGGTTCAGTCAGGATTCTGGCCAAATCATAATTTTGGTCTAGCACGGCCTTAAGGGGTTTTCCTTTTATTTTTACATCGAGCCTTGCTTGCGGGCCGGAAATTTTAGCTTGTATGGACTTTGTTTCTTTTTCGGAAATCACTTCCACCGGCACGGATAGCTGATAATAAGGTTTTTCCTGGGTTACGCGCAAAGCCACCAAATATTCGTCATTTTTTAGGGGAATAACCCTTTCTTTGACAAGGTTTAGTTTGGGAAGGCCTGTTCGCTCAAGCCATTCGCTGAAGAAAGTATGCAGATTGGAATTGGTTTCTTTTTCAAAGGCCTTTTTGATGTCTTCCCAGGAGGCGTATTTAAAGAGATTTTCCTGGTAAAAAAGCTTTAGCCCATCAAAAAAGGCCTTGTCTCCCAATTTTTGGCGAAGCATGTGGAAAAAGAGCGCTCCCTTTCCGTACCCAATGGCCTGAGAGGCCCGGTCTTTACGGCCGATAAACATTTTCAAGGGGAAATCTCTTTCAGGGGTAACATAGCTTTGATAATTAACCAGTAAGCGATGTCTGTATAACGCACCTTCTCCTTTCTTTTCCGCCAGGCGATGGTCAGCCAGGTAAGTAACCAGGCCTTCACTCCAGTTTCCTTTAGACCAATCCACATAAACTCCGCAACCAAACCAGTTATGAAGGATCTCGTGGGGAAGCGATGTCTCGCGGATAAAAGGCAAAGGTAATAAGCGGCTGCCTATGAGGGTAAAAGTAGGGAAGGCGTAGCCGGTTTGAAAAATATTTTCTACTACGGCAAAGCGGCGGTAAGGATAGGGGCCAATCAGGGATTCATATTCGTTTATAGTTTTTTTTATCTGGTTAAGATAGGCCTGGGCCAGGTTGGCGTTTTTTTCAAACAAATAAACGGCAAGGGTCAACTTTTTATATTTTTCCTGGTAGGTAAAATAAGGGCCAGCCACGAGGGGTGGCCTTTCCTGAGGATGTTTAAAAACAAAATGATAAGTATTTTTCCTGCCGGATTTTATTTTGATTTCGTCACTTGGAGCTATGGCTACAAACTTTTTGGGTAAGGTTATTTTTATATCGTAGTGGGCCAGGCCTTCTACAGACGGGAACCAGTTTCCGGTAAGCACAATAGCCCTTTCAGAAATAATATTGGGAAGATTCGTAAATCTGGCTGAAAATTCAATTTTTAAGTGCTGGGGCGAATTAGATGGAGAAAGATTTATATATTTTTGGGGCGGAGAGATACGTTTCCCGTTTATATAAAATTTTTTAACTTTTAAACCCGAAAGATTAAGCGACACATCTTGGCCAGGGGGAGTTTTAATTTCGGCCTTTCCCTCTATGAGATTTTTTTCAGGTTTTAGTGAGGCTTCAAGTGAGACAAAAGGAATTAAAAGGGATTTCGCCTGGCATAGGCCGGGAACCAGTAACACAAATAAAAAAAGAACTACGAGCATTTGAAGTTTTTTGAATAGATTTTTCATTTTTCACCCCTTTAAAATTGTTATTATAGGGAGCACAACACAAATGATTATTTTCTACCCTGTTACGGCAAGTAGCCAACACCCATTCCGTCACAGCGAGGAGCTATCTCCCCCAAATCGTCACTGCGAGGGGCCTTTCCCTTTCTGTCACTGCGAGCGGAGCCTTCTCCATTCTGTCACTGCGAGGGGCCTTTCTCACCTGTCACTGCGAGTGGAGCGAAGCAGTCTCTTGGATGAGAGATCGCCACGGCGACTGTGTCGCCTCGCGACAAGGATTGCTTCGGCTGCTAACGCAGCCTCGCAACGACAAAATAAAGGGCGCGGCTCGCAATGATAGCCCCCTACTTGTCACCGAGAGGAGCCTTCTCCATTCTGTCACTACGAGGAGGCTTCCCCAACCGTCACTGCAAGGAGCGCGTATGCGCGACGAAGCAGTCTCATAGATTACTTCGCCGGCTCTGCAGACCTCTTCGTAATAGCACAGCTGGGCTACTTTGTCGGTCCTGCGGGCCATTTTGTAATGACCCCGTCTGGGCACTTTGTTTATAAGCAATGACAAAATTACTTCGCCGTAATAACTGCGTTGCCTGGCAATGATGTTTTGTAATGTAAAAAATGCTTTCATGATTGGAAAGATTTTAATTTAATATTTGAGCTAAGTATAGGGGCAAGTTTGTTAATGGGTTGCCATTTGCCATCGGCTATCAACTATAGTATCACTGCGAGCTAAGCGCAGTAGTCTCAGGGATTGCTTCGGCTGCTAACGCAGCCTCGCAACGACAAAATAAAGGGCGCGGCTCGCAATGACACCCCCACCCGTCACTGGGAGGAGCCATCTCCCCAAATCGTCACTGCGAGGAGCCGAAGGGAGATCCCTTCGCTGGCGCTCGGGACAGGCGAAGCAGTCTCTCAAATTTTTAAAGTTGCAGGAAATGTTTGCTTAGCTATAGTGGAAAAATATGGAAAACTGCAAACTACCTGATTATTCAAATATTCCCGAAGAGGCTTTACAAATTGTTTCAGAAACTAAAACTATCGCTTTGGTAGGGGCCAGTCCTAAAGAAGAACGCCCGAGTCATCAGGTAATGAAATACCTTCTGGAAAAGGGATTCAAAGTCATCCCGGTAAATCCCGGCCAAAAAGAGATTCTCGGCCAAAAATGTTATCCTTCCATTTCGGCTATCTCTGAGGGAGAAAAAGTTGACACGGCCATTATTTTCCGAAGGTCTGACCTGGTTCTTCCTATTGTAGAGGAGGCCTTGTCTAGAGGGATAAAAAACATTTGGCTCCAGGAAGGCATTGTTAATGAAGAAGCCCAGAAGCTAGCCCATCAAAAAGGCGCCCGCATCGTCATGAACCTGTGTTTCAAGAAAGTCCATTTAGCGGGTGCTTCTTAAATGTATTAAAGGTTTTTTAGGAGACTTTTGCTAAGGTCGCTTTAGCTTTTATGAAAGGCCCCGTAGCGATTTAGGTGCTGTCTCTGTAGGGCCCGATTCGCTTATTAGAGATCTTTGCAAAATTCAGGAAAATATAGATTGATCGCCACAGCGCTTAGCGCTTCGCGACAGGGATTGCTTCGGCTGCTGGCTCAGCCTCTCAATGACACCACCTCTGTCACTGCGAGGAGGCCCGTAGGGGAGATCCCTTCGCTGTGCTCGGGACAAGCGAAGCAGTCCCTGGGATTGCTTCGGCCTCTAGCGAGACCTCGCAATGACAGTGTTAATTAAGGCCTCGCAATGACAGTGTTAAATTAAAACCATACAATGACTCTTTGTGGTTATCACTGCGAGCCTATTTTCTATCTGTCACTGCGAGCCAATATGGGCGAAGCAGTCTCTTAAATAAATATTTTGCAAAGGTCTCTATTAGTAAGTTTTCCAGCTTACAATTTTAATATCTCCAGCATTATCAATTTGTTCTTTTAATTGACAATAAATTTGCCTAAAAGATTCAGGAATTCCTAAAGAGTTACCATTTTCATCTACATTATTGCAATATTTTACAATTTCTTCATATGTTAGGCCGCTTCTTTCTTCGCTTCCACTAAAAGACCATTTATCAAAATAAGCATCTCCATCTGCCACAATAATAGAAAAATTTCTGAAAGTATTAGAAGAACCACTGATGTCAAAACCTCCATTTTCACTACCTACTCCTTTATCTGCCCAGATTAAAAAGTTTACATCCTTTTTAGTGGTAGCTGTATCGTCTACCAAATCTCTATTAATAATTATATTACCGGGTGTAATTATGAATACATTTGATACATTTTCTTTATTTTGATTACCAGAAATTGAAAGCCACTGTCCAGTGCTATCAAGACCTTCTATTCCTTGTTCAGAATAAATTAAGATATTAAATCCATCGTCTGCACCAGCAAAGTCTATATTAGTATTATCTTCAAAATAAATTTTCCCTCCTGATATTAGTTTTAACCAAACAGTTGGTCCAGTATTATCTCTTTTTAGTGTGGTGCCTTTTGTAAAGTAGATATTTGCTGTTGCTGCAATTGTTAGATTATTGTTGAATTTAATTAATGTGTCATCTAGTGTAATATTTTGGCCGCATACTATAATCTTATCATCACTATTCTGATCAGATAAGTCTTTTGTAAATGTCTGATTGTCGCTGTAGTTGCCATAGTCACATTCACTTTGATCTGGATAAACGATATTTAAATCTGCGGCTTTAGGAAGATCTAATTGTGATGGAGTTATTAAATCAAATCCGGCATTTTTAAAATCTTCTTCAGGTATATCTAGCTTTTTAGCGGCAATTACAGCATCTGTCCAATTTCCAGATCCTGTATCTTGGAAGTTATTTATAGTTAATTTCCCATTTATAGCAAAAGGATAAAAATCTTTTTTATTATCAAAATTCACTACGACTTTTCTTTTTGCCTCGTTATATCTTCCTTCAGAAGTTATGGTTTTATTTGAAGGATCATAATCTATCTTTGCAGTTCCACCTATAATATTATAAATCCCATCAATTTCAGTTTCATCTTTACCTTCTTTAACTTTAGTCAAAGCGATTTCCGTACCGCTTTCGGCGATGCGTAGGGCTATAATGGCATCTTTGGTGATTTTATTGCCCTTAGTGCGATTAATAATCATATTGGTTGTTAAGGTGCCAGTTATTGTTAAGACTAGCATTATGCCAAGTGTCGTTACAAAGGTAAAAGCTTTTTTATTCATGATATTCCTCCTTATCTATTTCCAATTACGGCAATAAACTTTATTTGTTATGGTAAAATTCCCCAATGCTGCTTCAGCCTCAATTTTGAATTCAACGGTTTTTTCGGTGCTATTTGTTGTTATATCAAAGGTATTAATTTTTATTTTTTGAGGGTCATTCATAGCTTGAAAGCCACTTCCATTCAAATCTCTTTTTAAGGTATAATCTTCTAGTTTGTATTTTATAGTTGTGTTACAACTGGAAATGGTACTATTCCATGTCTCATTCTCACATGTTGGTTCTTCATAATCAACATACTCTATAGTTAGTATGCCATTACTATATTCAATTGGATCAGGGGGGTTCCCGTATCCTGCCTTTCTTAAGTCTGAACTTATTATCTCGGCTATCTGGAATACGACCTGTTCGGCATAGGTTTTATCTATCACTTTGGCGGTAATTTTGTTTTGCTGAATCCAGAATATAGTCCCTGCCATAATGACTAAAAGTGACACTATCATAGCCACTAACAATTCTACTAATGTTAAGCCTTTTTTGTTATGTTTAGTTTTCATTCCAGTCACCTTTTATATACTTTAATGTTACTTGTCCCATATAATTTGAGTAATAAAAATTTCCGGTGACAGTTATTTCTTTTGTGTTAGCTACTGGGCCATTTGTTACTTTCCATTTTATATTGTTGTTTCCAGCTTCATCTCCACAGCATAAGCTCGTATCAACTGCACACGATTTGTCGATTCCAATTGCTAAACATGAGTCGTCAAATTTAAGTGATATCAAATGTGACAATACTTTGTTGCACTGATATAGTGTTTCTTCTCTAATTTCATTAATTTTGGCTGATCTTATGTTATTAATCATCAGCGGTCCCAGACCCGCTACTATTATTATTAGTATGACCATGGCCACTAAGCATTCTACTAGTGTAAATCCTTTCATGATATTTTCTCCAGGCGAATTCTTCCAGTTATATGATTAACTAATATTTTATAGGTTACTCCGTATCCTGAAATTTCTATGGTGCCGTTTGAAGTTGGAAGTTTATTTCTTTGAAATATTAATTCGTTAGAAGTTGAAAAAAAAGTTGCCGATATAGTTATTCCATTTTCTAATATTTTCGTAAATAAAGTGGTTCCAATTGGTACTTCTGCTATATAATTATTAGTATTAAAAGTTATTTTACTTTCTCCTTTAGCCAAAGCCATGGATTGGACATACTGAATATCACTTAATACTTGATAAGCGGCCTTTTTTGTTTTGGCCTGTTTTATCCATGTATTGATTTTTGGAATGGCCACACTGGCCAGTATCGCCAGAATAGCAATAACTAGAACTAGTTCCACTAAGGTTAGGCCCACATATCGTATTTTTTTGTTGTGTATTAGTTTGCTCATCTCCACCCTTAAAGATGGTCTCTTTTAAAACTTATCGGCTGGGGGAGGGTAGGAGTTTAAAAATTACTATTTTCCCCGTATGTCATTGGAAATGCTTTGTTTTACAGGGTGGTTATTTTAAATCCGAGAGTTTTTACAAAGGGAGAGGGTATTGCGAGCCCTGTCAGGGGCGAAGCAATCTCGTGGCAAAGCAATCTCAGAGACTGCTTCGTCGGCCTTGCGGGCCTCTTCGCAGTGACAGGGTGGGTATCTTGCGAGGCCCTGTCAGGGACGAAGCAATCCCTGTTTTCTGAATTTTACAAAGGTCTCTTACAGATAATTTATAGGGCCTTTCCGGAAATTGTATCGGCAGTAAGCCGCACCTTGGCTTTTTGGATGGACGAAAGCCGCCTTTGTCGTTATCAAAATAATTCTTGTAATAGACAGTAACTTCTTGAACTTCTTTAGCTTGAAAGTCAATTTCTGCCGAGCATGCGGTTAAGACAAATACAAAACAAGTAAAAAGATTAAGCTTTTCGTAAAGGCAGTCCAAATTATCTTTTCCACCAGAGTAGTTTTTTCTTTACGCGTATCTTTTGAGGAACAAAGTTTTCTGGTTCTCCAAAATCGTAATTTTCTTCAGGCCATTTGGGAGGAGCTAGTTTTTCAAACCAGTAGAAACTAAAGCCACTTTGCAAAATAATGGCTAAAGGCCTGGTAAAACTCCAGGTAGAAAAAGATAGCAAGCGCTCAAGGCTTTCCTGGTAAAAGAATTTAGCTTTTTCCAAAAAAAGTTTTCTTTCATTGGTAGCAGAGGAAAAATAAGCAGCCAGATTAAACACTTCGGCCTTGCGTATTTCCTGGGCGGCCCAGGTCTCAGTGGGATATTCTAAAAGTTCGGGCTTATCAAGGTAAATGTATTCATTTTTGGCCATCCAGCGGGCGTAATGTAATAGAGATTCCCGACCATAAGCAAACATATAGTCAAGTTCATTCCATTCGTGTTTTAAAAGCAAGTACTTGCCAAGAACCTGCAGAAACACCGTGTATGACCAGCGTTTTTCAGGTTTTCGTAGTTCACGGGCTTCAATATCGTCTCTGGGGTGGATACAGCGGCGAATAAGCTCTTCGGCTTTGGCCAAAAATTTCCTATCACGCGTTAGCTGGTAAGCGTCTAAAAGACAATTGATGGAATTTCCGGCTCCGCGTCCCGGGCCGTGATACCAGGGGTCGCGGGTCTGGCTGGCAAGCCCACTTGGGCTATTATCAAGCCAGCGCAAGAATTTAAGAGGCTTGTCCATCTCTATAACGTGCTCACCAAATTTGATTACTACCTCTTTAGCCCTGGGGTCTCCTGTTAGCAAGTAGTAAAGAAGAAGTCCTGAAGAGTATAGATGTTCGTTGGAAGGGCCGCCTCCGGTTATACCGGCGTCACGCGAATAGCAGCGGTGAGTTGAACGATAAGCATCTACGTAATGAAAAGTATGCCAGAAAAGGCCATTATTATACGCCTGTTTATCTTCTTCTGTGTGATAGACGTCTATGTCGTAAACGTGCCTGGCGAGCTCATGGCCCAGATTGAACCAGCGGATATCCCCAGTGCGCAAAAATTGTATTAAAAAGCTGTAAATCAGGTCATACTGGTTGTTGTAGTGAGAAACTAGTGGTCGCTTTCCTTTATGAAAAATCGTTTCGTGGTCAGCATAGACGTCGCCAAAGTTTCGCCAGCCGTATTCGTCTATTTTTTCGCGTTTGATAAAAAATGAATTTTCCCCCTCAACAGCTTCTTGAGTTATTTTGTTGTAATTTTTGTCTCCCTGGTTTTCGGAGAAATATAAAACCGCCTCTGTCTGGCTGATCCAATTCGGGTCTAGTATCGGCGTAATCGGAGAATAGGTCCAGGCCAATTCTGGGGCCGGGTATTTCTCATCGCCAAAAGCCAGCCAGAATTCGTGAGTTTTTTGCTCTCCCCCTTGGACTTCGTGCAAATCATTGAATTCTTTTGGGAAGAGGGAAATACAGATTAAATCTTTTTCAACTTTTATAGCTTTTGGGAAATTTTGCCAGAAATAAGGTACGGCCAAGCTAATTTCTGTTTTGTCTTTCGTCAATATTTTGACTAGTGGGCTGGCCCTTAGTCCGTAAGTTTCCGAATGGCCCGCTTTTAGGCGATATCCTTTAAAGGTAAGAGAAACAATACCATCTTTGTTCACATGGACCGGACTTTGCCATAATTTTCCGCCACTTGAGTCTTGATAAATTTCAAAAGGTGGAACTGTTTCTTGAAAAGGGTTAGATGTTTCCGTGGAAAAAAGTATTGTTTCAGCCGGCTGTGAAGGCCATAAAACAAGAGAAAGGTCTTTTATGTACATGGAACCAGGGTCTCCCAGGTCCCAGTAACCGCCTTTGTGTTTGGCCCGGCGCGGGTTTCTTACGGTAAACTCAATTTTTACCAGGGAAAGCCCAGCCCAAAAAGTAAACCTTTGGTAAAATAGCAGGTGCAAATCCCGTTTTGGCGAGGATATTTGCCCCTTTATACCGATAACAACTTTTAACGGGCCGCTTTCTTCTATTGCTAACGATTTTATTTTGAGAGAGGTTTCCTTATCTTTACTTCCTATAACCTGCCATTTTGTTTTAGCAAAAAGAGGCGTGCTGTTTAAAAAGATATTTTCCAGAAAAGACGATAATTTGGAAATTAGAATAGAAGTTTGGCCGTTGTTTATATTAATTTCGTTTTCAGTCTGCCGAATAACAAATGAACTTTTAAGCTTTGAATGGGTTTCTACGAGAGCGATGGCATAATTTTTCTTTTCACCTGGTTTAAGATCGGCTAAGAAATTTCCCAAAACCCATTTTAGACTCCCGTCGGGCCACAGGAGGGTTGGCTCCCATTGGCTTGTTAGCTGGCTTTCTTGAGAATCAAGAATTACCAGTTGTTTTGGATTTTTAACTAACCCCTTTGGTAACGGAAGGCCAAAAGAAACGGGTTCCTTTACACGCTTGATACCGGCTTTTTCCTGTAGGGTTATATAAGTTAACTTTTTAGTCATACTTATTTAATCTAAAAATTCCCGGAACCAGAGTTCAAGCCCGGCCGCTGTGCCCAAAAACCGGGCGTAATTTTTCTTCCCGGTAATGTGAGCGTCAAAAACTTCTTTAAGAACGCGAGGTTCATATATGCCTCGGTCTAAAGTCTTTTTATCAAATAGTATTTGTTCTAAAGCCTCGCGGAAATATTTACGTTGCCACTTGTCAAATTCAGTGTAGTGCCTGAAACCCGGCACGCTTAGTTTCTTTAGCAAGGAATTAAATTTGTCGGTAAGCCAAAGGCGCAGCTTCCCGGCATCAAGCGGTGCTCCGGTATTAGAATTGGGCACTTTTACCAAGGCGGGCATACATGTTTTGACTATTTCTATGTGAATTTCTCCTTCCCAGCGCTTTTCAATTGGAAGAGAGAACAATTTTTTTAGAAACACCTCATCTGTAAATGGTAATCGCACTTCTATTTGAGTTCTGAAGATATTCAAGGACGAAACAACTTGGCGACTCATATATTCAAACAAGTAAAAATGCAAAAATACATCTCCAGGTGATAAATTTTCCAGAAGACTTGATATTTTACTAAGAGATTCTTCCTTAATTCTTGCTGGTAAGCGCTTCAAATCTTCTATCAGGAAAAATTTTTCCGGCGCAATGTCTGGTAAAACCAGATTAGCCTTGCGGAGAAAGATCTCGGTTAAAGTCAGAGGGCTATCAGAGTTTAAGACTTGCTTATCTACCTGAACCGGAAAGGCCAGGGAAGCCTTGGCGAGCTCTCCGCCGTGGCCACGAAAAAGTATTTTAAAAGGAGCCCTTTTAAAGTAATCAAGGGCTACCTTTTCTGTTGACTCGTGAGGAAAATAAAAACCATCACTGTAGTAAACCAAGGTTTTGGCAAGAGACACAAAATCTCGCAAACTGTCTTCGGTGATGGGCAAAAACTCGTGCCTGGTGCCGGCAATTTGGGCCATACGGGCCGAAAGCCTCTCATCTTCACAGCTGGGAAGCCCGAGGGTATATGAGGGTAAGCCCTGAGCTTCTCCGCCAAGGGCGGCCAAAATACTTCTGGAATCAAGCCCCCCCGAAAGCGAGATACCTAGTAACTCTCTATTTTTAACACGCTTGTGCACCCCTTCCCTAAAAATTTCGGCGATTTCGTTTAGGGCAATATCTTGATATTCTCCTTTTGGAGTGAAAACAGAAAGGGTATCCCAATAAGATGACAGTTCTAAAGAATCTTCTTTTAAAGAATAGCCTAACACCGAGGCCTGGGGTAAAAGCTTAGCTCCTTTAATGAGGGTTTTATCACCGGTGGCAAAACTAAAAAAAAGTAAGTCGCCAATAGTCTTCCAATCAATGGCCTTTTTTACTTGAGGATGACGTAAAATAGCCTTTAACTCAGAAGCAAAAACAAAGCCTTTGTCTAATTTAGCGTAATAAAGAGACTTTAAACCAAATTTGTCAACAGCAAGATATACTTTCTGGGAAGCCTTATCATATAAACAGAAAGAAAATATGCCTTCCACATCAGACAAAAAAGAAAAATTTTTATGTTGTTTAAAAAGAGTTAAAATATATTGAGCATCATTAAATTGGCTTTGATTATTGTAAAGTTCACCGTCTAAAAAAATAATAAAATCTCTGTCTTCAATTATTTTCTTAGGTTTTGCTAATTCTTTTATCAAAATTAATGAGCCCCAAAATGGAGGATATTTAATTAATTCTATCTGGTAATCCTGGCGATGTTTAAGACTTTCTACTAGCTTATTTAAAATAGATTGACTGGCAATATCTTCTCGCTCTGAACATACTCCCACTAGACCTGGCATATTAAAACTCCCATAATGGATTGATGTTGTAAGGTATAATTTTAAACAACTTATAAAGTACTGGAATCTTTACAAAAAGTAAAAAAACAAAAGCGGTAAAACAAACCCCCAGATAAAGCATAAGCCCTGTTTCACGATAAAGATGTTCAGGACGTTGGACGGGGCTGTTGTCGCGAAAAGCAATTTTTAAATAATAGGCAAAAAACCCGGCTAATAACGGCACACATAACAATAACTCTAAGTGATAACGCACAATAAAAATTCCTAAAAAGAAGGCACAAAAAATGGCATAGTAAAATATGCTGATAAGCAGCCTTTCTTCAGTATAGTGAGCAAACGACTTACGATATTTGGCTGCCCTTTCAGGGTCACCAATCATGCGGTATTCAGCAAATCTTTTAGCCGCCATAAAAAAGGCTCCGGCCATCCAATAGGCAACTACCAAAGAAAGAGGTGGAATTTTATTGGTAATTAAGACAAACCAGCCCAAGAATAGACGAATTGGATTATTAATAGCCTCGGTAAGAACATCCAGATAGGGAATGTCTTTGGTGCGAAAAGGTGGCACATTATAAAAGAAACCCATTACCCAAAGCCAGAGGGCTGATAAGAAAAAGGCCATATTTATTTTATAGGCAATAGATAAACCGATAACGGCCAGGATAAGCCATTCGGCATAGGCCAAAGGTAAATAAACACGTCCCGAAGGAATGGGACGATTTTTTTTCGTCGGGTGTAAAGCATCTTTGGGAGCGTCAAGTATTTCGTTAATGACGTAATTGCTTGAGGCTACCAGGCAGGCCACTATTATGCCTAGCAACACCTTCAAATACCAGTTTGTTTTTATCAGTTGAGGTTCTATGAAGAAGGCCAATAAGATACCCAGGACCATAAAACCGTTTTTGAACCAGTGGTCCGGCCGGGCAATGGCGATGTAGGCCTTAAAATCAAAATTTTTCATGTTCCACCCTTTCTGGTATTTTTTTCTGTTAGTGTGAGGCCTGTTCCTCCCTCCATGTCATTGTTGCGAGGCTGCAGTAGCAGCCGAAGCAACCTCAGAGACTGCTTCGTCGGCACTTCGTGCCTCCTCGCAGTGACAGAAGAGGGGCGGCTCCTCGCAGTGACGGTGAGGGTTTCATTGAGAGGCTGCTCACCATCATTGTTATTCATTGTCATTGCGAAGCTGTTCTCCATCATTGTCATTGCGAGGGGCGAAGCCCCGAAGCAATCCTTGTCGCGAGGCGACACAGTCGCCATGGCGATCTCAAAGATCCCTTCGCTCCGCTCGGGACAGGGACTGCTTCGCTTCGCTCGCAGTGACGGTGAGGTTCTCCTCGCAGTGACAGGATAGCCGGTGGCCGATAGTAGATGGCCGATGGCTCTAAGCAACTTTTCACCCCTCACCCCTTACCCCTCATCTCTCACTTTTCACTTTCTACATGTTATTTAGCAAAGTTCTTACTATACATAAAAACTAGGTTTTCAAAATATTGTTTTATTTTTAACCATTCTTTTTCAGTCAATACTTGTTTTTTGTTAATTAACACTTGTTGTCCTTCAGCGTCATTAAAATAGGTTAAAGCTTTAAGTAAATTTTTTTCCACAGACTTAAAAGAAATATATTTTTTCTGACAAAAATCTACCACATCAGCCAAATTCCATTTACGCTTTGCCAGTAAAAAATAAAAATCAAAAAAGTCTTTTTTTTGCCCGCGCTGTATAATAGCAATAGCTTTGGTAGCTATAAGGTCTTCATCAGAAGAAACACTTACTAACATATTATTTAATTTTAAATTTTCTAAATCCTTTATTAAAGGATAGGGATATGAGAAAAAACTTACTAGAACTTCAGTAATTCTTCCCTGAATAGTACCTTTAGATATGGTCTCTACTTCACCCCACTTAGACCACTCGTTGATAATTTCTTCTGCAGGGAAGTTGTCTTCAGCGAATTGAGGAAGTGTAAATAAATCTAAGTCTTCGGATATACGATGATCATACTTTAGTGTAAGGGCAGTACCTCCTGTTAAATAAAACTTTTTAAAAACGCCAGATTTCGCAAGAAGTTCTAAAGCTATTTTTTGTTCTTTGCTTAATTTCTTCATCAGATACATCCAATATTAATTTCCAAAAAGTGAAATTTTCTCGCTTAAAAAGATGTATATTTTTTAAAAAAGTTTTTTTTAATGTGCTTTTTTTATATTGCTTTAAAAGTTCCAGAGGGTCATCATAGAGCATGCGTCTCACTAAAAGAACTTCTGAGTCATTACAATGATCCCAGTTCCATTTTTTTTGTTTTTCGTTCATCATAAACAACCACCAGGCCTTCCCACGGCTTTAAAACGAATTTTTGGCCCTTTTCAAACATTAACATGCCGTCAATCTTACCGTCTTTACTGACCGGCCCACCCCCTTGAGGTATTACCCGAAAAACCGGCTGTTTAAAATTAACTACTTTATCTTTTCGGGAAATATTCACACAAACTTCACCTTTTTCATACTTTCGGCAATATAAATTTTTTCCCCTTTCTAGATCTTTTATGGATTTAACCGGCTCAATAGGTTTACCTAGCTTAAGATCCCATTCTGGATACCAGGAGAAAATACTTTTAGCGAAGTAATTGAGATAACTGTAGCGGCCTTTTATAAGCAGATAACAACCTAAGTAATACATTCTCGTTTTATAATCGGCATCTCTTTTAAGATATGACTGGAAGATAACAATTTTGTCCCGATTAATAAGTTTAAGGGTGCGGTCCATGGCCATCTTCCAGTCTTTGGCGTTTCTAGTCTGAAAGGCATGTTCCATGAAGGCACCAGAGGCGGTAGTATAATAATCAGTCTTATCCCAGGTAGTAAAAAGGGCACCTATGTTGGGCAAAGTGGCAAAGCCCAAAAACTCCATAAACCCGGTTAAATCAGCCATAAAAATTTCATAGGCTTCGCACCAGGTAAGTCCGTTTAATTCTTCAAATCGCCTGGAGCATGCAGCCTTTCTGGCCAAACGTGGATCCGCCCAGGCTGTTTCCCACGGCAGTAGAGCCGGTGAGGCAGAGTCAAGAAAAACTCCCTGGTATTCCCCGGCTATTATCTGGCGAGCGATAGACTTTTTCCAGTATTTACGAAACTCGGGGTTCATAATGTTCATGAGGTATTTGCCATCAATTTTAGAGCGGACTCTTTTTCCTTTTTCGTTGTGCCAGAACCAATCCTCGTGTTTGTTCACAAAATCCCAGTCATTTCCCCATCGTTTTCCGTCAATAATGAACTGGTGTTTTGGTTGTTGTTGCCAGATGGCTAAATGATAATGGAGGACGACAAACTTCGGATTGTATTTTCTTAATCGTTTAGTAATGCCTAAAGTAAGTTTTTGGCTACCTACATAATGCGTAGCGGCAAAACGTGCTCTAGCCTCTGTCATGTAAGAAGGAAGCTGGTCAGCAAATATAGCTATTTTGTTCGTGGTTTCCGGAAAGCCAAACTTTGATTGGGCTTTGGCCAGGCTGGTTGTTATGAGAAAGAACAATATTACCGGGACTACAAAACAGATAACAATTTTAGGGCTGTCATTGCGAGTCATATCTCCCCCTTCGTTATTGTTGTGAGTTATAAATCGAACATTTTTTGCACGACAAATCGTTATTACAAGACTCAATAATAGCTTTGATTATCTCTCCGTCATTACAAAAAGGCTCACAGGGGCCAATGAAGTAATCTTAAGACAGGCTAAGAAGAAACCTCTTCCCACTCAAAGCCGACGATGTTTCGCTCTTTCTTGCTGAACTCAACGCCTATGAGATAAACTTTCTGGCATCTGCCAAGGTATTTTTCGTGGTACTTTTTGGCTTTTAATTGCGAAAGAGCTTGGTTTTCAGGTTCAAGCTCAACTACTTTGAATTCAAAAAGGTAACATATTCCGTCAAACAACACGGCCATGTCTAAACGGCCGTGGCTGGTCGCATCTTCTACTTTCACCTCAACCCCTAACGCCGCAAAGTAGGCGTAAAACACGCTGGCGTAAAAACCTTCGTAATGGTGAAGTTCGGTCTTCCTATACCAATCATGGGGTATGGAGGCGAAAAAGGCCTTAAAAGCTTCCTTCAGGCCTTCAAGGTCGTTTTTCTCAAGCGCCTCGTAAACACGGTCTAGATTTTTCTCCTTTTCAATAAGGTCAAGAAAGGTATTCAAAAGATAATTGTTAAAGCTTACTTTGACCTCAAGGTTTGGCCAGCCAAGGCGGTACTTCAAAATAGCCCTTCGTTTTTTAACTTCTTTTATGGTGAGATAACCTGTCTGAAAAAGAAGACTTTCAGGATAAATTCTATCCACATCAAAGCTTTCAATAATCTCGTCACCTAGCTCAAGGTTTTCAAAAGTTGGCACACTAAGACGCTTTTCAAGAATTAGCTTTATGAGAAAACTTGGCGTGCCCGTCTCAAACCAGTAGGGCCTGAATTCTTTCAAGTCAAGAAATAATAAGATATCAAAAGGATTGTAAACGGGTTTCCCAAGCCAGGAGTAGCCGTTATACCAACGGCGAACTTCGTCTAGGTCAACGCCTTCAAGGCGATCAGCAAAAGTTTTTTCAAATTCAGCCTGAGTATAGCCACAAATAGTGGCATAACCACCGTGAAGAGTAACGTCTTTCAAGTTATTCAGGCCGGAAAAGAGAGAGACCTTGCTGAACTTGGTAACACCGGTGATGAAGACGAATTTTAGATAAGGGTCAGCGTCTTTCAGGACAGAGTAAAAGTTTTTAAGTTCCTCGCGTATCTCGGTAGCAATTTCTATTTTGTTTATGTTGTCAAGGATGGGTTTATCGTATTCGTCAATGAGAACTACTACTTTTTGGCCGTATTTTTGGTAAATTTTTTCTATAATGTCTGCAAATCTGTCTTTAATGGAAGGAAAATCCGATTGAATTTGGTATTTTTCTTCGTGTTTTTTGAGAATGACATTTTCGGTTTCCTGGAGTTCTTGAACGTTTCGGTGCACTCCGCTACCGAAGGAAATGTAAATAACCGGGTATTTTATTGACCAGTCCCAATTGTTTTCCAGGTAAAGGCCCTTAAAGAGTTCTTTTTTGGCCAGGAAGGCCTGGCGCAAGGTATCAAGAAAGAGACTTTTCCCGAAGCGCCGCGGACGAGATAGAAAATAATATTTTCCTTCGTCAACAAGTTTTTTTACGAACTGAGTCTTGTCAACGTAATAATAATTTTCCGTGCGAATATTTTCAAAACTCTGGATGCCTACCGGAAGCCTTTTCATACGAAACATTATAGCAGAACCTGTTTACTTTTCATAAATTTTTGCTGGGCCTTTTACAGCAAAAGATGTCTGATTAGGAGTTCTCTATACTTCTTCACTCTGCTTGCAATGGGCTCTAAAGCAGTCTCAAAACACTATACGCAAAAAGGCCTCTATTTTATCTTTGCTCCCGATAAAAATATCATAGGTCCAAAACAGACCAAAAACCAAACACACTGGAACAAATACCCACCAGAAACGCCTGCGTTGGTTTTGCCAGAATTCCTTAAAATGCACGACAAAATAAGAGGCATACATACAGAGTAATGGAATTAACGGTAGGTGATACCGCGAATGCCCAAAAACAATGGCATGAATAGCCGTGAAATATAAGATGAGCAAAACGATCAACCAGTCTACATATCTCTGGGATTGCTTCGTCGGCTCTAACGAGCCTCCTCGCAATGACATATCTCTTGTCATTGCGAGGGGCCGTCTTCCCTCTGTCATTGCGAGGTCCCCAACGGGGACCGAAGCAATCTCGTTCTTCCCTAAAGCCCGCCACAAAAGTCCGCAAAAACCAAAGATAACCACAAAGACATAGGCCCCCAAGATACTCAACGAAATCCAGATCTCTACCAATTTATTACGCAAACCAGGGAAGTAACCTCTTTGCATTCCAGCAATAATTGTGCGTTCAAGCTGCCAGAAATTGGCTGTTTTTATTAGAGTGCGAAGCGCAGTCAACCCCGGATTTTCTTTCATAAATTCCAGGGCTTTTTTAATGGCCCAGCGCTGTTTTTCGGCCTCGTTAAGGCCGCCTAACTCTTTTTCGTGGCCGCGATACCAGGCAATCTCTGGCGGGTTGTCCACCGCGGCCCAGGCCCGGTGAAGTGGTGTATGTTCGTAGTTGCCCATGTATAGATTGAGGCCGCCCATGGTATCTACGGCGATAAAATGTCCAAAAACCTGATAATTGCGGGCTATCCAGGGAGAAAGGGTGAGCACCGTGGCGAAAATAAAAAGGATTCCCGCGAAAAGCCCCTGTTTTTTGTTAGGTGAAACAAGAAATAAAAACAGGGCAATAAAAGGTGTAAGGGGGTAGGTCACACTACGGGTAAGGCTTGCTAACCCCCAGAAAATTCCGGCTAAGAGCGAATATATCCACGCCTTGCTATCACGAGACTGCTTCGCTTCGCTCGCAGTGACAGGGTGGGGGGTGTCATTGCGAGGCTTCTCTCCATCATTGTCATTGCGAGGGGCGAAGCCCCGAAGCAATCTCGTAGCAAAGCAATCCCTCCCGTCCAACCTGTATAATTGCTCAATTCCTGCCACCAGAAGCCACAAAGCCAATAGAAAAAGAAAAATAAAAAGAATTTCCGTCAAAATCAGGTAATTAAAAATCACAAGTGAAGGATAAAAAAGAAACAAGCCTGTAGCCAAAAGGGCCACTTTTTCTTCGTGAAAAATCTTTTTGGCCAGAGAATAAACAAGAAGGCCACTTAATATAGAAAGAAAAATCTGAATTACCCGAACGGCGTTATAATTTTCCGGCCCAAAAACTTTATAGACCCCGGCCAGAAAAGCCGGATAAAGCGGCGGCCGAATGGCCGTAGGCTTTCCCGGCGCCCAGCCGTACTCGCCACGTTCCAGGATAGCCAGGGCCAACTTATTGTAATGCTGCTCGTCAACGATATTAAGAGGCTGGTGGATAAATAGCGGTAAAAACAAAAGTCTCAGTAAAAGCGCTAGAAAAATAAGTAAAATTAGCTTTTTAATAGGTGATTTGCCCACCATTCTTTTCTCTTTTGTGTTTGGCCAGGGATGTCTCTTTGCGTGTCCCCTTCAGTATCATCATACAAGCCATGTTTCTCTTTCTGTCATGCGAGTCCTTTTTACTTTGTAATTACGAGCCCCGTCCCCTTCCCGTCATTGCGAGGGGCGAAGCCCTGAAGCAATCCCTAGAGATTACTTCGTCGGCCCTGTGGGCCTCCTCGTAATGATAAAAAAAGAAGTCATTACAAGCCCCGTCCCACTTTTTGTCATGCGAGTCTTTTATTACCTTTCTATAATAGGACACTAATGATTTTACCAATCATAACCTTTTTCATATCCCAATTTAATTAGTAAATCTCCTGCTATTTTTTTAAAAATTTCTTTTTCTTTTTCTGAAAAGTGATTTCTCCAGTCACCAGAAACACCTTTGCGATAAAAACTTTTTTTATTTGCCTCTCCTCTTTTTCTTCCAGTTCTAAACTCAAAAGAAGACTTATGTATCATGTTTTCTAAAATATCGTTAGTATAATTAAGCCCTAAAAAATTAAGTATTTTTATAGCTATCGCTTTGTTATTGTTCAACATTTCTTCGTAAGAAATAGAAAATAATCCATATTCTTTTTCATATTGTAGCTGATATTCAATCATTTCTTTCCAGAGCTTTACGCTTTCTTCAAAGTCCCAGGGTAAATTCATGTTTTTAGCATAATACCTATGAGAAACTACAAAATCTCTTCCATCTCTATAAACTACTATTAGCTTGCTATTTGGATATGTGTTTTTTATACGTGGTATAGACCGTACATGGTCAGCACTTTTTTCTATTAAGCATTTGGGATTAAATTTCTTGATAAAATATCCAAAGAATTCCTGACAATATTTCTCAGGGTCTTCAATTTTAAGAAGTTTTCTTTTTAACTTGTAACGTTCATTTAGACTTAAAGAATACTTAGTTAGTGGTTGTTCTATATTTTTAAGGCCAACTACGGGTTTCCAGTATTTTCTCACAGGATTTAGTATCTTTCTGGCAAAAACTTTGATAAAAGGAGTACTCACTTCTGCCCAAGCTGTTTTATAGAAAAGAATTTTTGTTCTTTCCTTTGGTGACTTATTAAATGCATATTTAAAAAGATTAGTTTCTGCCAATCCGATGATATCAGGGTGTAAGCTAAGCATATTAATTAACCAAGTAGTGCCACATTTATAATGGCCAACAATAAAAGCAATACTAGACATGGCTAACTACCTCATAAACTCTCCTAGAAACCAAAGACCAATCATGTTTTCTAGCCCAGAGGCGGGCCGCCTCTCCCATTTTTTGGCGCAGGTTCTTATCCTGCGCCAGGCGCCTGATAGCTTCCTTTAGTTCATTCAAGTTATTCCCATCAATTACAAAACCAGTTTCCTCGTGGCGTACGGCCTCAGGCTGGCCGCCGATATTTCCGGCAATAGAAGGAAGCCCCGCGGCGGCGGCTTCCATAAAAACAATGCCAAAACCCTCAATCATTGGCCCCACCTGAATGGAAGGCATAACATAAATATCTGCCGCGCAAAAACTCTTGATCTTTTCTTCTTCGGATATTTTACCCAAAAATTTAACCCAGGGTTCAAGATTATATTCTTGAACCATGTTTTTAAGCTTTCTTTCTTCTTCGCCAGATCCGGCTATCACATAAGCCAAAGGAAGGCCCTCTTTTCTTAATTCTGCTACCGTTTTAATAACCGCGGCCTGGTTTTTCCTCGGCTCCATGCGCGCCACAGTCAGTAAAATTACGGTGTTTTCAGGGAAACCCCACTTCTGCCGATATTTTTGGCATTCTTCTTCAGGGATTTGATATTGCTCAAAATCCACACCCAGATGGACTACATGTATCTTGTTTTCATCGCAGAATTCGGAGGCCAATCTTTTGGTAGAAAAACTATTAGCAATTACCAAATCTGATATTCGCAAGGCCTGCCTGGTTAACCAGCCAAGCTCTTTGCTGGTTTTGGCTACCAGGAATTCTTCTCCATGGGCATAGGTAACAATTTTTAGTTTGTCTTTCCATAAAAATTTTAGCCAGAGCAAATTAGCCGCCTCGGGAATGGCTTTTACCACATGAATGGTGATAGGTTTTTCGATTTTTTTGAAGAATTGCCATAAAAGATAGGTGTTTTTAAAGAAATTTCTGTCAATGCCCCAGGAGGAAACGCAGAAAGGAAACCTTATAATTTCCAGAGGGTGCTCTTTTGGAAAGATTACTTCGTCGGCACTTTGTGCCTCCTCGTAATGACAAATGGAGGAGTTATTGCGATCTCCGTCCACCTCATTGTCATTGCGAGGCTCACCCCCATTTTTGTCATTGCGAGGCTGCGTTAGCGGCCGAAGCAATCCCAGAGACGGCTTCGCTTCGCTCGCAGTGACAGGGTGGGATGTTTCATTGCGGGGCTGCTCTCCATCATTGTCATTGCGAGGGGCGCTCTTTATTTTGTCATTGCGAGGGGCGAAGCCCCGAAGCAATCTCCCAGAAGAAACCCCAGAAGTAACGATCACGGCTGGGCGAGGCCAGTAACAGGCTACCTTATAAAGCCAGAGGTGAGCCCCACCTACTTTAGGGAAAAAATCATAAGTGAAAAAAAAATCAGCTCTCTTTCTCATCAGCAGACTTTTTAGCAAGATAAATAAGGGTATTAGCCAAAATAGCTAGATAAAATTGTATTTCAAAGCCGTTCAAAGTTAAAAACATGGAACAACCTAAAAAGCCACAAAGCGAGACCAATACCGCGTCACATAAATAATATTCCAGCGAATCTCGCGGAAATGAATTACGGTATTTAAACACGCCCCAAAGGCAGCTTAGCATAAATAAGAGATAAAATAAAATGGCAAAAATGCCTGATTCCGCCGCAATTTGGACAAAGGTATTGTGAGCCATGCGAGGAGTTTTATCTGAATAAAAGGGAAAGGCCTGTGTAAAAGAGGCTAAGCCTACCCCAGTCAAAGGGTTGTCAAGCAGCATTTTGAGCCCGGCATCCCATGCTTCCAGGCGGGTGCGAGCCGAAGATTCCTCTTCATAAGTGGTAATGGTTTGGGCCCTGTGTTTAATGACAGAGCCTCCCTGCCATATATAAGCAATAATAAAGGCCGGAATAAGGGCTATGCCGATAATCTTCTTAGGGCTCCGAAAAGCAGCCAGAAGGCTAACCAACCCTGCCCCTACCAGCCCTCCTCGCGAAGCGGTGAGGAAGATAGCGTGCCAGGCAAAGGGCACCACCAGCCAGGCCCCCCAGCGTAAATACCAGCGTTTAAAATACCAGCCCAAATAAAAGAAAAAGGGAATAGCCGTTACAAAGAGCATGGCAAAGTTGTTTTCGTCAGAATACATGCCTGCTCCGGTTATATCTCTAGGGCCGGAGAGCCGTATAAAAAAGCGCCCGGAAAGGTACTGCATATTGGCCCAGTAAGTCAGATATAAAGCCGCAATTGGTAGTATGAAGGCAAAGTACTTAAGTTTTTTATGTTCCGAGATACATACCAGCCCGATAAAATAAAAAGTAAAGACTTTTAGCATGGTAATTAGCACCTGGTAGGGATCATAAAACCGCCACTGGTTTACCACATCTACATAAGGCCCGGTAAAGTAAGAAAGAAAAACAAAGAAAAAATAAAGTACAGAGAAAATCACCAGTTTGTTTTTAATAATTTCAAAATTTAGGGCTCCGCGGATAGCCCCAAACAAAAAGCCCAAAATAGTGGGAATGGCAATCATGTAAAATGCTCTAAGTCCCTGGAAATTCCACCACCAGATGTATTGCGGCCCCAAGATGTTGAACATATAACCGGCACATACTCCGAACCAGGGATTGGCCAGGGAATAAAAGGCATTGACTACCAGTAGTAAAAATAACGCAATTTTACCCATATTTTATTTATCGGCTGCTGGGCCTCGTTCCCTTCTCTGTCATTGCGAGCCACGCCCTTTATTTCGTCATTGCGAGGGGCGAAGCCCCGAAGCAATCCCTAGAGATTACTTCGTCGGCCCTGCAGGCCTCCTCGTAATGACAGAAGGGGAACGGCTCCTCGCAGTGACAAGTAGCTATCTCAGAGACTGCTTCGCTCCGCTCGCAGTGACAAGTGGAGATGTCATTGCGAGGCTGCGCCTCCCTTTCCGTTATTTGCGATGCCTCGTTCCCTTCTGTGTCATTGCGAGCGAGCCGCAGCGAGCGAAGCAATCTCAGACCCTTGCAATCTCTAAAGTAAAACAATCCCTACAATTCATCATACAAATCCCTCCACTCGGGATTGAATATATTTATCAATTCTATCTTTTTCTTTCTAGAGCCAGATTTGATTTTCTTTTCTCTTAAAATAGCATTTTCTGGATCTTCAAAGATCTCGTAATAAACCAGCTTAGTAACTTTATATTTTTTCGTAAATTTACTGCCTATTCCATTTTTATGCTGAAATATACGACGTTTAAGGTCACTAGTAATTCCCGTATAAAGAACTGTATTGTTTTTATTGGTCAAAATATAAACATAATATTGCTTTTGCATATCTTAGCCCCACTCCAGAGATCCCTTCGCTCCGCTCGGGACAAGGACTGCTTCGCTCCGCTCGCAGTGACAGATGAGGGTGTCATAGCGAGCCCGTCTCTTTTTTTGTCATTGTATGGTTTTAAGTAAAGGGCAAAAGCATTAAAGTAAAAAAAGTTGGTAGGGAGGGACAGGCTGTTGAGTCATGGAACGTTTGCTTTTTAGCAAACTGTTCGATCGCAAGATTAGCCGTCCTTCCCTGTGTTTGAACAGTATCCGGGACGTTTCCAATTACGGAAACTGTCCGTATACAAGGCTAAACCTGGAAGGACCTCCCTACCAACAATCTTTATTTTATCTCAAAGAAAGGAGAATTGAAGACCTATGAAAAATTTATCTTTTCTTGGGGTGGATGTGGCCAAGGATACATTGGTTATTTTTGATGGCCAGAAGGTTTACGAGTTTCAAAATGAAAGGGGTTTAAAGAAATTTAAGAGGAAGTTTTTTAAGAAGAAAGAAGACAGGAAGAAAAGGGTGGTGATATACGAGCCCACAGGGCCATATTCGGCATTTCTGGAGGAGTTCTGTGCTACGAATATGATAAAAGTAGTATCCCTTAACCCCAGAAAAGTCCCCCGTTTAAGAGAAGTATTAGGTCACAGAGCAAAAACAGATAATCTTGATGCGAAACTGTTATACGAATATCACAAGATAGTTAGCGAAGAAGAGATCAAAGAAATAGAATATAACGAAAATTTAGAGAAATTAGCTTTATTGTTAAGTGAGTATCAATTATATCAAAACATAGAAAACAAGTTATCTAATTTTCTAGAGTATTTAGATAGAGTACCAGTAGATAGTAAAGAAAGCAAAAAACACATACAGAAAAACTTAGAAGAAACAAGGCAGAGGCTTCAGAAGATAAAGAAAGAGATGGAGGAATTAGTAAATAAAGATGACGACATAAACAAAGGGGTTAAAGAAATAGAGAAAGTTAAAGGTATAGGGAAGATGATAGCGACATATTGTTACATCTTTTTTCGGAAGAGGCGGATAAGAAACCGGCGGGAGGTAGTAGCTCTAGCAGGATTGGACCCGGAAGTAAAGGAATCTGGTAAGAGGAAGCTGGTAACCAGGATAAGCAAGAAAGGGGATAATAGGTTAAGGAGTTTGCTTTTTATGGGGGCGCTTAGTGCCATAAGATGTAAAGAAGGGGGACTAAAAGAGTATTACGAAAGTTTGATAAAGAGAGGAAAACCGAAGAAAGTGGCCATAATAGCCTGTGCCAGAAAATTATTGATATTTGCTTTCTATAATTACAAAAAATGGCAAATGGAAGCTCAAAGTGCTTGACAAAAACACAGTATCTTGCGAGCCACGAAGTAGCGAAGCAATCCTTGTCGCGAGGCGACACAGTCGCCGTGGCGATCTCTATCTCAGAGACTGCTTCGCTCCGCTCGCAGTGACAGATGAGGGTGTCATAGCGAGCCACGCCCTTTATTTTGTCATTGCGATGGGCGAAGCCCCGAAGCAATCTCATACAAAAATACCTCACAACCCTAAAACAGTCTCATAAACCCTCAACATATTCTCAACATGCCGGTCAAGGCTAAAAACCACTTCACAGCGTCGCCTGGCGGCTTCCCCCATATCCTTAACCAGCAGAGGGTCTACTATCAACGAACGCAAAGCCTCAGCCAGAGCTTCAGGCTTTTTCGGCGGCACAAGGAGACCTGTTTCTCCATCTACGATCATTTCGGGGATTCCTCCGACCGCTCCGCCAATAACCGGTCTTGCGTGAGCCATGGCCTCAAGGGTGGCGTTCCCGAGAGGCTCAATGTGGCTTGGCACGGTTACGATGTCCACGGCGTCTAACCACTCATCTACATTCTTTTGAAAGCCGCGAAAATCGGCTTTTACCCTCAGTTCTTTAGCCAGGTCTTCCATTTCCTGGCGATAAGCCCCCTGCCCGGCCAGGTCATCACCAATTATAACCAGGTGTGCCTTTTGTTTAACCTTATCAGGCAAAAGTTTCCAGGCCCTTATTAAATCCTGCACGCCTTTACGTGGGATAATCTGCCCGGCGAATAGCACGATAACTTTATCTCCGGGTAAGTTTAGTTTCTGCCGCAGCTCAAGGCGTTCGTTTTCATTAGGGAGTTCAGGCAAAGGCAGGCCGTCATAAACAACTTCTCCCGGTTGAGAAGCAAGTGGCGGATAGGCCTTTTCTAGGTCCTTTCGCAAAGCGTTGGAAACAAATACATGATATTCAACCCCAAATTTTAGAAGCCACTTTATAGCGTCACTACCAAAAATGTAACGATGATGGCATATTCGTGGTGTTCTAAAAGGCTTTGCCGCTGCACTTAAAAATTGAAAGCTCGGTAGGTCGTTAGCATGCACTAAATCAAAGCCTTCACGCTTCAAATAACGGCGAAAGCGCCATACAGCCCACCAGTAGTAAGGGAGATTTAGCTTTTCGGTAAAAGGCATGGGAAAGTGAACCCAGTTAACGCCTTGTTCGCTAAAGCGCCTCCCCACTTCATTATTTGAACCCAATGCGCAAGTTACTTTGTGGCCACTGGCTTGAAGGCCCAAGGCCAGGCGTTCAAGGGCCACTTCCGCTCCACCGATAAAAGGTGCCAGACTAGTCAGGAGAATTTTCATTATGTTTAGATAGAAATAATTTTTTTACTAAACAAAAAAAGTATGTTTTCCATAACAACAAATTAAAAGGATAAATTTTCAGAGCTTTTTTAAAATAATAAAAAGCTTTATCAGTGTTTAAATTTTGCCAAAATAAACTATATCCTATATCCCAAAAATAAATCTGAGACAATTTTTTGATAACTAAACTTCTTTCTCTTTTTCGTGAAGCAGGCAATCTTTCTAATAATATTTTATAATGTTTAGTATATTCTAGAATCTTTTTCTCTTGAGAGAATAAATCTTGCGAATAGACATTTGATAGATGATTTTCATGAACACGGTAAGTAGCATGAATATTTAGCAAATAAGCAAATTTAAGACCTGACAAAATTGCTTCATAAACTAATAGTTTATCTTCACCAATACGTACGTCTTCATTGAAGTTTACAAAGTTAAAAGTAGACTTTTTAATTACAGATGTCTGTAAACCAGCATAAATTTCGTATTTAATAGCTTTATATAAAAATTCCTGGTCATTAAAAAGAAAAAAGTTAGGTTCTAGTTCTAAATAGGAAAATTTAGTTCTTCCATGCCAATTTTTCTTTTTTATAGAAGAAATAATAACATTATTGTTTTTGACTAATTCGACATCGGCATAAAACCAATCAATATATTTATATTTGGTTAACAAAAAAATAGCTTTTTCTAAATGCCATGGTTTCCACAAGTCATCACTATCTAAGAATGCGATATATTCACCTCTTGCATTTTGAATTCCATACTTTCTAGCACCGGCAGGACCTTTTTTAAATTTATTAGTTAAATATTTTATTCTAGGTTCTTTTCGAGCAAGGTCTGAAACTATTTCTTTCGTATTGTCTGTACTTCTATCATCAATAATTAAAAGCTCCCAGTCTTGGAAGGTTTGATTAATTACTGAAAAAATTGCTTCTCTCAATAAAAAAGCTCTATTATAAGTTGGAATAATTACTGAAACCAAAGGCATTTTATATTTCTTTTAAACCTAACAGTTTCCTGATTTTATAAGAAAATTGTAACTTACATAAAAAAGAAATCTTAGGTACTTTTTCAATATAACCTAAATCTTTCATTAAAGGTCCACAAATATCATACACTCTGGAAATTTCTAATTTAGTTAAAGAAAAATTTTGATTAATGCTTCCCGTTCCAAAAAAACCTTCTGGTTCTTTATATATTGTTTTTATTGTATCAAATTTCTTTTGTTTTTTCAGTTTGCTTAATGAACATTTTTCTATAATTTCTCTAAGCATTTCATGGTCATATTCTAAATTTAGCCAGGAAAAAATATCAGATAATAAAGAAATGGTATTAATCCTTAAATTTTCATATTTCAATTCAAAATATCTATCTTGGGGAAGGGTTCTTCCAAAAGATATACCAGAAGATACACAGTTTTTCCAAACTAAAGCTGCAACTGTTGGCGAAATATAACGTCCGTTAAGCTCAAATACTCTTTTTAAAGAAGCTACAACGTGTCTGGCATCTCTTATAAGATGAATAAATTTAGAGTCTGGAAATATTTTTGAAATAAGTGGGATATGAAAAACATGTTCTGGCGTTTTTTCTAGAAAATATTTAATATCTTTTTTTTCTGAATTTTTTAGAACAGGTTTAATAAATTCTAAAAAATACAATCTCCATAGGTCGTATTCTTTTTCTTCGGGCCAATAAGCAGGTAATCCTACTACTCTCCAATCATCCCGTTTTTTGTAAAACTCAATAAATTTTGAAAGAGCACTAAAAAAGTGGGTTTCCTGGCCAGTAATCACTTGAGGATGACTCGCTAAAAGAGCCTGCAACCAGGTTGTTCCACTTCTCGGTGCTCCGACAATAAAAATAAAATTCATAGCTAAACAATCCCGCTAAATTTTACCCAATCTATTGTCTTGACTATTGCTTCTTCTTTTGAGCAAGCTAGTTCAAAAGAAAGTTTATATTTGAGTTTGCTAATATCAAGGACAGCGTTCATCCCTCCCCCTAAAACTACTAAGTTAGATACTGAATTTTTAGGCTGGAAAACGGGCAAACTACCGCCGCCAAAAAGCTTTTTGACTTTTTCTTCTACTTTTGGCAATTCCAAGATTTTTCTGGGAAGCATACCAATAGGATCGGTATAAATAGTTTTTCGCATAAAAGCCTTAAATTCAGGAGAAGTAAAAAGTTCTTTGAAATTACCTATATATTCTTTAAGTTTGCTATCCTTTTTTGTTTCCGTTTTTGAAAAAACCGGTACCTCTTCTATATCCAAAGGAATATTTAGACCTTCAATAAAAGCTCTGTAGAATTCTTTCCAGGTCATAGAATCCTGTTCTCCCAGGTTAAACACTTCTCCTGCAATATCTTCAGGCTCTGCATGTATAGCACAAATGAAAGCCTCTACCACATTGTCAACATATATCATATCACAAGGTGTATCTGGATCTCCCTTCCAGGCAAACCTTCTTTCAGTCATAGCCTGCAAAGGGTTAGTCACAAAAGTAAAACCAAATGGCCCAAAAACTCGGGCTGGCCTAAAAATTACCGCAGGCAGGCCCTTTTTTGCATAATATTGTACTACGTGTTCGGCTTTAGCCTTACTTTTTCCGTAAACACTTTCGGAGTCAGGCTTAAGCGGGAAAGATTCGTCTATTAAGCCACTTATTTTGGAGCCATAAACTGCCATAGAGCTTACATGGATGAAATGCTTAACACCTTTTTTAAAAGCCGCCCTGGCAAGCTTGCGTGTGCCTTCCACGGTAACGTTAAAAATTTTTTTAGGGTCCCCATAGGCTGTGCCTACAGCACAATGTATAACCGCGTCACAACCTTCCACTAGCTCGTCAAAACCTTTATCCTGTTCAAGATCAAACTGAACCATCTCAACATCAAGCCTGGCCAGACGAGCGGCTTTGCCGGGATTCCTCACTACAGCACGCACCTCAAAACCTTCGCGTAACCGCAGTATTTCTGCCGCCCGGCAGCCTATAAAACCCGTTGCTCCAGTAACCAGAACTTTTGTTTTTTTAGGAAGCTTTTTTCTTTTTAAAAATTTGTTTTCAGATGGAGTAAGCCAACTTTTAGGGAGAGTCTTTTTGTTGTGATAGCATTTTTCAATCAGGGCCAAAACTGGTAAAGAACTTTGTGCCGAAGCTAGTGGTTCTTTGTCTTCTTTTATGGCAGCTAGCCAGTCGTCATAAACACGAGCGAAAGTGGCGTACCAGGACTCATCTTCGTTTAAATCATTTTTCCATAGCCCTTGATATATAAAAGGCTTTTTAGAGTTATCCCAAAAATCTTCTATGCCAGTTTCTTTAGGAAAGATAATTAATCTATAGCGTTCTGAAGGTTTAAATTCCAGGATAGCCCTTTCACACTCAATCTTTATGCCACCATTTAACTTGCGGGTTCTCGCAAATTCACCTATTCCCTCAACAGATTTCCCTTCAAAATTAAATCTAAGTTTTAAGATACAATCCGCTTCAATTCCACCAAGAGCATCATCTTGATATTCTAAAAGCTCCACCGGCTCTTCAAAAATTTGAAACAAAAAATCCAAAAAATGAGGCCCTAGATCCATTAAAACCCCACCGCCTGCAAGTTCTTTTTTCATATTGCCAAGAGAAGCCGCAGGCCAATTATAAAACCCCCCAGCTTTTACCGAAAAATTTAACGGTATTCCAAAAACTTTATTTTTAATCAGTGAGACCATTAACCTGAAGCTAGGGAAAAAACGACGATATAAAGGCACAGCTACTTTTAAGTTTTTTTCTTGAGCCAGGCTGATTACTTTTTTGGCTTCGTCAACTGATAAGGCCAGAGGTTTTTCAACTAATAGGTGAATTCCTTTATGTAGAAGTTCTATAGCACAGGGCGCATGATGAAATGGTGGGGTAGCGATAACGGCTGCGTCTATGTCAGAGAGGTCTGCTTCTGATATATCGGAATAAACCCGCGGCACTTTATAACCTTTGGCAAAATAGTGTGCACGTTCTAAATTGGGGTCAACTAAAGCAACCAAATCAATCTCAGGATGCCCGGCCAGAACCGGTAAATGAAGCTGTTCAGAAATAGCTCCACAGCCGATGAGTATGGTTTTAAGCATGTTTAAACCCCTTGGAATAAATTTTTAAAAGCAGATGAGGGCCTAATAGAAAATAAAGATAAATAAAAGAAGAACCGCGTCTATTTAAAATTAAAAAGCGTGATAAAGTTCTCAAAGATTTAGCTGAATTTTCTATGTATTTCCAAGGAATATTATAAAATTTAGCTTGTAACAAAGTCCCCCATGTAGACCAAAACGCTTGCTGTCCGTATTTAGAAAGTAAGTCCTTTCTATGAAGGAATCCGGCACATAAAGTTTCTTTTACTTTTAGATATCCGAACAACCTTTTTCTTTGATCATAATTTTTACACGTAGATGACTCGTGTGAACGATAATAGACACCTATGAAATTAGTAGTAATTAACTTTGCTCCAGCAAAAGCTATTCTAAGAAGAAATTCCCAATCTTCAGCAAAAAAAATTTCTTCATTAAAACCTGCCAATTTTTTAACTAAACTAGAAGGAAATAGAAAGGCATTTGGAGGTGCTAAATTAGTAAAAATAATTTTTGGCCAAAAATCAGCTACTATATTATCAATTTTAAAAATATTATCAATCGAGCCTGCAAAACGAGCAACATTCATAGCTGCTACCAAATTGTTCCCAGACATAGCAATATTGACTAAATTATCAAGAGCTTTTGGATGTAAAATATCATCAGAATCTAAAAAGTAGTAGTAATGACCACTTGCTAATTTAATGCCTAAATTTCTTGCAGCAGACACTCCTTTATTATTTTGGGTAACTATTTTTATGAAATTATTAGTCGAATATTTATTTATAATATCAAGAGAATTGTCAGTAGATCCATCATTAACAATAATAATTTCATAATTTTTCAAGGTTTGATCTAATACAGATTGGATAGCTTCTTCTAAAAAGATAGAACAGTTATAGCATGGTATAATAACAGAAACAAGAGGACCCATTATCTAAATGACTCCTTTAAAAGGACTAAAACTTCCTTTATAAAACTAGAAAACACTTTAAAAACAAAGAAAAAAGTAAGAATTAAATATAGAAAACCGACTAAAATAAATCCTAAATAAAAATTAAAATTTTGTAGAAATGGGAAAATAAATATTTTCAATATAAAAGAAATGATTAGAATACCGGTAATAAGTAAAAAAAAGAAGGGTAAAAGATCAAAAATTTTGCCATTTAAAATTTTTAAACTATAAACAAAATAAAAAACAGGTACAGTAAGTCCTAGAAGAACAGCTAATGCAGCTCCTTGAAGGCCAAATTTTGGAGTTAGAAACAACAGTAAAATAATAGTTAAAAAGGCGTGTAAAAAATTAGATTTAAAATTTAAATCAGGCCTTTCAAATGCTAAGAAAATAGAGTTTCTAACAGAAATTATACACTCAATAAGAGCACCAATACTGGCAATAATTAAAAGAGTGACTATTTTTAACCATTTTTCTCCCCACAAAAACAAGATAATCTCTCTAGAAAAAACTGCCAAAAAAAGGAGAATAATTGAGGAAACAATGGCATTGATTTTAATAACTGTATAAACACCATATAGTGAACGGGATAAATCCTTTGATTTAACTAAGACAGGGAAAAGAACAGAAGACAAAGGTTGCGAAAATCGCCAACGGACAAGATGTGGGATACGATAAGAAAACTCATAAAATCCTAAATTGGTAGTGCCTAAAAACCTGCTAACTACTAAATAATCCGCATGTCCTAAAAAATAAATCATTAGAGAAGAACCTATGCCATTAGTGATATATTTTTTTATAATAATGAAAACTATCAAGAGAAAACTCAAAAGTTGGACGCCACCCTGTAATGATAAATAAAGCAATCTGAGAGAACAAACAAGAAATCAACATAGCTATAACCAATGACCAATAATGAAAATGGAATTTTACAGCCAACAAAATAGCAATAAAGCTTTCTAATGCTACAGACAAAATCTGAATGATATTTAGTGAAAAGAAGCGCAAATTTTTAGATAGAAGAGAATAGGGAACAGTAGATATAACAGAAATCAAAAAGGCAAATGACATAACTCGTAAGACATCTGTTAAACGAGGTTCATTAAAAAAAGCCGCTAAAAATGGGGCAAAAATGTAAGTAATAAAAAATAAGAATACCCTGAAAATTAACATAAACCAAAAAGCAGTAGATAAATCAGTCTGATTATAATTACGTTTAGCAACTATTCCGGCACCAATACCTGCATTACTAATTAAATTTAAAAAAGAAATTATCATCATACCAATACCCATAATTCCAAAATCAAAAGGATTTAGAACGCGAGCAAGGACCATGCTGGCTGCCAATCTTATAATAGTCTGAAGAACTCCTCCACTTATATTCCAAACCGCTCCTTTTATAGCTAGGCTTTTAAGAGAAATCATTTATTTATTATTAGTTATTAAATTGTCTAAGCCATATAAGATAAGAATTTTATCTAAAACCGACTCAGAATAACAAGCCTCTTTTAAAATCTGATTCATATCTTCAGTTGAACGTCTTATACTCGTATGGCTAGGCTTGTTAAGATATTTCTGTAATTCGTTATATGATATAGATATACCTAAAAAAGAGAAAAGTTTTCTCCATTCCTTCTCAGAGGAAACTAATCTTTCATAAGAAACAAGAAGAACATTTGGTAACTCATAAACTTTTTGAGAAAATGGAACGTAATTCTCAATACACCATCTATGCATCAATCGTTCAGGTAAGGTCTTAGATTTCTTTATAAAGATTAAAAATGGACACAACCAATCTTTAATTAGAAATTTCTGTTTCAAGAGATTATCGTCTAAATCAAATGACCAGCTATATCTTTTTGATAAATAAATTTGAGATTTAATTACATTATAAGGATTACGTATAATCCATATTATTTTAATTTTTTGCCATTCATTAGCTATAAATTTTATCATCAAATTAGCTCTAACTTCTTTAATAACTCTTTTTTTATATTTTTTTCTAAAATCTACATCCCTATCCGTCCATTGTGATCTTACTTTGCCTTTTAAAATATTTTCTATCTGTTTATATAATTTACTAGATATATATTTTCTAGAAGAAATATACGGAGAATAATTCATTAAAAGATTTTCATGTTTTTTTCTATTCCAAGAACGCTTAAACAAAGAACAAGAAAAATAAAACTCGTATTTTTTATTCATAATAAATGGTTCAAATATAGGTCTAGCATTTAAAATTTTTGCGCAAACATCACCTAACCAGGTAGTACCACTTCGCGCAGAACCAACAATTAAAATTGTCCCATCAATAGAATGATTATCTTCTATCTTTTTATAATTTAAAAGATATTGATTATATATTCTCCAGTAAATTTCTTTTATTTTTAATAAAGAGTTATCTACTTTGTGCATGTGCCAAACCCCATAGAAAGGGCCATAACTATGAGCTCTTGATAAAGAAGGGCCATGCCGAAAAGGCCGAAGTCAGAAGGCTTGAGCGCCCGGGCAAGGTAAATGCTTGCCCCTAAGCGAACTAGGGTTTGCCAGCCGCCTCCGGCCACCTGCCAAAGGGCCGCTCGCCCGGCCTTTATGCCTAATGACTCTTCTGCCATTTGTCCTCTATCTTAATTTTTCCACCTCTTGGGTGGATTAGATTGCTTCGCGAGAGAGATCGCCACGGCGACTGAGTCGCCTCGCGACAGAAATTGCTTCGCCACTTCGTGGCTCGCAATGACGAAATAAAAGGCGTGGCTCGCCATGACGAAATAAAAAGCGCCCCTCGCCATGACAAAAAATACTAGCCTCGCCATGACTTCTTTTTTTGTCATTACGAGGAGGCCCGTAGGGCCGACGAAGTAATCTCTGAGATTGCTTCGGCTGCTGACTCAGCCTCGCAATGACAAAAAAGAGGGCTCGCCATGACACGTTCCCTTGTCACTGCGAGCGGAGCGAAGCAGTCTCTTTCCGAGCCGAGCAAAGCAATCTCATAAACTAATAACCATCTGCAATCGGCCAATTGTCAATCCTTCTTGCCTTATTTTACCCACCTTTTGGGTGAAGTTACCTTCTAATCGCGGATTTATTATTAACACTTTTCGGCTTTTTTGAGAATTATTTGAGGAATTTTTTTAGTGGCTTGACCGGGCTGAGATTGCTTTGGGATGAGAGATCGCTACGGCGACTGTGTCGCCTCGCGACAGGGATTGCTTCAGGGCTTCGCCCTTCGCAATGACAAAATAAAAGGCGTGGCTCGCAATGACACCCCCATCTGTCACTGCGAGGAGGCTCGTAGGAGATCCCTTTGCTGGCGCTCGGGACAAGCGAAGCAGTCTCATTCATGTGTTTTCACAAGTCTCTTAGTCAGAGATTTTTAAGCTGCTTTTTTAAATATAAAATCAGAAATAGGCAGGTTTATTATCTCAAGGTCTTTAAAACGCACTTTTTGGCTAGCATTTGAAATTTCTATCCCTACGGGAACTCCGTTTTCATCAAAGTCTATCACTATACCAGGAGAAACTTCTTCGGATTCCATACTAGGTTTGTCCTGAAGATCAATATATATGATATCATCTTCAGAATAATAGATAATTTTCATGGCTTAAACCTCCTATCAAAAAAGGCATTGTGTATTGTTTTCCCGTCAGGTTCCAAAATCACACGGAGATACTTATCAGCTTCCTGGATATAGCCCTAAAGTCTAATACGACCATCTGGTTGAACTTCTTTTTTTTATCGGAGCTTCAATCACTCGTTCAATCCATCTATACGCAAATAAGGACGTTTTGAAAGAACTTTGTTAGAGAAGTAAAAAGTAAATTTCATTCCACCCCTTTAATTTACTATTAATCCAATTTTTTACACTATTTAGAGACCTTAGCAAAATTTAGAAAATATAGATAGATCATCACGGCGACTGTGTCGCCTTTCGACAGGGATTGCTTCGCTCGCCTGAGGCTCCCTCGCAATGACAAATAAAGGGTGTGGCTCGCTCGCAATGATAAAGAAAGGGAGCGATGGCTCGCCATGACACCCCCGTCTGTCATTACGAGGAGGCCGTAGGGAGATCCCTTCGCTGGCGCTCTGGACAAGCGAAGCAGTTCATTTCCGAGCAAAGCAGTCTCTTAGGGATAGCATTTTGCAAAGATCTTATGATAGAAAAAGTTGTAAAATTATCCTAAAAATCGTATTTTTAAAAGTATAATCTTTCGTACTGGAGGGAGTATGATTATTACGGCGAATGAATTAAAAACTAAAGGAATATCATTTGTTGAAAAGCTCATGAAAAAATCCAGAGAAGTTTTTATTTCGGTTAGGGGCCAGAAAAAGTTTGTAATATTGCCAATTGAAGAATACGAACGCTTAAAAGAAGCTGAACTTGAAAGTATTATCAGACAAGCAGAAAAAGACTATCAAGAGGGAAGATATGTAGTGGAATCAGCTGAAGAGCATTTTAAACGGCTGGGAATTTAATGTACAAACTCATTTTTACAGATACTTATCTCCGCCAAGAAAAGAAATTTTTGAAACGCCATCCAGAATTAATAGAACGCTACAAAAAGATACTTAGACTCTTGGAACTGAACCCTTCCCATCCATCTCTTAGGTTACATAAACTTAAAGGAAAGTTTCTCGGCAAATATTCTGTTTCTATCACAATGTCATACAGGATCATTATTACCTTTACTGTAACTGAGAAAGGTATAGTTCTGCTTGACATAGGAAGCCATGACGAGGTGTATAGCTGAAGGCTGTACTTGCTCATGGAGAGATTGCTTCGCTCGCTGCGGCTCGCAATGACTTTTTTTTCGTCATTACGAGGAGGCCCGCAGGGCCGACGAAGTAATCTCTGAGATTGCTTCGGCTGCTGACGCAGCCTCGCAATGACAAAGAAAGGGAGCGATGGCTCGCCATGACAAATTAAAAAACGGGCTCGCCATGATACCCTCCCTCTGTCACTCTGTCACGGCAAGCCTGTAGGGCGAAGCAGTCTCGCGCTGGCGCTGGGGATAGGCAAAGTAGTCTAGTTTGTGTTGTTGCAGTTTTGTCACTTTTTAAACATCTTCTTGTAACAAAGTGGAGCTATTTATGAGTATCACCAAATAAATTCTGGGGGTCTTAAAATGAAGCAAGGTGTTTTCAGAAGAGAGTTTTTAGCTTGTTTAGCCACTTTGGTTGCGTCATTTGTTTTTCTTTTATTCGTAAGTGTTGGTCAAGTAGAAGCCGGAAAAGCGAAATACATTTTTCTTTTTATTGGTGATGGTATGGGCATTCCACAGCGTGTGGCTGCCGAACAGTTTATTGGTGAAAAACTACTGATGGATAAATTACCAGCCCAGGGTATAACCACTACTTACGCTGCTAATCGTTTTATTACTGGTTCTGCAGCAGCGGCTACAGCTATTGCTTGTGGACATAAAACTAATATCGGTATGATTGGTATAACACCTGATGGGCAGGTTATTAAAAGTGTTGCTGAGTTAGCTAGAGATAAAGGGATGAAAGTTGGTATTATATCTAGTGTTTCAATTGATCATGCTACTCCAGCTGGTTTTTACGCGCACGTAAAAAAACGTAGCCAATACTATGATATTGCCCTTCAGTTAGCTAAGAGCAATTTTAACTTTTTTGGAGGTGGTGGTTTTAAAGACCCTAACAATAAGAAACATAATAGTGTAAACTATCAGGGTAATGCTTTTGATATTATACGTAATGCCGGATATCGTATCATTCGCGATAAAAATGAATTTGAAAGTTTGAAAAAAGGAGATGACAAAGTAATTGTTATTAATCCACGCTTACCAGATGGTAAAGCAGAGCCTTATGCTATTGATCAAACTCCAGCTGATATTTCTCTTGCAGAATTAACGGATAAAGCTATTCAGTTATTAGATAATAAAAAAGGCTTTTTTATTATGGTTGAAGGAGGTAAGATAGATTGGGCTTGTCACGCAAATGATGCTGTTACAGCTATTAAAGATACCTTAGCTTTTAATGATGCTATTAAAGTAGCTTATGACTTTTATTTAAAGCACCCTAAGGATACTCTTATTGTAGTGACTGCGGATCACGAAACTGGAGGTTTAACCTTGGGTTTTGCTGGCACAAAATATGCTAGCTATTTTGACGTGCTCCATCATCAAAATATATCTTTCAAAATGTTTACTGATGAGATTATGAAAAATTTAAAGAAGAGTAAATATATTACCTTCGAAGATGTTAAGCCTATAATTACTAAATATTTTGGCCTCAAGTTTTCTGGTGATCCTTCTGATCCTATGGTTTTAAAACCTTATGAAATTGTACAGTTGGTAAAAGCTTTTGAAGTTAGCATGAAAGGTAAGTATGATGAGCATGATCCTCAGCTTTATTTGCTTTATGGTGGTTATGATCCTCTCACTGTAACTATTACTCATATCTTGAATCATAAGGCAGGTCTTGCTTGGACATCTTATAAACATACTGGTGTTCCTATTCAAACAACTGCTGTAGGTATTTATGCTGACTTATTTAATGGTTATTACGATAATACTGATATAGCTAAGAAAATTATGAAAGCTATGGGTATCACTCCTAAAGTTTACTATGTAAATAACTATTCAACTGAAACCGTCCGTTCCTTAGTTGCTAATTTCTAAAAATATTATTAAAAAAAGGGGGAGTATCCTTAGATGCTCCCCTTTTGTCTTATTTTTCGGAGAAATCTATGCCTTTTAATAAAAAAGATTTTATAATGGCTTGTTTTTTTCTTTGTTTATCCGTCATTTTATTTTTTTATCCTAATAAGTTTGAACATAGAACTGAAAGGAAATCGATCCGCTGTAAAGGTCTTATTTTAAAAGTAGATAACTCTGATATTATACAGCATGGTTTAGTGAAAACAGGAACTCAAGATGTAGTTGTTAAAATATTAGATGGCCCTTTTAAAGGAAAAATTTTAAAATCGACTAATCAACTACTAGGGCAGCTGGATATTGATAAAATTTTTAAGCCAGGTGATAAGGTTTTGGTTGTTTTATCCTTGACTAAGGATAATAAAATATTTTATGTTAATGCTCAAGATATTTATAGAATAGATATAGAATTGATACTTTTTTTATCGTTTGCCTTTTTTCTTGTTGTGTTTGGAGGTTGGATTGGACTTAGAGCATTATTATCTTTTATTTTTACGGTTTTAGTTGTTTGGAAGATACTTATCCCTACCCTTTTAAATGGTATTAATCCTATTTATCTTTCTGTTGGAATAGTCATTATTATAGTTACGGCTATTATTTTTCTGGTAGGAGGTCTTAATCAAAAAAGTTTGGTTGCTTTTTTAGGGTCTATTTTAGGTGTTATAACTACCTGTATTTTAGCTATATATGCTACTAAAAAGGCCCATATTCATGGTGCAGTTATGCCCTTTTCTGAACCATTACTATACTCTGGTTTTGAGTATTTAGACCTTACCAAAATATATATTGGGGCTATCTTCCTGTCTGCTTCTGGGGCTTTGATGGATTTATCTATGGATATCGCTTCTAGCATGGATGAGTTAGTCAAAAAGAGGCCTGACCTTAGTTTTTTTGAGTTAGCCTTATCTGGTATGACAGTATGCCGTTATGTAATGGGCACAATGGTTACAACTTTACTTTTGGCTTATTGCGGTGAATATATATCTGTACTCATGTTTTTTATGGCTCAAGGTGTCCCCTTGGTTAATTTCCTTAATTTTGTTTACGTAGCTGCAGAAATTATTAAAACACTTGTAGGTAGTTTTGGTTTGGTTTTAACTGGCCCATTTACAGCAATTGTGGGAGCTATGTTGTTAAAAAAATCATCTCAAAACAGAGAAAAGTTACTTCGGGTTTGAGATGGTTTCTTCTGTTGCGTTCTAGCTTTTCAAGTGTTCTGGAGGAGCTGTCCTCCTAGCCAGAGGTAACTGGAGATTTGCCGAAATTTTCTTCGGATTTCTGACCAGAAATACCCGACCGCACTTGACTGTAAGTAGAGAGCCGGCGAGGGGACTTGAACCCCTGACCTGCGGATTACGAATCCGCTGCTCTACCAGCTGAGCTACGCCGGCTAAAATTAATATCGCTTTACAAAAATAACATTTATATGATTTCGTTTCAATAAATGGAATGAGAAGTGAGAAGTTACTTAGATCCATCTGCCAATGGCCAGCCAGTCACTGCGAGCGGAGCGAAGCAGTCCCTGTCCCGAGCGGAGCGAAGGAATCTTTGAGATCGCCACGGCGACTACGTCGCCTCGCGACAGGGATTACTTCGCTCGCCTGCGGCTCGCTCGCAAGATACTGTGGTTTTTGTCAAGCACTTTGAACTTCCATTTGCCATTTTTTGTAATTATAGAAAGCAAATATCAATAATTTTCTGGCACAGGCTATTATGGCCACTTTCTTCGGTTTTCCTCTCTTTATCAAACTTTCGTAATACTCTTTTAGTCCCCCTTCTTTACATCTTATGGCACTAAGCGCCCCCATAAAAAGCAAACTCCTTAACCTATTATCCCCTTTCTTGCTTATCCTGGTTACCAGCTTCCTCTTACCAGATTCCTTTACTTCCGGGTCCAATCCTGCTAGAGCTACTACCTCCCGCCGGTTTCTTATCCGCCTCTTCCGAAAAAAGATGTAACAATATGTCGCTATCATCTTCCCTATACCTTTAACTTTCTCTATTTCTTTAACCCCTTTGTTTATGTCGTCATCTTTATTTACTAATTCCTCCATCTCTTTCTTTATCTTCTGAAGCCTCTGCCTTGTTTCTTCTAAGTTTTTCTGTATGTGTTTTTTGCTTTCTTTACTATCTACTGGTACTCTATCTAAATAGTCTAGAAAATTAGATAACTTGTTTTCTATGTTTTGATATAATTGATACTCACTTAACAATAAAGATAATTTCTCTAAATTTTCGTTATATTCTATCTCCTTGATTTCGTCTTCGCTAACTATCTTGTGATATTCGTATAACAGTTTCGCATCAAGATTATCTGTTTTTGCTCTGTGACCTAATACTTCTCTTAAACGGGGGACTTTTCTGGGGTTAAGGGATACTACTTTTATCATATTCGTAGCACAGAACTCCTCCAGAAATACCGAATATGGCCCTGTGGGCTCGTATATCACCACCCTTTTCTTCCTGTCTTCTTTCTTCTTAAAAAACTTCCTCTTAAATTTCTTTAAACCCCTTTCATTTTGAAACTCGTAAACCTTCTGGCCATCAAAAATAACCAATGTATCCTTGGCCACATCCACCCCAAGAAAAGATAAATTTTTCATAGGTCTTCAATTCTCCTTTCTTTGAGATAAAATAAAGATTGTTGGTAGGGAGGTCCTTCCAGGTTTAGCCTTGTATACGGACAGTTTCCGTAATTGGAAACGTCCCGGATACTGTTCAAACACAGGGAAGGACGGCTAATCTTGCGATCGAACAGTTTGCTAAAAAGCAAACGTTCCATGACTCAACAGCCTGTCCCTCCCTACCAACTTTTTTTACTTTAATGCTTTTGCCCTTTACTTAAAACCATACAATGACAAATAAAAAAACCGGTTCGCAATGACACCCCCTCTGTCACTGCGAGGAGGCCCGTAGGGCCGACGAAGCAGTCCTTGGGATTGCTTCGGCCTTTAGCGAGGCCTCGCAATGACAGGGTTAAATTAAGACCTCGCAAGAAAAATTCTCGCTTATTTAAAATTTTCCCCGAATTTTTCTTGAATAAGAAATCCTAACAAGGAAAGGGCTTCTTCGCGGGTTTTTATCTTGCCTTCGCTGCGAGCCTCTTCTACGGCTTCAAGAAGTTCGCGAAATATAGGGCCTGGTTCCAGGCCGAAAAGGTCTATCAAATCTTGGCCAGTAACGAGCCTTTCTTTTTCCTGCTTTATCAATATTTCTTCATTAAAACGGTGAATCTCCCAGAAAAGCTCGGCTAATTCCTTTTCTAGATTTGATTCTTTATCAGGTCCAGCAGAGGCCAGGCTGTCAGCCATGGCTACCATAAAAAGGGCAGGGTAGTTAGGAACATCTTTTATAAGTCTGCGCATGGCGCGGCGGCTAAGGCGGCCTGCCCTGAATTCGTGTAATAGGTGAAAAGGCCGCATGTGATGCCTTATTAAATGTGCTACTTCTTTTTTGAATTTTTTAGAAAACCTCAGCCTTTCTCCTATCTTAAAAAAGATTTCAGCGCCTACGCGGTCATGTTCATAAAAAGTGATGCGATGTCTTATGGCAAAAGTATGAGGTTTCCCTATGTCGTGAAAAAGGGCGGCTAAACGGATGACAGCTTTTGTTCGAGAATTTTTTTTAATAGAAACAAAAGGATCTTCATTAAAAAGAGCTTCACCAAAATATTTTTTCGGGGATTCCAATACTAGGTCTGCCATTTCAAGGGCCAACAAAATATGTTCAAAAACGTCTAGATGGTGAAAAGTTGGTTGGGCAACTCCTCTGGCCATTTCTAATTCTGGAAAAATGTCAAACAAAATGTAGTCTTCGGCCATTAGCCAAACAACCTTTCCTGCAGGGTGAGAAAAAAGTCTTTCAAGCTCTGCGGCTATTCTTTCCTTGGCCACGCAGTTTAAATGTTCATGAAGTTCTTTTATCCATTTTCTAGTTTGGAGGTCGAGAGTAAAGCCGAGTTCAGCTGCCAGTCGATAGCCTCTTAGCATTCTTAGTGGGTCGTCTAAAAAATTTTGGCGGCCAAGGGCCCTCAATAAACCACGTGATAAATCTTTCTTCCCTTCGAAGGGATCAATTAAGTTCCAGTAGGCGGGATTAAGAGAAAGAAATTCTTTAAGGGTAACAGCCATAGCGTTTACGGTGAAATCCCTAAGGCCGAGATCTTTTTCAATAGAAGAGCTGCCTTGGCGAAAGTTTGAAAAATCCAAGAAAAAATCATTTATTGCTACTCGAAAAACCCCTTCTTCTTCGTCCAAGGGGATAAAATGTCCATCGGAGTTCCTGGCTATTTTTTGGGCTATTTCTCTGGCGCCTTTGGGTAAAGTTAAGTCAATATCTTTGAAGGGCCTTTCCAAAAATGAGTCCCTTATTGGCCCTCCGGCAACGTATATTTCTTGCTCGGCCTCGGCCAAATTTCTAAGTACTTTATATATGGAGGTGGGAATAAATTTCATTTTGGAATTTTAAGGTATTGATTTTTAACGTCAAACTTTTAGCATAAAAAAACATGCTAAGAGATATTTTTCAAAATTTATTGGCAGAGGAAAAAGAGCTTTTCCCTTCGAATAATCTTCTTTTTAAGCCTATCGATAGAGAAACTAACATACTAGACCTATACGAAGACCTAAAAATACACTTGAAGCATTTTCGTTCAGTAACCGATGAAAATCCATTTGCCAATCCTATTTTACTTTTGGCCATTAATCTTACCCGCCGTTTGGAAAAAGGAGAAGTTACTTTTTCTGCCCTAGAACAGCTGGTTCAGTTTCTTGATACCAAGGCCTACGTGGTTAGAGCAGAACGTATGGGCCAATATGTTGGGGAAAGGGACCCGCTTAAGAATTTAAAACTTATCGAAAATTTTATAAAAAAAATTCCCGGTCTAGATGATAACGATTGGGAAGTTTTTGCCGCTCAAGTATCTAGCGAGTTTTTCGGGATAGTTATAACCGCTCATCCTACTTTTGCTTTGCGTTTTGACCTCCTGCGTGCCCTTTCTGACCTGGCCAGTGGCCGAAATAATGATGGCGTGCCCTTAAATAAAGAGCAGATAAAACAATTGCTCGTAAAGGCTTTGCATACGGAACATTTACCTGAGCCAAACATTTCTCTTGATAAAGAACACGCTTTAGCTTTAGAGGCTATTTCCAACCTCAAAAAAGCGATTTTGCTCCTCTATGACCTGGTATTTAAAGTAGCGCGAGAACATTTTCCTGATAAATGGTGGGAGATTCACCCACGCTTGATAACGGTAGCTTCCTGGGTAGGTTATGACTTAGACGGCCGCCGTGACATTGACTGGGCTAAATCTTTTACTTTCCGCCTGGAAGAAAGGAAACTGGCTCTAACCCGCTATCAACAACAATTTCAAGATATTTTGGGCTTATGCTCTGATTCAGAGGGAAGTAAGGCTTTACGAGAAGTATTGGCTGAGGCTTTAGGTGCTGTTACGCAAAATCTTGAAGGGATAGACGAAGAAATAGACGTTTTCCGCAGGCTTTCTGAAAATAAACTCGAAAGCATTGAAGATTTACGGCGCGTATCTCAAAAGATGTACAAGGGGCTTTCGCGCCGTCTGACTAAGCCCAGCGTCCTTATTAGCTGGATTGATGAGGCCATAGCCAAAGCTAAAGATTATCCAGAACTACTCCACCGACTCTGTGTTTTGCGAGCTGAGGTTGACAACTTCGGCCTGGGAGGCTCGCACATTCACGTGCGCTTGAATTCCAAGCAGATTCATAACGCCATTCGTACCTTGATAGGCCTTGAGACTGACCCTGAAGACCCCAGTGCTAAAAAGACATATCTCAAAGCCCTTGATAGACTTCTGGCCGAGGTTTCTCCCGTTACCATTAATTTTGGCTCTCTCCTGGCTGAGCGCACTACGGCCAAGCGGCTTTTCATGTTAGTTGCCCAAATGGCCAAATATATTGACGCTGAGACACCGATCAGGTTTTTGATAGCTGAAACAGAGAGTAGTTTCACTCCCATCGCGGCTCTTTATTTTGCTAAGTTATTCAACGTAGAAGAAATTGTAGATATTTCTCCCCTCCTTGAGACGCCTAGGGCCTTGATTCGCGGTGCACGCATTATCGATGAAATGCTTAATGATTATTACTACCGCAATTATGTCCTCCTAAGAGGGCGGCTTTGTGTGCAAACTGGTTTTTCCGATGCTGGCCGTCACCTAGGGCAGACGGCTGCAGGCTTTATTATAGAAAATTTCCGCCGGCGTTTAGCCAAAATTTTAGACAAGCAAAAATTAAACGATATAGAACTGGTTATTTTTAATACCCACGGAGAATCAATTGGTAGAGGTGCTCACCCGGCTAGTTTTGAGGCTCGGTTTAATTATCTTATGTCTCCTCGTAGTCGTAAAGAGTTGCTCAGAGTTGGAATAAATTTAAAAGAGGAAGTTTCCTTTCAAGGTGGTGATGGTTACGTTTATCTTTTGAACCCCTGTCTTGCTCTTGCGGTTTTGACCCGAATTTTTGAATTCCTTGAAAAATCTTTGAAGGTTTCCGATGATGATCCCTATTATCAGGAATGGGATTATGTGTTTGAGTTTTTTACCACCATTCAGCAATTTAATGAGCGATTAATGCAAGATTCAGATTATGCGCTCCTTTTAAACGACTACGGTAGAAATTTTCTTTTTCCGACTGGTTCAAGGCCTGTTAAGCGGCAGTTTGAGATTGAAAAATCTCTTTTGACAGCGGCAGAAATAAGGGCTATTCCGCATAACGCTGTTTTACATCAATTAGGCTTATTAGCTATCCCCATGGGAGGAGTAGGGCAGGCCATAGGAAAAAATCCCGAAATGTTTTTACATCTCGAAAGGCGATCTTCTAGGTTTAAGCTCGTTGTTTCTATGGCGGAATATGCCCTTTCTTTTTCGGATTTTTATGCATTTCTGGGATATATAAATGTGTTAGACCCTGGTTTTTGGCTTATGTTATCAGCCAAAGCCGATAATTCTCTTCATGCCGAGGAATTACGTCAGGTAGCCAATGCCCTAGAGAATAAAGATTATTTCGTAAAGTTTTCTAAGATAGGCCGTCTTTTTGGCCGAGACTTATTGCTTTTTACCGAGGTTTTACAAATTATTCACAGTATAAGAGGAAATAGGCCGGGAGTTTTATACGAAAGAGACGGCCTCTGGATGGATGAGCGGGTTAGAGATTATCTTGAAATTCTTCACGCGGTAAGATTGGCTATTATTTGTAACATCTTTACTCTGGCTGTTCAGATTCCAGACTTTAGCCCCCAAAGAGGAACCACTAGAGAAGAAGTTATTGAACGTCTTCTTTGTCTAGAGGTAGAAGAAGCCGTCAAAGTTTTGAAAGATATATTCCCTCTACTTGAGCATTCCTCTAATGCCGAGGATTTTGGAGAAAAGGCTACTTATCAAAGTGAGCAATATTTAGGCTATTTTCAGGAGCATCAAAATATTTTTATCCCTTTGGAAAGTCTTTATCGTTTGATAAAAAGAATTACAGGTGGTGTAACCCACATTATCGGCTCTTTTGGCTAGTTTTTTGATGGGTACTTTTTATCCAACAAAGAGTTATTAGCTTATCAACAGCCATCGGCTATCGGCCAACAGCTATTTGCCATCAACCATCAGCCATCTACCATCCCGTCACTGCGAGGAGGCCCGTAGGGCCGACGAAGCAGCCCCTATTCCGAACACAACTAAGGGGTCTCTGAGATCGCCTCAGCGCCGCTCATGCTTCGCGAAGGCAAGGGGCTCACAAGAGTATATATTGCGCTGCAGGAGTGCCGCAGTTGGTTGGGCATGTTATCTTTTTTCAAAGATTTTTATTTAAAAATTAATATCTTCTTGAATTGTCAGAAATTCGTTATATAAGAGCAAAAGGCAAAAACACTTATTTTAAAGATAAGAGATAAGGTGGAGGCAATTGGAAAGACGCCGTTTATGGCTTTTATTTGACGCTTTCTTTTTAGGAATTGTGGGGGCTATAGCGGCCTATATTTTTGCCCATCTGGTTAACCTTTCTCAAGAATTTTTCTTACATAATTTAGCCAAATATAAACCCCCAGGGCTTCCCTCTGAAGGGGGGTCCTTAAAAGAATGGATAGGTCCCTATGGTTTACTGCTTATCCCGGTAGTTACTACTCTTGGAGGCCTTCTTTCCGGTCTTATTGTCTATTTTTTTGCTCCCGAGGCTCGTGGTCACGGGACAGATGCTGCCATTAGAGCTTTTCATTTTAAAGAAGGACGTGTTCCTCACCATGTCCCTTTTGTTAAGATGGTTGCTTCGGCTATTACTTTGGGTTCAGGTGGTTCGGCGGGTCGTGAAGGGCCTACGGCTCAAATTGGTTCAGGTATTGGAGCCATTTATGCCCACCTTACCAAGCGTTCTCCTTACGAGAGACGCCTTCTTCTTCTGATGGGTATGGCGGCCGGGCTTTCGGCTATTTTCCGTTCACCCATAGGCTGCGCCTTCTTTGCTATTGAAGTTCTTTATAGCCAGATTGAATTTGAATCCAGGGCCTTGCTTTATTGTATTATTGCTTCAGTAGTGGCTTATGCCTTCTCGGGCTTTTTTATGGGCTGGGAGCCTTTATTTATTCTTCCTCACCACATTGGTATTACCCAAACCCATGAGTATTTATTTTTTGCGGTATTGGGAATTTTTAGCGGCATTATGGGGGCTTTGCTTCCTAATATCTTTGGCTTTATTCATTCCTATTTTGAAAAGATGCCAGGCCCATTTTTTGTAAAGCCAGCCATAGGAGGCTTGCTTCTAGGTCTTTTTGCCCTTTTTCTTCCTCAAATATTGGGGATTGGTTACGGCTGGGTGCAAATGGCTATTAATGGCCAGCTTACAGGGGACTTGATGCTTCTGCTGGCCTTTGCTAAAGCCCTTGCCTTTTCTTTAACAGTTGGTTCTGGCGGTTCAGGCGGGGATTTTGCTCCGAGCCTCTATGTAGGAGGAATGCTAGGTGGTTTTGTGGCTAGCCTTTTTGGTCAAGATCCAGCGGCCTATGTAGTGGTGGGGATGGCTTCGGTTTTTGGCGCTGCTGCGAGAGCGCCTATTGCCAATAGTTTGATTGTGGTGGAAATTACTGGAGGTTTCGAGCTTCTGCCGGCTGCCGCTCTTTCGGTTATGCTAGCTTATCTTATTCAAACGTGGCTCACTAGATTTTTACCTTATAAAAGCCTTTATGAATCTCAAGTTCCTTCGCCGGTTCATTCTCCAGCACATCGAGGTGAATTTTTTACCGATATTCTTACAGGCATAAAGGTAAAAGACATTTTTAACCCCCATAAAGTCTGGGCCACCATCCCTGAAGACATGACTTTTAGGCAATTTTTAGAGTTTTTCGGGCGCTCTGAGCAACATTATTTTCCGGTGGTGGATAGAGAAGGAAATCTGGTAGGTATTTTTTCCATAAACGATATCAGGCCTTTCCTTTTCAATGAGGAATTAAAAGATATTCTTTTAATCAAAGATATTGCGAGAAAAGATGTGATTACCACTCATCCTTCAGAGGACATCAACACAGTTTTAAAGAAATTTACTTTGAGAAACATTGACCAATTACCAGTGGTGGCCGATGATGACCCTAAAAAGTTTTTAGGGATGATAAGCCGACGAGAAGTAATAGCGTTTTACAACAAGCGCCTGGAGGAACTTAAAAAACAGGCAGAAGAGACCTAGTGAATAGGAAACATACCCGCCTATTTATTGATGCTCTTTTGTTGGGGCTTGTAGGCTTTTTGGCCGCTCAAGTTTTCACCTTTATGGTAAATTATGTTCATCATCTGTTTTTAGAAACTTTCGTAGGGTATGAGCCGGGCAAACCTTTATCTGAAGCGGCTCGTTTTTTAATTCCCGTAAGCACTACCTTGGGTGGTTTATTATCTGGTCTAATCGTTTATACCCTGGCCCCGGAGGCGGAGGGCCACGGTACAGATGCGGCTATCAAGGCCTACCATTTTGAAGATGGCTATATTAGGCCGCGGGTTCCCTTTGTAAAGATGTTGGCTTCGGCTATAACCATCGGTTCAGGAGGTTCAGCGGGCAGAGAAGGCCCGGTAGTTCAGATTAGCGCTGGTATTGGCTCTATTTATGCCTCTCTTACTAATAGATCTGTAACTGAAAGACGACTCTTGATTCTCATCGGTATGGCTGCTGGATTGGGAGCAGTTTTTCGTTCTCCAATTGGAGCAGCTATGTTCGCTATAGGTGTACTTTACAGCGAAATGGACATTGAAAGCCGAGCTGTTTTGTTTTGCCTGTTGGCCTCGGTTACTGGTTATGTACTAAATGGTGTTTTTGTAAGCTGGGAACCTCTTTTTAAAGTACACCAAATTCCTGTAACCCAGTGGAATCAATATCTTTTTTTCGTCAGTCTTGGAATTTGTGCAGGTTTGGTGGCTGTTATATTACCCGAAGTTTTTTATCGTTTAAGAGATCTTTTTAGGTCTTTTAAAATTCCTCAAGTTTTGAAACCCGCTTTAGGTGGTCTAGGGGTAGGGCTTTTGGCTATTTATTTTCCCCAGATTTTGGGTGGAGGATATCCTTGGATTCAAAGTGCCCTTGATGGGACACTTCCCTTTCATTTAATGATGATACTCATTTTTCTCAAGATAATCGCTCTTGGTCTAACGGTTGGTTCTGGAGGCTCAGGTGGAGTTTTTGCTCCCAGTTTATTTGTAGGGGCTATGCTAGGTGGCGTGCTGGCCCACTTTTTTAATCAGCCACCAGGGGCATTTGTTGTACTGGGAATGCTTTCTGTTTTTGGGGCAGCGGCCCGGGTGCCTTTAGCTGCTCTTTTTATGGTTATTGAGATGACAGGGGCTTTTCACTTATTAGGAGCAGCGGCTCTTTCTGTAGTCCTTTCCTATTTTGTCCAGAAATTTTTATCTGATGCTTTTAAATATCAGAGTCTTTATGAGTGGCAGGTTCCCACCAAATTTGAATCTCCAGCTCACAAGGGGGAATTTTTCTTAGATGTTTTAATGGGTATCAAAGTTAAAGATGTTTTTGATCCTTCGCAAAAAAAATGGCTGGTGTTACCTGAAGATATGTCTTTTAAAGATTTTGTTAAGTTTTTTTACGAAACAGAACAACATTATTTTCCAGTGGTAAATAAAGACGGAAAACTTTCGGGAATTTTTTCTATAAACGATATTCGAGAAATTTTAAAACAACCAGACGTATGGGACCTACTTAAAATTAGAGATGTTGCTCGCAAAGATATGATTACTACTAATCCTTCCGAGGACATTCACTCTGTTTTTCGAAAGTTTACCATCAGAAATATAGATACCCTTCCTGTGGTGGCTGAAGACGACCCCGGAAAATTTTTGGGTATGCTTAGCCGTCGTGAAGTAATATCTTTCTATAATCAACGCCTTGAAGAACTTGAAAACCAGAAAACCAGTCTTAGAGTATAGCCCCTTGGTAAAAACTAAAAAATGGTTATACTTATGAAAAAACAAAAATTGATAAAAAAATTAGAAGAAAAATGAAAGCTATGAAAGAAAAAATGGCAACACCAGAAGTAATTACTTTACAACGCACTTTTGAAGACAACGCTTTAGCCCGTTGGCTTTACGGTGAAAAAGGTTCTCACCTTAAAACTATTGAACGGGCCTTTAACGTGCACATTCAGGTGCGCGGAAATGAGATGCATATTACCGGGGAGCGTTTGGATACTGAACTTGCCGACCGCACCTGTGAGCAACTCTATGGCTTGCTTAAAGCCGGCTATACTCTTTATCCGAGCGATGTTGAGTATGCTACTCGTATTATCAGCCAAAATCCCCTGGCCAACTTAAAAGATATTTTTCTGGAAACGGTTTTTGTAAGTTCGGGACGCAAGGTCATCACTCCCAAGACCTTGAACCAAAAAGTCTATATTGATGCCATAAGGAACCACGATATCGTTTTTGGGGTTGGCCCGGCAGGAACTGGAAAGACTTATCTGGCCATGGCTATGGCTATTTCTTACTTTATGCGAGGAGATATACAACGTATTGTCTTGGTGCGTCCGGCGGTAGAAGCTGGTGAAAAACTCGGTTTTTTGCCTGGAGACATGATAGAAAAAGTAAACCCTTATTTGCGGCCGCTTTACGATGCCCTTTATGACATGCTTCCTTATGATAAGGCCTCGCGCCTTATACAAAAAGGAGTTATAGAAGTTGCCCCTTTGGCCTTTATGCGAGGCCGCACCTTAAATGAGGCTTTTATAATTCTCGATGAGGCCCAGAATACTACTTCTGAACAAATGAAAATGTTCCTTACCCGCTTAGGCTTTAGCTCTCGGGCAGTGATTACCGGAGATATTACCCAGATAGACCTTCCTGATGCCCGTAAAAGTGGCTTGGTGGAGGCGGTAGAACTTCTGCAAGGTATTGAAGGCATAGCTTTTGTGTTCTTTGATAAGCAAGACGTAGTGCGCCACCCTCTGGTGCAACGTATTATCGAAGCGTATGACCAGAAGGCCCGCAAGAAAGGATTTACTCAATGAAAACTAGAAAGGTTCCTGTGGAAGAGGCCGTGGGGATGGTCATTCCCCACGACCTTACGGAAATCCTTCCAGGCAAATCTAAAAAACCCGCTTTTAAAAAAGGACATGTTATTAGGGAAGAAGATATCTTGCGCTTAAAGCGTATGGGCAAAGATCACATTTACGTTCTCGAGCTTGAGCCTGATGAAGTTCACGAAGACGAAGCCGCTTTACGATTAGCTCAGGCTGTGGCGGGAGAGGGTATCGAATATGACCCACATATAAAAGAAGGAAAAGTAGTTCTTCGGGCTGCTTATAAAGGACTTTTAAAGGTCGATACCGAGGCCCTTTATCAGTTGAATATGCTTGGTGAAATCATACTTTCTACCAAACACTCTAATTTTATGGTGAGAGAAGGAGAAGCAGTGGCAGCAGGGCGGGCTATTCCTCTGGTAGTTAAGGAAGGCCTTTTGCAAGAGGTAGAAAAAATTTGTTCTGGAAGAAAAGTAGTTTCCGTAAAAAGGCCTGTTATGAAGAAAGTAGGCCTGGTGATTACGGGAAACGAAGTTTATTACGGGCGGGTGGAAGATGCTTTTTTTCCGGCCTTGGCCCCGAAACTTAAAAGCTATGACTTGGAAATTAGCGGCCCTCGTTTTTGCCCTGATAATAGCGAAGTTATTACCAGGGCCATCTCAGAAGCTATTTCTGGTGGGGCAGATATGGTTCTGATAACCGGGGGCATGTCCGTTGACCCTGATGATGTTACCCCCAAGGCTATTGCTGATGTCGGGGTGGATTCTTTAGTTTACGGAAGTCCGGTCTTGCCAGGCTCTATGTTTCTTGTAGCCTATAAAGGAGATATCCCTATCCTTGGAATTCCGGCCTGTGGGATGTATTTTAGAGTAACAGTGCTTGATTTAGTGTTACCTAGAATAATTTGTGGGGAAAAGTTAGGGCGAGAAGATATAGCCAAGCTGGGTCATGGTGGTTTTTGTTTGGGATGTAAGGAGTGTCATTACCCGGTTTGTCCTTTTGGGCGAGGCGGACTTTAGATGGGAGGAGAATAAATGTTTGTCTTAGCACATTTTTTACAAGCGTTGGCTACGGTTCTTAATATAGCTCTTAACATTTACATGTGGATTATAATCATCAGGGCTTTGCTATCCTGGGTAAACCCTGATCCATATAACCCCATCGTAAGATTTCTTTACGGAATTACTGAACCCGTGCTTTCGCGTATTAGGAGAGTGGTGCCGCCCATGGGGGGTATAGATCTTTCACCGTTGGTAGCTATATTGATAATAATCTTTTTGCAACAATTTTTAGTTCCGGTACTTTATGACCTTTCTTATTCTTTGAGGTGATTTTATGAGTCTTACGCCCCTTGATATTCAGGAAAAGAGTTTTTCAAGTTCACTTTTTGGCTATAACAAAGGCGAAGTAGATGAATTTCTTGAAGAAATAGCCGAAGCCTTTAAAGAACTCCAGCGCGAAAACAATTCTTTAAAAGATAAAGTGGCTAAACTGGAAAAAGAGGTGGAAGAACTCAAGCGCGAAGAAAAGCTTATTAAAGAAGCCTTGCTTAAGGCAGAAACCCTGGCGGAAAGCATCAAAAGAGAAGCTGAGGCTGAGGCCAAGGCCTTTATGCTTGAAGCCCGTGAAGAGGCTGATCGTATCATAAAAGAGGCCAAAGATAAACGAGATGAAATCCTTTTTGAAATAGAAACCCTTAAAAATGAAAGAGAAAAAATACTCATTGAGTTCAAGACCTTTCTTAAAACCTGGGAAGAGTACTTAGAACGCGCCTTTAAAGAATAAATGCTTGAAAAGTACGAAAAGGGCTTTTTGCTTTCGATATATCTCCAGCCCAAAGCTAAAAAAGAAGAAATAGTAGGGTTTTATCAAGAAGCTCTTAAAATCAAAGTCAAATCTCCCCCTGTTGACGGAAAAGCTAATGAGGCTTTAATATCTTTTCTGGCCAAAAAGTTAGGGCTGTCTAAGAAAAATCTAAAGTTGTTGGCAGGTTTTACTTCAAAGCATAAAAAGGTTTACATTGAAGGCCTTGAAGAAAAAGAAATTAAAAAACGATTAGGTATTGTTAATGATGCTATTAAATAGGTGACAAGAGCGGTCATTGCGAGCGAAGCGAAGCAATCCCTGAGACTGCTTCGACCTCTAACGAGGCCTCGCAGTGACAGCGAAGGTTACTTTGCTTTAGCGATTATGTCAGCGGCGATACTTTGTTGTGTAAAAAACATTCGGATTAATAAATGGAAACTCTAAAAGATAAAGAAGCCATTTTGTTTGACATGGACGGAGTAGTTCTTGACAGTATGCCCTGGCACGTGCGGGCCTGGCAGGAGGCTTTCCGGGAGTTTGGTTTAAATGTGCCTGAAGAGGCCCTTTATCTTCATGAGGGGGCTATTGAAGCGGAAACTTCTCGGAAAATTTTTGAGGATCAAGGAGTTTCTCCTACGAGAGAGCTTTTTGAAGCCGTTTTAAGACGCCAGCGAGAACTTTTTAAAAAGAAATACCAAGCTTTTGTTAAGCCTTTTCCCGAGATTCCTGATCTTTTATCTGACTTGAGGCGAGAGGGGAGAAAACTTGCTCTTGTGACTAGCTCCCACCACGAAATCTTAAAAGAAATTTTGCCTGAAAAGCTTATGAAGCTTTTCCATTTTATTCTTACGGGAGATAAAGTTAGACGTCGCAAACCCCATCCGGAGCCTTATCTACTGGCGCGAAAGGCCGTGGGAGTTAAGGCTGAAGAAGCCTCCGCCGTGGAAAACGCTCCTGCTGGCATCAAAAGTGCTAAAGGGGCCGGGCTTCTGTGTGTGGCTTTAACTACCACTTTACCTCCCGAACACCTCCGTGAAGCTGATATTATTCTTGATTCGCACCAAGAGCTTTTTAAGCTGGTAAGGAACGGAAAGGAATAATGCTAAAGCTTTCAGAGGCTCCAGCCTATTTTGAACGTTATAAGGACATAATTCCTGATTTTGAAAGATTTTTAGAGCATTTAAAAGAACCTTTGCCCCTTTATTTCCGTTTAAACGAACTCAAATGCCCCGAGCCTGAAATGGCGTTAAAAGGCCTGGCCCGCCAGGGAGTCCAAACTGAGCCCGTGCCAGGGTTACCTCAATTTTATAAGGTAGAGCCTCGTGATTTTCCTCTGGGCAATACAGAAGAGTATTACCTTGGCTACATTTATCCTATGACTATTAGCAGTGCTTTGCCGGTAATCGCCCTTGAGCCTGAACCCGGTGAATATATACTGGATATGTGTGCGGCTCCAGGGAGCAAGACCACGCAGATAGCTCAGGCGGCTAAAGATAAAGCGGTAATTGTCGCCAATGACCGTCGCCTGGATCGACTTACGGCCCTGGTGGCTAATCTAAAGCGCTTGGGTGTGGCTTCGGCCATGACCACTTTGTATCGAGGAGAGGTTTTTCCTTTTGGAGTTCCTTTTGATAAAGTGCTGGTAGATGCCCCTTGCTCAGGGGAAGGCCGTTACCGCCAGGGTTATGAAGGCGAACTCCTTTACCAGAAAGAAGGCCATACAAATCTTCCCGCTATTCAAAAAGGGCTACTGGTCAGGGCCTTTGACCTGGTAAAAGTAGGCGGAGTGGTGGTTTATTCTACCTGCACTTTTAATCCCGAAGAAAATGAACTGGTGGTGGATTATCTTTTGCGTAAAAGGCAGGCCGAGATTCTGCCCTGTGAATATCCTTTGCCCTGTCACCCAGGGATAACCGAATGGGAAGGAAAAATACTTCATCCCGGGCTTGCTAACGCGGCGAGATTTTACCCGCATGAAACGCAATCAGTGGGTTTTTTTGTAGCCAAGATAAAGAGGTTGATGTAATGCCTAAAAAAAAGCAGGTGAAAAAAATTCACAAAGAGGCTAAGTGGCCACGAGTAACAAGTTTTGAAGAAAGAGACGAAGTCCTTTCTTTTTGGGAAGAGCGCTTTGGTATCCCTAAAAACGCTTTTAGTGGTTACCTTCTCCTCTCTACTTCTAAAAATTACTGGCTTTTTGTAGAGCCACCAGAAATTAAACCTTTACAAGGTTTAAAAGTACAAACTGTGGGGCTTCTTTTTACCAGGCGTGTTTCTCGCTGGCTTAAACCCACTTCAACGGCCCTTCAGCGCTTCGGCCATCTGGCTACTAAAAACATAATAGACCTTACCCCAGCTGAACTTGACCGCCTGCGTCGGGAGAAAAAGATTTCTTTTTCAGCCCAGATAGAAGAAGGTTATGTTATTTTACGCTGCGAGCAAAAGGTTTGGGGCTGCGGCCTTTACGCTAAAGAGTCCTTGATAAGCTTTTTACCGTAAATAAGTTTCAATTATCTTAAATCAACTGCTTTCAAACAATGTATTTTTTTGATTTGTTTCTTTAAACTTCGCAATTTATACTTAACAAAAATTAATTTTATTCCAATTTTTTTAATAGAATAGTTAAAATTTTTTAATTTTTTGTATCAAAAAAGTTTTATTGACAAAAAAAAATAAATAATATATGCGGCTTAATGAAATAATTTATTTTTGTTTAACAGGAGTGTCCTATGAAAACTTTTGCGAATCTTCAGGAAGAAGTAATACAAAAGGGCTTATGTCACAGGTGTGGTGGTTGTGTATCTGTTTGTACCGCCATTAACTATGGCGCTTTAGGTTTTAATGAAGAAGGTTATCCTCAATACAAAGATGTAGAAAAGTGTATTGAATGTGGTGTTTGTTACATGGTGTGCCCTGAGGCGGCCTATGAGGAAGAGGCCTTTATGAAAGCTATTGGCTGGGAGCCGCCGATTGGGCCGGTCTTAGCTGTTAAAGTTGGCCGTGCTATTAGTCCGGAAATTCGCCAGAGGGCTACAGATGGCGGAGTGGTTACCGCTCTTTTGGTCCATCTCTTCAAAAGAGGCATGATTGACGGGGCTGTTGTGGCCAAACGAATCAGTCCTTTTAAAGTAGTTCCTTCTTTGGTTACTTCAGCCGAAGAGGTGATTGAAGCGGCTGGATTTTATCATGACGTTTCTGCTGGTGTTCAGGATTGGAGTGAAAAATATAGTACTTTTGCTCCTTCTTTTGAGGAAATGCGGCCGGCTATGGTAGAAAAGCTTAAACGGGTAGCCATTGTAGGAACTCCTTGTCAAATTCATACCTTACGTAAGATGCAGTTTTTTAAGGTAGCTCCTTCAGAGACTTTTTATATGCTTTTAGGCCTTTTCTGTTCTGGGCATTTCAATTTTGACGAAGCTGGTCGTAAGAAGCTTGAAGAGATAGGTGGATTCAAGTGGGATGACATTGCCAAAATTAATATTAAAGACGCTTTGATTATTACACTCCAAAATGGAGAAGTGAAACGTATTCCTCTTGATGAAGTGGAAGACCTTAAAAGACCAGCCTGTAAATTCTGTGAAGATTATGCGGCGGAATTTGCAGATATTTCTTTTGGTGGTATAGGAGCCCCTGATGGCTGGACTTCAGTTATTATTAGAACACCAAAGGCAAGGGGCGCTTTTGCTGATGCACGCCGTAAAACCATAGAAGAATTCCCATTGGAAGAAGATCCTAAACTTACCGAGAAAGTTCTAGAAACAGTCAAAAAAGCCACTGAAATCAAAAAAGAAAAAGCCAAAGAAAACAAGAAAAAATATTTAAATAACGGATAAACGATAATAAGGTCCTTTAAAGGAGGAAAGTATATGCCAAAAATTGGAGTTTATGTGTGTTTTTGTGGCGAAAATATCGCTGGAGTTATTGATTGTGAGGAGGTAAGAGCCTTTGCGGAAAAATTGCCAGGAGTCACTGTAGCTAGAACCAATCTCTTTATGTGTTCTGATCCTGGTCAGGAAATAATCAAAGAAGATATTCGTAAAGGATTGGTTGATCGAGTAGTAGTGGCGGCTTGTACTCCCAGGACTCACGAACCAATTTTCCGTAAAGCCTTGGAAGATGCTGGTTTAAACAAATATTTACTTGAGATGGCTAATATTCGTGACCAGGATTCATGGGTACACGCGTTTGATAAAGAAGGGGCTACCAAGAAGGCCAAACAGTTGGTAGCATCTGCGGTAGCCAAAGTATTTTACGCTGAACCTCTTGAAGAAACGGAAGTCGATGTTACCAAAGCGGCTCTTGTAATTGGTGGCGGTGTGGCGGGTATCTTTTCTTCTCTTGAACTCGCCAATATGGGTTATAAGGTCTATCTGGTTGAGAAAGACCCTTCTATTGGTGGGGTGATGGCCCAGCTTGATAAGACCTTCCCCACCAATGATTGTTCGGCGTGAATACTCACGCCCGCTATGGTGCAGGTTAGCACCAATCCAAATATCGAGCTTATTACTTACGCTGAGGTAGAAAACGTGGAAGGCTTTGTAGGGAACTTTAAAGTTAAGGTTCGCAAAAAGCAAACCTGGGTTGACTGGTCAAAATGTACCGGTTGCGGTGAATGTTTGGAAAAGTGCCCAGTCAAAGTGCCCAATGAATTTAACGCGGGCCTTGATCACCGCCCAGCAGTATATATTCAGTTCCCTCAGGCAGTGCCTAAAAAAGCAGTTATTGACATTGATAATTGTATTAATTGTGCTGGCCGTAAATTTGGCACCCAACCAAAAATTAGTAAACGTACAGGCAAGCCTATATTGGCTCCCTGTGAAAGGGCTTGTGGTACAGGGGCTATTAATCGTAGTCTTAATCTTGATCCTAACGGTGAGGTTGTAGAAATAGAAGTAGGGACTATTGTAGTGGCTACTGGTTTCAAAGTAATGGAAAAAGACTGGTTTAAAGAATACGCCCCTCATCACCCTGATGTTATAACCTCTCTTCAGCTTGAGCGTCTTACTTCTGCTACTGGGCCTACTGGTGGTAAATTATTGAGGCCTTCTACCAACCAAAAGCCCAAGGTAATTTCTTTTATTTCTTGTGTAGGGTCCAGGGATTCTCGCTATCATACCTACTGTTCCCGTGTGTGTTGTATGTATATGATTAAGCAAGCTAAACTCATTAAGAGCAAGTATCCTGATATCGACATTTATATGCATTTCATGGACGTAAGAACTCCTGGTAAGGATTTTGACGAGTATTATACTTCGGCCATTGAAATGGGTATCAATATTGTGAGGGGGAAACCTGGTGGTATTGAAGTTCTTCCTGACGGACGTTTACGGGTAATGGCTTATGATGCAGGACTTGGAAAAAATATAGAAGTACATGCCGACATGGTAGTTCTGGCTACGGCTATGGAACTGCCTGAATCTGCCAAAAAGCTTGCTTCTACTTTAAATCTTACCCTTGATGCGGCAGGCTTTTTTAAAGAACTCCATCCTAAACTTAAGCCAGTAGAAACTACTGTTGAGGGAATATTCCTTGCAGGTTGTTGCCAAGGTCCCAAAGACATACCTGATACAGTCTCTCAAGCCAAAGGTGCTGCAGCGGTGGCTGCTGGGCCTTTAGCTAAGGGTAAAGTGGTTATTGAACCTATTATTTCTGAAGTTGATCAGAATAAATGTAGTGGTTGTGGTTTATGTGTTCCCGTGTGTCCGTATAAGGCTATTTCTCTAGAGTTAGTAAACGATCGTCCCAGAGCCAAAATAAGCCCCACGGCTTGTAAAGGTTGTGGACTATGTACTAGCACGTGTCCAACAGGGGCTATTATCCTTCACGGTTTTACAGATAAGCAAATAGAGGCCCAGGTTGAGGCCTTAACCATGCCGGTTTAGGAGGGAAATTATGTATGAAGGAGTAGTTGTAGTAAATGAAAAAGACCGCCAGCTGGCGCTTCAAACTATTATTGAACGCGGTGGCGAGGGGATTCTCCGATGTATTCAGTGTGGGGCCTGTCAATCTATTTGTCCTATGGCGCTGGCTGATTTTACTTTGAATCCTAGAAAGTTAATTCGTTTAATCCAGTTTGGATATTTAGAAGAAATGATTGAAGATTCCTCTACTTGGGCCTGTCAGGCCTGTAATCGTTGTGTGGAGATTTGTCCTCGAAATGTCAAGCCTTTTGAGATAGTTTTTGCTTATCGTCGTTATCAGGCCATGGAGCTTGCCTTCTCTACCTCAGCGGTTCAGAGCCAGATGAACCTTTATATGAAAGGGCACGCTGTTTTCACTGAGGCCTATAAAGAAATTAGACAAAAAGTGGGGCTTCCACCTGATACTCCCACGGCTGTTACCTATCCAGAGGCAGTTAAGGAAATTCAAACACTTATTGAAAGCAGTCCTATTATGGAATTGGGGTTATTTTAGTTAAGGAGGCTATACATGAAAACTATGGGACTTTTTTTGGGATGTAATATTCCTTTTAAATTACCAGATATAGAACAATCTCTCAGGAAGACATTGCCTGAATTAGGGATAGATTTGGTTGACCTGGAAGGGGCTAGTTGCTGCCCTTCGTGGGGTACCTTACCTTCATTTGATCTGCCTACTTGGCTGGCTGTTTCCGCCAGGAATATCACTCTAGCCGAGGCTAAAGGTGTTGATATTGTTACCGGGTGTAATAGCTGTTTTGGTATTCTTGCTGAAACCAAACATATGGTTGAACATGACGAGGAATACCGTAAGGCAGTCCAAGAAAAGCTAGCTTTAATTAATCGTGAATACAAAGGCACTTCTAATGTTTATCACGTCTTGCACGCGCTTTATAAGTTTGTTGGTCCAGAGGCTATCAATCAAAAAATAAAATACACCCTTAGTCAGCTTACTATTGCCGTACAAATAGGTTGTCACGCTACTTGGCCTTCAAAGATTATGGCGGTAAAAGAGCCCAATCCCTTTTTCCCCAGTATTTTAAAAGAACTCTGTGAAGCCCTTGAAGCAGAGGTGCCACATTATAGCCGCCTTGAGGCCTGTTGCGGTATGGGTGGTATGAGAAGTACTAATATGGAAAAATCTCTTGGGCTTCTTAAAGAAAAGCTTATCTCTATTAAAGAAGAAATAGACGCTGACATGATCGTGGTTGGCTGTTCTTCCTGTTATCTTCAAATGGACGGCGGGCAAAAGATTTTGCGTGACCGCGGTGAGATTGATTTTGAGATTCCGGTTTTTTATTACACGCAACTTTTGGCCTTGTGTATGGGGTTTGATCCCAAACAGGTAGCAGCTATTCACGAAATACCTAGGGAAGAAATTATCGCTCGTATTCAGAGCGAAGAGCGTCTTAAAGAAAAACAGGAGGGTTAACTATGGAATTTACACCTAACATTATATGTTTTGCTTGTCACTGGTGATGCTACGGAGCAGCAGATGCGGCAGGTGTCGCTCGGTTCAAGTATCCACCAACAGTTAAATTTATAAGGGTGCCGTGTTCAGGTAGGGTAGATGTAGAGTTTGTAATGGAAGCATTAGCCAGAGGAGCCGACGGTGTTATCGTTGGTGGGTGCCGTTTAGGAGAGTGCCATTATCAGGTGGGCAATTACAAAGCCAATAAGCGTTTTGAAATATTTAAAAAACTTTTGGCAGATCTTGGTTTTGAGCCTGACCGTGTAAAGACCTTGTGGATTTCGGGTTCTGAAGGGCAAAAATTGGCACAAGAGGTTACGGCTTTTAGTGAACATATTCAAAATCTTGGTCCGAATCCATTGAAGGCAAGTTAGATTAATTTTTAGGAGGATCCTATGTCCAATAAAATAAAGTTAGGGGTCTTGTTGGCCGGTGGATGTGCCGGTTGTGAAATGGCCATCGTAGATCTATCTGAAAGATTACTTGATGCCCTAGAGCACCTAGAGGTTGTTTTCTGGGCGCCAACGGTGGCTGACGTGAAGTATAAAGATTTAGAGGCTATGCCAGAAGGGGCCATAGATGTAGCACTGGTGGATGGCATGGTTCGTCTCGACGAGCATGAGCATATGCTAAAGGTATTGCGTGAAAAGTCTAAAGTCTTGGTGGCCTTTGGAAGCTGTGCTTCTGAGGGTTGTATCCCTGGTATGGCTAACCTTTTTAAGGCTGAAGATTTATTAAAACAGGGTTATGTAGATACTTTTAGTACTGATAATCCTGATGGCATTTTGCCTCAGCCTGAGTGGAAAGAAGATGGTAAATATGACCTTACGCTTCCGCGCTTCTTAGATAAGGTTTCTCCTATATCTTCAGTAGTAGAAGTTGATTATTTCATGGGTGGATGTCCGCCTCATCCTGATTTCGTTTGGGAAGCTATTTTAGCTATTGTTCAGGGAAATCTTCCGCCAAAAGGTTCTTGGATTACCTGTGGAAAATCAGTTTGTGAATTTTGTGGGCGCAATCCTGCTATCCAGGGCCGTACTCGCGAAATGGCTAAAGAAGTCAAGCGTACCTTTGAAGGCGCTCCAGATGATGGAAAGTGCCTTTTAGAACAGGGTTATGTTTGTTTTGGCCCTTTTACCCAGGGAGATTGTAAAGCACTTTGCCCCAAAATTGGAATCCCCTGTCGTGGTTGCGGAGGTCCGCTTCCGGGAGTTAAGGATTACGGAGCCAAGGCGGTTAGTGCCCTCGGTAGCATGCTAACTGACGAAGCAGTAGAACAATTACTTAACAAATATACTAATTTGGCCCAGTTTGTTTATCGCTATTCTTTACCGGCCAGTTTGCTTAAGAAATAAGTTTGAGGAGGATCCTTGATGAAAAAGATAACTATAGAACCGATTACCCGTCTGGAAGGGCACGGGAAGATTGCTATTTTTCTTGATGATAATGGAAATGTTGATAATGCCTTCTTTCAGGTAGTTGAATTTCGCGGCTATGAGAAGTTTGTTCAAGGAATGCCGATGGAAGAGGTGCCCCGGACGGTTTCTACCATCTGTGGTGTTTGTCGAGGGGTTCACTTTACCGCTTCGATGAAGGCCTTGGACCAGATTTTTGGTGTAGAACCAACACCGGTGGCTAGGAAACTTAGAGAAATTTTCTTTAATGCCCATTATGTTGAAGACCATGCTGCTATTCTTTATGCCCTTGGTCTTCCTGATTTTGTAGTTGGGCCTGAGGCTTCACCAGCGGAGCGTAACGTGATAGGTCTTATTCAGAAGGTCGGAGTGGATATAGGCCGTCAAGTACTTAAAAGACGTGGTTATGCTGTTAAAATTTTCGAACTCTTAGGTGGTAAACCCAACCATCCTGTGGCTGCGCTTCCTGGAGGTTGGGCTAAGAAGCTTTCTGAAGAAGAACGCCAGCAGATACTTGAATGGGGTAAAGAGCTGGTAGAACTTGGCAAGTTTACTCTGCAGGTTTTTGAAGATGTAGTTCTTAAGAACGAGAAGTACATGGAACTCATCACCGGCGATATGTATAAAGTGGTGGTGAATTACATGGGCGGTGTAGATGAGAACGGTATTTTAACTTCTTATTATGAGCCAAAAGTGCAAAAGATAGTTTCTCATAATGGTCAAGAGATTGGTTCCTTTACCGGTAAGCAATACCTGGATTTTATAGCGGAAAGGGTTCTCCCCTGGAGTTATCTCAAGATGCCTTATCTTAAGCAAATGGGCTGGAAAGGTTATGATGATGGTGAAGATACCAGTCTTTACGCTGTTGGTCCTTTACCTCGTATAAATATAGCTAAAGGCTTCAGCACTCCTCTGGCTCAAGAGGCTTACGAGAAATTTTGGGATACTTTTAAAGAACGTCCTGTTCACTACATTCAAGCCTATCACTGGGCTAGGGCTATTGAACTCCTTCACGCAGCTGAACGCATTGTTGAATTAGCCAGTGATCCGGAGATTACTTCTCCTGAGACTCGTCGTCACGATTTTAACATTACTGGTGAAGGAGTGGGCATTGTAGAAGCTCCTCGTGGAACTCTCATCCATCATTATCAAACTGACGATAAGGGTTATGTGACCAATGCTAATCTTATTGTAGCAACCACTCATAATAAAGGTCCTATTAACGCGGCTATTCGGAAGGCGGCTAAGCACTTCATCAAAGAGGGCAAGGTTGATGAGGCTATTTTAAATTACGTGGAAATGGCTTTTCGTCCCTTTGACTTATGCTTAGCCTGTGCCACTCATGCTGCTGGTCCAGGCGTTACTCCTATAGAAATCTTTGTTTACGATAAAAATGGTAATCTCCAGCAGAAACTTAGGAATTTCTAGCTGGTTTATTTTATAAAACGGCTATTTCAGGAGGGCCAAAAGGCCCTCCTTTTTATTTTGTGAAAATGCTATATTTTGTTTTATTAATAGAAGGCTTCATTTCGCTTTAGCGCCCTCACAATAACACCACCTCTGTCACTGCGAGGAGGCCCGTAGGGCCACGAAGCAGTCCCTGGGATTGCTTCGGCCTCTAGCGAGGCCTCGCAATGACAGGGTTAAATTAAAATGAAAGTTGGGAGAAACTCTTTTAAATATGGCTACCAAAAAAGTTATCCTTATAGGTATTGGGAATCCTTATTTACAGGATGATAGGGCAGGGCTTGAAGTGGTTTCTCGTTTAAGAGAGCTAGGTTGTCCCTGGGATCTTGAAGAACTCTATACCACCGGCCTTGAATTGCTTGACAAGATTAAAGGTTATGATGAAGTCATAATAGTTGATGCGGCTCAGTGGGGGAAAGAACCGGGCACTATAATCGAATTAAGCGGAGAGGAATTAAGGCTTCCTCATGTTTCTTCGGTTAATACCCACGCCATGACTTTAGGGCACATAATTGAGTTAGGCTACGTGGCTTTTCCTGATGAGATGCCCAAAAAATTTACGGCTTATTTGATAGAAGCCGAGCATTTAGATGAATTTTCTCAGGTAATGTCTCCTCGAATTGAAGAAGCTATAGAAAAGCTGGTTAAGCTTTTTACTGAAATTTGGAAAAGCTCACTTTAGCGCTTGTCCTTTTCTTTTTGTTGTTTATTTTTTCTTACAAAACTATAATTACAAAACTATAAAAGGAGATTCACAATGAAGGTGATATTAGCTATAGGAAGGCCTGTTCGTCTTGCGGCTGGTTTTATTAGTCCTGAGGAAAAAGGCGAACTCCTTATGAAGGAAGAAGTTGATCTTGACGAAGGGGTGTCGGGAAAGAGCCTTTTTGATTTTAACGATTATTTTGAAGAATTTGGTATTGACTTCGATTCTCTAGAAGATTTTGAAGGAAAAGATATCCTTGGTCTTGATGTTGACAGGTTGAAAAAACAAGCTGTTTATTTGCCTTTTAGACTTCCTAAAAAAGGAGATTTGTTGTTATTTAAACGATTTTTAATAAGTGATGAAGAATTTGGTGCCAAATTTATTTTCCCTTATGATAATTTGGAACCTTCTAAATTGATTCCCTTGGTTTTTGACTTTGGTGATTTTTGTGGTGCAGAAAGCTTATTAGTGGGTTTTTTCTACATAAAGGGAGATGATAATCTGGAAGGGTTGCGAGAATTTTTGAACGTAGAGCTTAAAAAACTTCCTCGAGGCAAAGAGCCTTTATTTTTGAAAGAATTAGACGCCGCCTTGACGGAAGGGAGATTACCATTTGGCCCTAAAATTCCTGGAGAAATAAGTTTTCATCCGGCGGTTCCCCTTGAGGCAGAGTTCGAAGAACATTATGAAGTTCTCGTTATAGAGAATCGTGCCGGAGAAACCGAATGTTATTCACTGGAAATAAAGACTGAAAGACCTATTATAGAAATTTAACTTGCTTTAATGAAGTCATTAGCGATGGCATTGCGAGCGAAGCAATCCTTCTCCCGAGCGCAGCTAAGGGATCTTTTAGGCAGCTTCGGCCTCTAACGAGGAATTGCAGTGGCAGTGAGGGTTACTTCGCCTTAGCTGATTATATCAGCGATGACACTTTGTTATCTAAAAAACGCTCGCATTAATAGACTTAATCGTTATTTATTTTCAGGAAGGAGAAAAGAAGGCACTGGGCTTAAAGGAAGGGAAGTTTTGGGGCCTCCTTCTACTTCTAACACCTGAACACGGTGATTGAAAAGATCAGTTATATATATACGCCCGAAGCTATCTATCATTACGTCTGAAGGATAATTAAACCAGCCGGGGTTCCAGCCTCGACCTCCAAACTCAAATTTTAGTTTACCCGTATCATAGTCATATACTAAACCGGTATGTCTCATATAATCCACTACATATATTAATTTTTTTTGGGGATCGGCACATATTCCGCGAGGCCGGCTTAATTTACCCCCGCCACCACCTTTTTGTCCTCCCTTGAAAAGAAATTTTTCGTTATGGTCATACACATAGAAACGTCCCATTTCTTCACTAAGGAGATAAATTCTACCTTGACTGTCTACAAAAACATCCGTAATAATCGCTTCTTTTTCCGGTGTTTCAGGGGTAAATCTATCTTTAGGAGCTAAGGTTTTTATATAATTTCCTTCTTTATCTAGAACTATTAAGCCCCTATAACCTATCCCGGTAACATAGAGTTTGCCATTTTGACCTATAGCTATTGAACGAGGATGAAAATTTTCTGCTCCTTCAAAGCCTTTTAGAAAAATGTCTTTTATCTTTATAGCGGCCGCGTTAAACACAGAAATATGAGGACGAGATTCATAAGAACTGGTTCCCTGGCATAGATAAATATTGCCTTGTTTATCGATAGCTAATCCAGCTGGGGCAAAAACTCCTCTCCCTTTACCCATTGAAAAAATAGGAAAGAGATCAGGACTGTAAACAATTATTCTTCCCTTAGCCGTATCAACTACGTATAACTCATCCCTTCCAGGATCATAGGCCAAATATGATGGGAAAGACAATTTGTTACCTTGATCGTCTTTATCGATAATAGCAATGACTTTTGGTTCTGCTCTTTGAGCGGTGCCTTCAAGTGCTTTTTTTAAAGCCTCTTCACTTACCTGGTCAGTAACTTGTTGTGAATAACTGGGGGACAACCAAAAGAAAAGGCCCAGCAAAACAATAATAATTAACCATTTGCTGGGCCTTAAATAATTGCTAATCATATCTTTTACTGAAATACACCCTTGTTAGTATGACAGACAAAACAGCCGCAATTAGTGGAGTCTCCCACGGTGCATTGAGAGTAATCCCACCTCAGAATGTCGTCGTAGGGAGTACCATGGGGCCTATGGCATGATAGGCACATAACCATATCCTGTCCTGGAGTAACAGTGGCACTAGGTCCTCCTAAAGCTGTTAGGTCAGGCCGAGCCACTGGAGCCAAAGGATTATAAACAGTGTAATTAGCATATTCTCCAGAGTTCGGAATAACTGCATCAGAAGGATGCCTTAACCAGGGAGAGCCGCCGTTTTCGTCATCGTTTTCTATATGAAAATTCCCATGACAACCGGTACAAAAAGCGGTCATAGTGTTAGCTTGGATACTCATAAATCCACCAGTTCCTGATAAATTACCGGGTTTTCCAAAATATTCGTTGTGGTCAGAAGCACTAACTGTGGCTTCCCAATCATTGTCTTCAATTCCTTCTACTCCATAACCTGGCGAATGAGCAGCAGCTAAGAACCTATACCAACCGCCATTTTCACCCACTACATTATTGTAATTACCATTTGGATGGTCATTGACATGGTGTTTAGGATAAAGGTGACAGCCGGTACAGCCATATTTGTTCTCTATAACAGATGGTTGGCTAAGGGTGGAATGACAGCTGTTAGTACAACTTATGGCGGCTCCAGGAGCCGCATTCAAAAAGTCATCCTGTTCATTTAAAAATACGTTGTGGCCTTTAGGGTCTCCTACCTGGCCATCGGTATTCCCAAGCCCTTCCTTTACCCACCAAAAGTTTCCGCCAGCTAGATAATTGGTGGGGGCATTTCCACCAGTATAAAGAACTACAGGAACAATGCTATCACCCAACATATAAGTAGTAGAAGATTCACTTGAGGAATGGCAGCCTACACAATCATATTTGGTAAGCCCCATATGAGGCCCGGATTCGCTTACTATCTGGCCATTTTGAGAGTTATGCATAGTGTGACAATTTGAACAAACTCCAGAAACACGGGCGTTTCCGTAGGAAGTTAAAGCTAAAATAGTTAAGAAAACTGTAAACAATGTGAAAAGAAATTTCATACCCCCCTCCTGTAAGGAGGGGGAATTATCTCCCCCTCCTTTTTTCTTGCCTAGTATTTGTTAGTGTGGCAGGCAAAACAGCCACACTGATCACCAACTCCGCTGGAAGCGTTACAGTTAGCATAATTCCAACGCAAAATATCGGCGTAAGGAGAACCGTGGGCTCGGTGACAGGAGATACATAAAACTATATCATCACTACCACTAAATTGAACGGTAGAAAGGACTCCACCGGTGAGATCACTACTTCCTAAAGGCGCTCCAGGCCAATAGGTACCAGCTGTCCCGAAAGGTCCAGGATAGGCCGTGTAGCCAGCGCCTGCTGCAGAGCTTAGAGCAAAATCAGAGGGGTGTCTAAGCCAGGGAGAGCCGCTACCACTATAGCTTATTTCATTTCCACTGTGGAACTGCCCGTGACACTCGGCGCAGAGGTAATTAATAGAGGCACTATCAGTTGGTGTGGTAAAAGAGGAGCGATTAACAGCGTAATATTGGTTGTGTTCACTGCTAGTAGGCTGATATTCCCAATCGTTGTCTTCAATGCCCTTGATTCCATACAAGAAACGGAAGCTTGTTCCTACAGTAGATCCGTCAATAGTGCTGTCATCAGCATGGTGAGCACCACGAATGGCAGCAAAATCGTCTTCTTTATCATGTGTACCATGACAACCATAGGTACCAGCACAGGTTAATTGTTTGCTCCAGGTAGCTTCGTTGTTAGCTAAGGCACCGTTGGCGTTAAAGCTGGTATCCCAGCCAGGAGGGGTCATCCCGATAGCACCATCTACGTTAGCTATGTTTTTAACGTTGTGTCCGCTGGCATCATCACCGTTTTTAACCCAGTAAAAGTTACCACCGGCTAAGGTATTTCCTTCAATACCAAATGTGCCATATGTCGGTTCGCTTGGACTTAGAACATAAGGAATATTATTGGTTCCAGTGTTAGTTCCCGTATGGCAACCTACACAGTCCCCGATAGTAAGAGCTCGATAAGGACCGCCTTCTACTACACTCTGTCCACCTTGCGAGTTGTGCATGGTGTGGCAATCAGCACACTGCCCTTGCACTCTAGCTAAGGTAGATTTTGGTAAAAATCCTATCAAAGTTAAACAGATTAGAAATAAAAACCAACGTTTCATAACCCTCCCTCCTTAAAAAATAGATTTTTTTAGGTATTTACTATGTTTTGATAAATTATTCTGAATTAACCACCTCCTTTTTAATATTTCTTTCTAATTTTAATGATAAGACATTTTTTGTTCCAAAACTAATAAAAAATTTTTTAGAACTCCAGAATATTCAATAAAATAAACTTAATTTGGTTCAAAAAAACCAAAAATATTCACAAATTTCCTTGATGTTTGTAACAATAAAAGAATTCTTTATTAAAAATAGCAAACTAAATATTTCAATTTTTAAGAATAAAATATTCTATAATCTCCAAATTTTTATTATTTTTTCTTTTTTTCTTAATAAAATGTTTTTTTTCACAGCTTGAGTTTTAAAGGAACAAAAGCTAATATCCCTCGCAAATGTTTAAATTTTTTTTAGCTTTTTGGTCTATTATAGTTATTAACGTTTTTTGCTCGGCTTGGGCCCTCAATTTTATGGGGGACTGGCGGTACCTTGAAACCAAGGACGAGCCAGAGACTCTTTTTCAAGTTTATTCGCTGACTTTGTCTTCACAGGCTACCAATAATCTCATTTTAGGTACAACTTTTAGGTATAATCGAACTTCTCAGGGGGATAGTTATAGGGAAACGCTTACACCCGTTCTCTCTTTGTCCCTACGTAATGATTTTTTTAATTTTAATGTTAGCGCTACAGCCACTGAACAACATGGTACAGAAAGTAGAGATTTATCTAGCCGTTCTTGGAATGCTGATCTTAGTTCTTCATATATAAAAGGTATAAATTCAAGAATTTATTTTGGCCGCTCTAAACAAAAAGATGGAGCCACCTCTCATTTAATTAACCAAAAAAGTGATTATTGGGGACTAAATTTAAGCAAAGATTTTAGAAATTTTGATTTATATTACGATTATAGGATTAGCCATGGAGAAAATTATGTTTTGAAATCTACCACTAACACTTATTCACATCTTGTTAAATTGAACTATGCTGGTTCTTTTGATAAATTTTATTATTCATTTGGACAACAATTTAATTATACTAAAACTAAATGGCAAGCAGAACTAATTGGTGGAAAAGCCGATTTTCCTATAAATATTTCAGTAGAATGGTATATAAATAACTCTTTAGATAGTTGGGATGGTAAAAATCTTCAAGATTTTGATGATGGTATTATTGATGATGATTATCTAATTATTGATTTAGGAATAGAAGAGATAGGATTGTTAGAGTTTTATTATGATACTGTTAATTGGTATGCTATTCCAAGTAGCATAAAATGGGATATCTATTATAGTAATGACAAAATTACTTGGTCTTTGTTGGTCAGTGATGTTAGTCTTCCTTTTGATTTTTCTGGTTTAGGCTCTTTAAATTTTTCTAAAGCCCGTTATTTAAAACTTGTTCCTAAAACATTTTCTGATTTAAAATTCAATTCTCCACAATTTCGTGCTTATAAATATATTACTTCTTCTCAATATAAGACTACTTTTAAAACATATCGTACATCTTTGGCCCTTTCGTATAACTTTTCAGAAAATCTTATTTCTTCTTATTCCTTCTCTCTTAATAGAGCCGAGCCAAGCCCTGGGCCAGATTCTAAAGATTATATACATAGTGTTTCTATTTCCTGGATTCCTAATAAATTTTTTCAGCCCACTGTTTCGGCCTCAAAGACCAAAAATATAAAAGATAAACAACCAGATTTAATTATTGATAATTTATCTTTTTCGGTTTTTTCAGATATTTTGCCTACATTGGATATTTCTTATGGCTATACTCATACCAATGTCAAAGAAAACGATGTAAAAAAGGTTACAAATGATAATTTTAATATAAGCACTTTTGCCAAAATTTATCCTGATTTAGATTTTAGATGGGATATCTCTATTGGAAAATCCAAAAACTACGAAAATGATTTAACTTCTAAAACATTATCTTCGCGTACTAATGCTATAGCAAGATTGAAACCAACTATTACTACAACTTTTACATATCAGTATGATTATAGTAACAATGATTTGTCTTCTACAACTACCCATAATTTTATTTTTGATTTGAGTTGGACTATTTCTAAGAATTGCTCATTTCATGGTTCGGAAAACATCAAATTTACAGAAGGCGAAACCAATATTAATTCTTTTTATTCTTTATGGTTTTCCTTAACTCCTAGAACTCAAATTAATTTTCAATATTCAGGTAATAGAAATGGAACTGACACTGACCAATTTTCAGGTTTTCTGTCGTGGAAAATTAGTCGATATTTATCTTTTAAGTCTAATTATACCTGGCTTAAGACAGGTGATGACACATCTTGGTCTTGGATGGTTAATTTAACGGCTAAATTTTAGGAGGTGATTATGAAATATTTTAAAGTCATTTTATCTCTGTTTTTATTTTTATTTATATCATCTTGTGGTTCTTCTTATGTGCAAAAGTCTTTTGTAAGGTCAGGGGTTGATATAGGATATATAAAAAAAGTAGCGGTTCTGACTTTCCAGAACAATAGTCAAGATAATTTTGCTGCAGAAAGATTAAGAAATATTGTAATTACTGAAATACTTTCAAGAGGTATTTTTGATGTAATAGATAAATCTTTGGTTGATACGGTTTTACTAGAAGAAGGCATAACCGAGCAAACCATATATAATAAAATTACTTTACGGAGAATAGCAAAAAAATTGGGGGTTCAGGCCTTAATAACTGGTTCTGTTGATACTTATGAAATTGTACGTGAAGGTACCTATAGTTATCCTGTAGTGGCCATCACCTTAACCCTTATTGATGGTTCTACTGGGGAAATCGTATGGCGGGCCAGTGGTTCACTTACTGGATATAGTACTATTGGCCGAATATTCGGGCTCAAGCCAAAAGATTTGACCCAACTCAGTTTCGAGCTGGTTCAGAATCTTCTAAAACAATTAAGTTAAATTTTTTAGATGTTTTTGATTGTTTTGGATAATTATTTTTGTTTTGATGTTTTTGGAGAAATTCAAGTAAAATTTATTATAAAAAGATAATACATTGTTATTTTATAAAAATGAAAAATTTTTTCCTATTTATTATCATATTTATATTGTGTTTAAGCGTTGGTAACGCTAATTCCAAAATTGTAATATTACCATTTGAAGACCTTTCGAAAGATATCAATGGTATAAATTTTGAGATTCCAACTTTAATAGCGCAATCTCTTGCAGATAACAATATAACAGTTATTACTCCAAAAGAAGTATTGCCTTTTTTGGCAGAAAATCGGATTAGATGGGTAGGCTGGCTTGATAGGATTACTGCTATTAAGTTAGCTAGAAAATATCAAGCAAGTTTAATAATGGTTGGTACTGTTACCGAAAATAATAAAAATACTTCATCTTCATCTCTAGGAATTACTGTACAGTTAATTAGGCCAAAAGACTATAGTATTGTGTGGGCAAAAACTATAGTATCTTCTTCTAAAGAAGAAGTTAGCTTTCTAGCTCTTAAAAAAGTAGATTATCATATTATTAAATACGAAGTTATTCACAATTTAATTGCTAGCTTACCTATACGTGTTAAAAAATCTATTTATGAACCCCCAGAAGTACAGATTTCAGAAGCTTTTATATCTCCTCGTAGAATAAAAGGGAACGAGAAAGTTACCTGTGCTGTACGTTTAGATATATCTGGTCCTCCCCCTAAAGAAGTTTATTTTTTCTACCAAGATAGAAAAATAAAAGCTCAAAGGAAAGATTCTCTTTATATAGCAAGTTGGAAAGCTCCTAAAAAGGAAGGTAGATATTTTATAAATATGGAACTTTATTGGCCTGATTTAGGTCTTAAAAAGAAAATATTTTTATCTGATTTTAGAGTAGATAATACTCCTCCAACTTTAGGACTAAAGTTATCAAAAGGGAAAAATATTAATGGAAAATTAGCTTTTAATAAATATATTTATTGTATTCCTAAATTGAAGCATCCAGAACCAATAGCTAGATGGTTATTCGAGGTAATTGATAAAAAGTCCAAAAAGATTTTGTTTAAAGAAGATAGACCTGGCCAACTTCCTAAAAAGTTTGTTTGGAGAGGAAAAGATCGTCAGGGATATTTATTGCCAAGTGGTCTATATGTTATTCGTCTTAAAGTTTGGGATTTAGCGGGAAATATAGCCCAGGCACAAACTGAAGTTTTGTTTGTTCGTAATCCTCCTCAAATTAACTTATTAGCAGAAAAAAGAAGTGATGATAAAATTCTTCTTAAATTAAATTTTTCGAAACATTTATTACCTATCGATTATATTAGATTAGAGATATGGGATGATGAGGGAAATTTATTAAAAGAAGTAAATATTAATGGCGAAGATCTTGAAAAAAAGAAAAATATTTTATTCCAAGTAAAAAAATCAAAAAGTATATTTTATTCATTAGAAGCTAGAGATATTATAGGTAATAAAAAAATTATAAAAAATTTTCCATTATCTACTGTTTTGATTCAAGCAAAAAAAGAAAATAAGAAAAAAGAGAAAGAAAATATATGGATAGAAGATTTCTAATTTTGATATATTTAGTCTTTTTTATAAGTGCATGTTCAAAAAATGTTCCTGAAATTAGGATAACAAAAAATTTTTCCTCAAAAACTTGTAGAGTTATCGTTTTGCCTTTTGAAAACCAAACTAAAGATCCTACAATTAATAGAGTCTTTTATAGAATATTAATTGATTCTTTAATTGAAGAAGGGTTATTTGTAGTCCCTGAAGGCCAAGTTCGCAGATTTTTTATTATGGAACGATACTTGGTTGGAGAAAATATTCCTTTAAATACAATTAAACTTTTAGCTGAGAGAACTAACACAAAAATTTTTATTGACGGTAGTATTTTAACCTATGAAAAAAATGAAAAAAATTTAAAATTAGCTTTTATAATAAATATTAAGGACGCCTATAGCGGTAAAATTTTATGTTCTACTTATCATGTTAGAACTTCTGAAGATTATAGAAAAATACTGCATTTTGGTAAAGTTTATACTACTTCCGGTTTAATAAAAAAGATGATTAATGAGGTGTTAATGGAATGGAGACGAAAAGGACTTTTCAGTTGTTAAATTTAAAAAATAGTTTAGTTGTTTTTTCTTTGTTTTATTTAATTATTATTTTTTCAAATTCTGCTTATCCTTTTTGGGGAGATAATTATCTCTTTAAAATAGATAATAGAAAATATACTAAAGAAGATTTTCTTACTTGGTGGAAATATTGGAAGGAACCAAACATGAAATTTCCAGAGACTCCAGATCCTTTTATTGACTGGCTTTTAATTGCAAACGAAGCAAAAAGAATGGAATTAGATTCTGATCCTCTTTATAAGCATAAAATCAGAGTATTTTTGGAAGTAAGGGGGCTATTACTTTTAAAAAATGAGGAGGTTGATAAAAAAATAGATATTTCTCAAAAACGTCTTTGGAAAGAATATAAAACTAATTATATTCCACGTTTAAAAATAAAGGCTTTAATAACACAAGATTATAAAGTGGCTAACAATTGGAAGAAATCTATAAAAACTAAAGAGGCTTTTGATGCACTTTACGAAAAGCTAGAAAAAGAAAAAAAAGCTCGCGATTTTGGTTGGGAAAGACCTATTACTATTCCTGAGGAAATCAGAAATGAGGTTTTAAAGGCAAATAAAGATGAAATAGTTGGACCAGTCAAATATAAAAATACCTATTTTTTGTTGTTTATAGAAGATAAATTAGGGTCTGATCCTACTGATTTTAATACTGTAAAAAGAGAAATTATTAAAAAAATCCGTAAAAAAGATGAAGCTTATTATACAGAAAAGCTAATTGAAAATCTTAAAAAGAAATATAATGTCAAAATAAATTGGGATATTTTAAAACTAATATCCTTAGATACTATTCCCGAAAATTTAAAAGAAAAGACAGTTTTGGTTATTGGCGATAGAGAATTAAAAGCAATTCAGTTTTGGGAAAAATTTAAAAAAGAAATTGACCTTAGATTTCATAAAAGGAAATTGTCTTCTGAAGACATAGATAAAATGAAACATTTCGTAATTAATACTTATATTTCTCAGACATTGACGAGTCTTGAAGCTTTAAATAGGCACTATGAAAAAGAGCCACCACTTAAGGATCTTTATGAATTTTATAAAAAACAACTATTAGTTGTCTTGTTTGAAGAAAAAATAATTAAACCACAAATAAAAGTTACTGAAGAAGAAATGAAAGATTTTTATACTAAAAATAAAGAGAAATTTACAAGACCTTCTATGGTAGAAATTGCTGTTATAAAAACTAGAGATCCAAAATTGATTAAAAACGTATATAAACGTATTAAACAAGGAGAGAATTTTTTCAAAATTGGAAAAGAAATCCAATTTCATACTTTACGGCCAGAAAAGTATTTTTTAAATCAGTTAGTTCCTGAAATGAGAGATGCCATTAAGGGGTTAAAGCCTAACGAAGTATCATCTATCATTGAGTTTAAGAGAGGTGATAATACTTGGTATTGTTTAGTATATTTAATTAAACACTATCCAGAAAAAGCCCATCCTTATGAAATAGTTAAGGATGATATAAGGAGAATTTTAGAGCAGGAAAAATTTAATAGTTTAAAAAAAGAATATATTAATAAATTACGCGCTCAAACGAATATTGTTATCAATGAAAAAGAGTGGTTAAAACTCAAGCGAGAGATGATGGAGGACAATAATGTCAATTTGGCCCAATAAATTTTTTTTTAAATATTTTATTTTAAATATTATAATTTTTTTACTGATAACATCATGCGTTTCGAAGCCATCTCCTCAAAAAGCTAGAAAAAATTGTATTGATTGTCATCCTGATTTTCAAAATGTTATTAAAAAGAATGGCCCCTTTTTACATAAGCCCGTGGCTGAAAAAGATTGTAAAGGTTGTCATAGGCCACACGGCGTAATCGGAGGGGTTTTTTTAAAAGATAAACCTCCAAGGTTATGTTTTAATTGTCATAAAAAAGATATTAAAAATTTTCAAAATAGATTTATACACAGTCCACTAAAAAAAGGAGATTGTTTTGTATGTCATGAGTATCACTCAGCTCAGAATAAGTTTTTACTGAAGCAGCCTTCTACTCAACTTTGTTTATCATGTCATAAAAGTATAGTTAAAGGAAAATTCAAACACAAAGCCTTAGATAATAATCAAGGATGTTTATATTGTCATAGGCCTCATACAGCTAATAATAAAACCTTATTAAAAGAGAATGCATCTATTTTATGTTATTCGTGTCATAAAAATAAAACTAAACTAAAAAAATTACATTTTAATATAGATTTTAATAATAATTGTATTAGTTGTCATAATCCTCATACAGGAAATGATAAACGATTATTGAAACCTTATGTCCATCCATTAATGGTGCAAGGAAAATGTTTTCAATGTCATATATATAAAGATAATAAGTTGGTTACTAAAAAAGATTTAACTGGTAAGTGTTTAAAATGTCATAAATTACAATCTGGTAGAAGTATACATAAACCGTACTTTAATAAAAAATGTTTTGATTGTCATGCACCACATGCTAGTTATAATATGTATATTCTTAAGGATAGACCAGGTAAGGTTTGTATACAGTGTCATAGCGATTTTTCTAAAATCGAAAAATATAAATCTCTTCATAATCCCGTTAAAAAAGGAAATTGTTTGGCTTGCCATAAAGGTCATGTATCTAATTTTAATTTTCTACTTAAAAATAATGATAAAAAGATATGCTTGTCTTGCCATAGAGATATAAATAATAAAAAGTTTAAACATCCGCCATCTCAAAACGAAGATTGTTTAAAATGTCATCAGCCACATTGGTCAAACTTTAAAGGTTTATTAGTAGAAAATCAGAAAGATTTATGCTTTTCTTGTCATAAAAATACTTCTTTTGAAGAAGACTTATTTAGTTTGCATCAACCTTTTCAGAAAGGACACTGTACAAAATGCCATAATCCTCATTCATCTGATTTTTCAAAATTACTAATTAACAATACTCCTCAATTATGTTGGAACTGTCATGATGCTTTTAGAAAAAACTATATAAAATTAAAACAACATAAACCTTATAAAAAAGGTGAGTGTCTTTTGTGTCACAATGCACATGCTTCTGATTATGCTTATCAGATTAATCAACCTATTTCAAATATCTGCTTTGAATGTCATAATAATTTAGGTAGAAAGATCAAGTCTGAACCATTTGTCCATCCTCCGGCACAAAAAGATAACTGTAATAAATGTCATGACGTTCATGGGTCAAGTAATATATGGTTTTTAAAAGAGTCTATGAATAGTTTATGTATATCTTGCCATATAGATATTTCTCAATATTGGCATGAAGGATTTCCGCATCCTCCCGCCAAACGAGAGAATGGTTGTATTAATTGCCATTTTGTTCATGCTTCCAAATATGATCATCTTCTAAATAAGTCAAGTAGTAGTATTTGTACTGATTGCCATAATATTGATAAAAAATTAATAAAAGCTCATAATAATATTAGGCCAAATAGATCTAACTGTACAACCTGTCATAATCCTCACGGAGGAGAAACTAATAAACTCTTGTGGTCTAATCAGCATCCTCCTTTTTCTAAGGGTAATTGTACACCATGTCATGAGGGGAGGTCAAAGTGAGAATTTTTATATTCTTTTGTTTTTTTTCTTTGTTTTTCTTTTCCTATCCAGCTTTTTCTAAAGTAAATAATAAGCTCTGTTTTCAGTGTCATAAGTCTAATAAATATCTTCATAATAAATATATACATAAACCTATTATTTCTAAAGGATGTTTGGAGTGTCATTTTCCTCACGCTTCTAAAAATGAAAAGTTATTAAAAAAATCTACTAATAAATTATGTTTTACATGTCATAAAAAATTAAAAAATGATTTTAAAAGTGACTTATTTCTGCATAAACCATATAAAGAGCAAGCTTGCTTAAGATGTCATATAGCTCATTCATCAAATTATAATTTTTTACTTAAAAATGATGTGAAAGATCTTTGCTTTTCTTGTCATAAGAATTTACTTGTTAATAAGCAAAAATTTCTACATAAACCTTATCAGGATGGAAAATGTTTGTCTTGCCATAATGCTCATGTTGGATATGATGTCAGGCTTCTTAAAAAAGAAAATGGAAATTTATTATGTTATTCTTGCCATAAGAGAAATAAGAAGTTCTATGATGTCCATCTTGGCAAAAAAGAGATTAATAATTGTTTAGAATGTCATAATCCCCATATGAGTAATAACAAATTTTTGTTGAAAAATTTTGAACACAAACCTTTCGCCGAAAAAAAATGCAATATATGTCATAATCAAAAGGATAAATCTAATTCTTTATGTTTAAATTGTCATAAAAATATTGATACTACTTTTTACTATTTTCATAATCATGCTTTAGGTGGATATCAGAAAAATTCATGTTTGATTTGTCATAGCCCACATCTTGGTAATACAAAAATTCTTCTTAAGAGTTCTCCTAAAGTATTATGTATTTCTTGCCATATTAATGCTTATGTACAAAAAGAAAATTCACTTTATGTTCATCCTAAAAGAGATAATTGTATTGAATGTCATAAAGGACATGGGGCTAATAATCCTTCCATGTTAAAAGGTGATGGCAATCAGGTTTGTTCTAGATGTCATAAAACTCAAGGTAAATTTTCTCATCCCGTTGGAGATAAGGTTTTAGATCCCAGAAATGGTCAGCCTATTACTTGTATTACTTGTCATGAACCTATGGGAACTAATTTTAAGTATGAATTAAAATTGAGTGGAGAGGCTGCTTTATGTGTAGAATGTCACAAAAATTATTAATAATATTGTGTACATTGTTTTTTATTTCTCTGGTTTTTAAAATAGAAAAAGCTTTTTCGTATAAATTTCATTATCAATTTTCTCTTTTAAAAGATACTGATAATAGTTCTTTAAAGCAGCCTCTTTCTGTTTTTGTTGATACTAAAGTTAAAAGAATTTATGTATCTGATGCCGCTAGAAATCGTTTAATTTCTTATGATTTTGCCGGATCTCCTTTAAAAGAGTTTACCGCTGCAGGACAACTAAAGGGCCCTATCTTTATGGTTAAAGATTCTTCTGGGTGCCTTTGGATTATAGAAAGACCCCTTAATGTCTTAACCTTTGTAGATCTAAAAGCTAAAAAATTTAAGAGACGTTTATTAAAATACAAAAATTTTACTCTTTTGCCAGCGCGACTTGCTTTGTGGAGGAATCATCTTTTTGTCTTAGATCAATTCAGCGGATTGATATATCTGGTCGACACTAATTTGATAGAGGCTAATAAGATTATTGGGCTCCCAAAATTAAAGGATTTTAAAGGTTTTATCGATATAAAAGTTAAAAAAAATAGATTATTTGCTCTAGAAAACGGGGGAAAGCGATTGTTTGCCTTTGATTTAAATAAGGGAACTCAGCAAATATTATATTTAAAGGGGGCAAATAGTGTACTCCCTGTATCCTTTGATATTGATGACCATAATAATATCTATCTTTTAGATAGAGATTTAAAAAAGATACTAGTTTTTTCTTCTAAAGGGATTTTCAGAAAATCCTTTTTAAAAGAAGGATTTAGAATGGGACAGGTTCGTTATCCTTCTTATTTAGTAATTTCTGGATCAAGGCTTTATATAGTTGATGAAGGGAATGGAAGGATAGATATTTGGGGGCTTTAAGTGTTAAAGTCTAACTTTTTAAAAAAAGTATTTAGGCTCCGCAAAAGTGAATCGTGTTTTAAGTGTTTTAGAAGCGTTACAAGAAGATATGACTTACTATCATTTGTTTGCAAATACGGAGGAGAAAACAGGAGTTCAAAAATTATTTTTTATTTTATGTTCTTCATAATAATAATTAACATATTTGTTCTCCTTTATCCTTCTTCAGGTCTATCTAAAATAAAAAGTGGTCTTCCTTGTTCTGCTTGTCATACCATGCATTATTCTCAACATGGTGGAATTTTAACAAATTGGGGAGAGTCTGGTCCGTATAAGGCGTTAGTAATTAATGATTGTCTTGGCTGTCATACTGGCACTAATGATGGAACTAATTATATACCTTATGTACTTTCAACCAGTCCTCCGGATTATTCTAATGCTGGGATATCAGGAAATACATTAGCTGGTGGTAATTTTTACTGGGTATCTCAGGGACAAGAGGATAGAGGTCATAACGTAAAACCTTTTCCTCCCGATTCTGTTTACGGATATACTCCACCAGGTGGTAGTCCTTTGTCAACTCAGCTTTCCTGCGCAGGGGCCAACGGATGTCACGGGGATAGAAGTAAGCAGGGAGATTTTGAAGCTATTTTGGGGGCCCACCATGCCGATGATGATATTATTGATGGAAACACTGTAGGAACTAGTTATCGTTTTTTGTTAGGAATCAAAGGATATGAAGATCCTAAGTGGGAATATAAGCCCGATGTTTTTTCTCATAACCAGTACAAAGGGGTAGATCGCATTTCAGAGACAGAAATAGATTCTTCTACTATAAGTTATTTTTGTGCTCAATGTCATGGCGACTTCCATAATGGTTCGGGCCAAATAAGTGCCGATAGTGGAGGCTTTGGGTCTCCTTGGCTCAGACATCCTACAGATTATGATATGGGGAATACCCCTAGTGATTCAGAATACCGAAACTATCCAGGAGATTATCCCGGCCCCGGAGCGACTGGTAGTAATCCTTATTCTCTTATAGCTCCAGTAGGTAGTGAAGATGTGTCTTCCCCAAAATCAAACATTTTATTTCAGAAAGACGCTATAGTTACTTGTATTTCGTGTCATAGGGCTCATGGGACACCTTATAAACATAATTTACGGTGGGATTATTATGGATGGCCACAAACAACATCAATTAATGGTTGTAATGCCTGCCATACGGCCAAAAATTAAATTTGGTCTATTGGTTTTAGGCGCAGTTCTTCTGAGTGTTTCACTATGTTGGGCGGGAAAATATCTGGATTCTGCCCATGGCGATAAAGTATATGGTGTAAAACAAATTGATCTTTCTGATTACGCCATAGGCAACTGTGGTCATTGTCATTGGCAACATGGGTCTATAAATGGAAACACTAGGGGGCCTTTTCCTTTTGCTTTATTTGCAACCAACTTTAATATGGCCGCTACTCAGGTACCTTATAATGTTTCTGATAATATATGTTTTTTATGTCATAGTAATTCTTCAATTCAAGTAAACGGTATACAAAACTTTGATTATAGTAAAACTTTTGGAGGAGCTTCAAATTCTAATATTTCTTCTATTTTAGAAAGTTTTAATTTGAAAAACTTATATTCTTCCGCTTCATATCATAATCTTAAAGACATATATAATTTTGCTATTAATCAGCAATGGTCTTTTTTTAAAGAAAAGTCTAATCCCTGTGTAGCTTGTCATAATCCTCATCTAGCTAAGCGTATTAAAGCTTATCCTTCAAGTCCTGGTTCTTATACGGCGGTATCTTTACCTATTGAAAAGAATATTTCTACTAGAAAAGAATCACACTATACTCTTTGGGGAGATGATTTAGATGAGCGAATGTCTAATTTTTATCCTGGACGTTATCAGGCTCCCTATTATTATGGATCTACAAATACTTACGAGCCAGGTGGAACTAATACGTACGACGGATCAAATCTTCCAGATTATGCTACTTTTTGTATCGCCTGTCACAATCAATATAATGAAATTTATAGTACCGAATTAGGTCGTAATCTTCGTAAGATTGACTGGGTTTCAGAAGGTGGTGACAATATATCAACTGTTCCATATCCTGATAAACATGGAAAAAACTCAGCCACAGGTAGTGTACATTTAAGAGAGCCATACCAATCTTCCTCTTTGGGTATATCTATAGGTTTTGTTACTTCTTGTACAGATTGTCACGAGCCTCACGGTTCACCTAATCCTTATCTACTTCGGACTCAAGTAAATGGGGTCTTAATTACCCAGTCTTTAGTAGGTGATATTGGAAATGAAATAGGTTATTTTTGCCGAGCGTGTCACAAAGATGATGCTACTTTTGGATATACAACCGAAATAAATACATGGGAATATATTCACCACGATAGCCCAGACGCTCCTTATCCAGAACATAAGTGTAGTTACTGTCATGGTCCAGGGGGGCCGAGGAAACCACCTATTCCTTGTTTGAATTGTCATAAACACGGTTCTAAAGACAATTGGGCACCAATATATAAAACGGGGAGGATATGTTTTTAAGAATTTTTTTAATATTATTATTTGTTTTGTCATTTACTGTAGTTCCTTGTCATGCTTCCAGGTTAAATTTTTTCTTAAATATAGTTAATCCTACATCTGATAACATAGTTTTAAAAATTAAAAATATTTCAGTTTCTGTCAACAATGAAACTCATGTTTTACGAGACTTTCCTCAAACAATATCTTCTAGAGTTAATTTTGGACAAACCTTTTTAGGGTGGATTTCTTTTGAAAAAGGAATAATTTCTCAAGTAACTCTAGTATTAGATGAAGTATCTATTAATGATAAAGTTTTACCTATAGAAAAAACAAAAATTACTTTGCCAGTAGATTATAAAATATCATCCAAGAAAAGTGTCTGTTTTTTTGTTTTATGGGATGTTAAAGCTTCTTTAAAGTCTAAAAAGTTTATACCTATTTTTTCTTTAAATATTCAAAGAGTTCCGCAAAGAGGTGATAATCTTTATATATCATCTGATGATTCTTCTACTATTTTTGTTGTTCGTACAGATATTAATCGAGTAGTTGGTTCGTTATATGTGCCTCCTGAACCTAAATCGTTAGATATTGATAGGATTAATGACCAATTAATAGTTGTTTCTGATAAATTGCGTTTATTAAGTATTATTGATATTTCTAGTTTTTGTTTAGTTGATAGTTTTGTTTTGCCTATGGTAGATTCACCACAATACTTGTCTTTTGTTTCGCGGAATTTAGTAGTTGTTACTGATCCGGTTACAAGCAATATTTTATTGTTAGATATTCCTTCTGGAAATTTATTGGTTTCTAAACGTTTAGGCTATTCTCCTTCTGATATTTTGTTTGACAGTAATCTAAATAAAATTTTTGTTTCTTCTCCCAAAGATCAAAGTGTCTATATTCTTTCAAAAAATTTGGATCTTTTAAATAAAATCAAAGTTGGCCAAAGCCCACGAGGAATGGCTATTTTAGGAAAAAATTTTTATGTAGCTGATCCGGCCACGGGTATGGTGGATGTTTTTAGGATAGACTCGTGGTCTCATGTAGGCCGTATTCTTAGTGGTAGAGGAGCCGTTAAAGTTTTTTCATATATAGACCGAATATATGTTAGCAACGAAAAAGAAGGGACAATTTCGGTGATTTTTAGAGATCAGATGGCAGCCTCAAAAAAGATTAGAGTAGGGAAGCAGCCTTTTGACATGATAGCCTCCTCTAAAAGGGGATGGTTATATGTGGCTCTTAGAGGTGAAAAGGCCATAGGAGTAATAGATCTTAATTCTTTAAAGTTAATTGGCAAAATTTCTCTAGGCTGTAAACCATTTGATCTAATTTTGTCTGAATAACATATAAAAACGGGTTATATATGAAACTAGATACGCGATATTTTTTTATATTTTTGCCTTTTTTGCTAATAATTTTTTTTGTGAATGATTTGTGGGCAAAGTCTTGTAAGGAATGTCATCCTGATAATAAAATTGTTTCTCCTGGTGCTAGCTTTTTTCATCAACCTTTTCTTAAACATGATTGTAATGTATGCCATGGAGGAGAAGAAGTTTCCTCTAATGAGAAGAGTTTATCGAAAGCAGTTAAATGGGATAATAAACATGTATTTAGAGGAGGAAAAGCATATATTTTGCTTCCTACGACTGTAAAATCATATGATATTGCTTTTGAAGCTCCGTCTTTAGATTTTCAGAAGATTCTTTCTTATTCAAATGCTAGTGCCTTACCTGAAGATATTGAGCCTGTAATAGAGAAAGTTTCGTTATGTAATTGGGAAAAATATCCTTGGACTGAGGCCGGAATTTGTGTTAAAACTAGCATCCCTTGTCGAGTAAGAATTGTTTGTAATGGTGTTTCCGGTTCTACTTCTGATGAAAATTATTATACATATCAAATAGTTCCATTAGCGCATGCCAAAATAAATGATTTTTACAGTTGTAAAATAGAAGCACAAACTTATGATGGACAAATTGCCGCTAAAAATTTTAAATTTAAAGCCGTAGAAGTTTCTAAAGCGAAAGATTCTTTTGCTAAAACGGTGGCTGTAAATATTTATCGTTCGCCTTTAGATGAGCCTATATTAGAAATTCAAGCGGACGGGCAACTTACGTGGCGGATTGGATTGCTTCCAAAATCAAATATAAAGATATCTAATAAGCCTAAGGATCATCCTTTAATAAAGTCAATCTCTTGGACTTCTACAAATGCTTGTTATAATTGTCATAGCAAAAATAAATTAGGAGTGATTCATCCTGTCGGTGTACCTCTAAATTATAAGATGGCTCAAAGGAATAAAGATTTACCTTTATTTAATGGTGTAATTTCTTGTGCAACATGTCATTATCCACATGCCTCTTCTAATTCTTACTTTTTACGAAAAACAGGTAAAAATTTGTGTTTGTCTTGTCACAATAAATAATAAGAGATTAATATGCATAGACGAAAGAAATTAAATCTTAAAATCAAGTGGGAACTGCAGAAATGGCTTTTAACAAGGATCTTGTTAGCTATTTTTGTGTCCGTATCTGTTGCTTTGTTAATTTTATATTTTTTTAGCCATAAAGAAATTGGAGAAAGTTTTTATAAAGCCCATTTTACAATAAAATATGTTAGTGATTTATTGTTGCCTATTATTCTATTATCAGGTGTTATCTGTTTGGCTATTGGTATATTTTTGGCTATTTTTCTGCCACAAAAGATTGCTGGACCTATTTATAGGGTAGAAGAAGATTTAAAATATATAAGAGTTAATAAGGACTTTACTAAAAAAATATCTTTACGTAAAGATGACCAGTTTAAATCTTTAGCTCAGGAAATTAATTTGCTTTTATCAGAAATAAAAAAAGATCTTTTAGCTATTGAAAAGAACCTTGAAAAAATAGAAAGAGATAATTCTTTTAATTCTAAATCCCAAAGTTTATCAGCTATAAAAAATATTATTAAACAATATAAATTGTGAATGGAATAGCCGCAATTAGAAACTGAAATTTGTTGCTAGTTTATGCCCGCATTAATAGTTATGACATTTAATACATATCTTCCCCCCAACTACATCTCCTATCAAAAGGTGATTATAAGCTGAACCATGAGGGTTATGGCAACTATTAATGGGGTCACTAAATAGGCGACAATTGAATCATTGCGAGCGAAGCGAAGCAATCCCTGAGACTGCTTCGACCTCTAACGAGGCCTCGCAGTGACAGCGAAGGTTACTTTGCTTTAGCGATTATGTCAGCGGCGATACTTTGTCGTGTAAAATATAATTAGTGGCAGGGGAAGCCCTGCCACTAATTAGCTTTCTTTACGTAGGCGTTCGGTAATGAGCTGGGCTACTTTCTCTCCTGAAAGAAGCATGCCCCCAAATATAGGCCCCATGCGATAGGCACCAAAAGTGGCGTTAGCAGCCATGCCAGTTACAAAAACACCAGGATATACCTCGCGAGTATAATCAACCGTGAGGCTTTCGGCCACTTCAGCCCACATAGATTTTTCCCCAATAACTTTTCCTGTTTCCGTCTTTAGAGCAGCACCTAGCTTTTTCTGCATTACCTGGAGCACAGCCGTTTCATGGCCGGTAGCCTCTACTACATATTGGGCTCTTACTGCCAAAGGATCTACGTGAAGGCCAGCAATTTCTGTGGCACTCCAGTTTAATACTAGGCCTACTACTCGGTTATCTCTTACCATAACGTCTTCAACCATGATAAGATTAAATATCTTAGCTCCAGCCTGAACACATTTAGCGGCTAGGATACAGGCCACTTCTACCGCGTCTGCGGTGTAGTATTCACCACCATTCCAGGGTTCGGTGCGTACTCCTATTTCTTTTAAAAGACGGGCACCTTCTTTTTGGACCACTATTTCGTTAAACATCATGCCGCCACCCCAGATACCACCTCCAATGCTCATGCGTCTTTCAAAAACCGCTACTTTAAAGCCTTCGCTGGCCAACTTGTAAGCGGCCATAAGCCCTGAAGGTCCAGCTCCTACTATAGCCACATCCATTTCTAAGTAGTTTGTTAATTTTTGGAAATAACGTTCGATGATTGCCCGGCTAATTTTGATTTCGTCTAGAGCCATTATGTCCTCCTAAATCATAGTTTTCTGCTAGAGAATTTTGCAAAATAATAAAAATTTTGAATCTATCAAGAAAACACTTCAACAATTTTTAAATTTAAATCTACAGCTGGAGCTGAATGGGTAAGCTTACCAATGGAAATTATATCTACCCCTGTTTCAGCAATTTGACGAACATTTTCTAGATTTATTCCGCCAGAGGCCTCAAGTAAGATATAGGGATTGAGGCTTTTAGCCAGAGCTACGGCCTCTTTCAATATTTTCACATCCATATTATCGAGAAGAAGGGCGTGAGCTCCTGCTTCTATGGCTTCTTTAAGTTCTTCCAGATTGCTAACTTCTATTTCAATTAAATACACATGGGGCAGATATTCTTTAGCCCGTTTTATTGCCTTTTTTACTGAACCGCAAGCCTTTATGTGATTGTCTTTTATTAAAACTCCGTCTGATAGGCCGAAGCGATGATTCCGTCCGCCACCACAAAGAACCGCATATTTTTCAAGAACTCTAAAGCCGGGAAGGGTCTTTCTTGTATCTACAATTTTTACTGGAAGTCCTTTTATTTTTTCTACAAATTTATAGGTATAAGTGGCCACGCCTGATAGGTGCTGTAAAAAATTGAGACAGACCCTTTCGCCTTTGAGTATGGATGTAATTTTTCCGCACACTTCGGCTACAACTTCGCCTCTTTTTATTTTTTCAGCGTCTCTTTTGAGAGGAATAAATGCTAGATCGGGGTCGATTTCTTTAAATACTATGCGGGCTATAGGGATTCCACAAATAATCAGGTCTTCTTTAGCTCTTATTAGGCCTTTTCCTTTTTCTTCAGGAGAAATGAGGGTGTCAGTGGTGACATCACCGTGTCCTAAGTCTTCCTCTAAAGCTTTTTTAACAAAATCTCTGTATAACAAAGGATGGGGTGGTATAGGAAACATTTTCCCTCCGTCAAATTTATGACAGAAAAAAATTGACATTATTCATCTTTCAAAGTTATTTTTGTTTGAAAAGTTATGCAAGCTTAAAGAGGGGTTTTTTATGAGGGAATCTATCTTAGTGGTTGAAGACAATCAGATAGAAGCAGATCTCTTAGCTGAATTTTTGCAACAAAAGGGTTTTGAAGTCGATGTGGCCTACAATGGAGCTGAAGGTATTAATCGTATAGGCGAAATTTTTTACGACGTGGTTATTACCGATCTAGCCATGCCCAAGATAGGAGGGCTTGAGGTTTTAGAATATATCGTTGAGCATTCTCCTGAAACCATTTGTATTATCCTTACTGGCCAAGGGAGTATCAAAAGTGCGGTAGAAGCCATTAAAAAAGGCGCCTATGAATATCTTACCAAACCTGTAGCGTTTGATGAGTTGAGTTTAACATTGGAAAAGGCCTTAGATACTAGACGTCTAAGACGCGAAAATGAATACTTGCGGCGCAAACTCTGGCAAGAAAGCGGCTACGGAGAAATCATTGGCAAAAGTAAGCCTATGCGTCAGGTCTTTTCCCTTATAGAAAAAGTAGCTGATACTGATGCCACGGTATTAGTGCTTGGAGAGTCAGGGACAGGTAAAGAACTGGTAGCCAGGGCTATTCATGCTGCTAGCAGTCGCCGAGAAGGTCCTTTTATACCGGTAAACTGTGGGGCTATTCCTGAAGAGCTTCTTGAATCAGAGCTCTTTGGCCACGAAAAGGGATCTTTTACCGGGGCGGTAAAGACCCGCATTGGCCGTTTTGAGTTAGCCCACGGGGGAACTATTTTTCTCGACGAAATCGCTGAGATGAGCCCAAAACTACAGGTAAAACTCTTGCGAGTACTTCAAGAAAGGTCTTTTGAAAGGGTAGGGGGCACCCGCTCTATAAAAGTAGATATAAGAGTGATTGCCGCTACCAATAAAGATTTACAAAAAGAAGTACGTGAAGGCCGTTTTAGAGAAGACCTGTATTATCGTTTAAATGTTATTCCTATTAAACTTCCTCCTTTGAGAGAAAGAAAAGAAGACATACCTCTTTTAATAGAACATTTTCTTAGCCGTTTTACTCAACGAAAAAGACGTAAAATTACAGGCCTTTCTAAAGAGGCTCTCGAATGCCTGATGAAATACCACTGGCCGGGAAATGTAAGAGAACTTGAAAATGTTATTGAAAGAATGGTTATCCTCGCCAACGGTGAACAACTTATTTTGGAAGATGTTCCAGAATACATTCTTGAACAATCGCAGTTTAATTATAAACCAGGTGTTCAAGATTTTGACATTCCAGATGAAGGGATCCATTTGCCGGAACTGGTATCTGAGTTTGAAAAAAAACTTATTATCAAGGCCCTTGAAAAAACAGGCTGGGTTAAAAACCGGGCGGCTAAACTACTCCATATCAATCGCACTACCCTTATCGAAAAAATGAAAAAGCAAAAAATTACCCGTCCTACCGCCCACTAGCGTCAAATTTTTGGCTAAAAAAAGCTTTTCTTCCTCTGTTTTTTTTCGTGTAAGCCCTCACTTGGTGTGGTTTTAGTGGAATTTCTTTTAGGCACACGCTTTGCAAAGTCTGAAAGACGATGAGAGTTTTGACTAAGTTATTAATGGGAATATTTTTTACAATACAAAACGTTATCGCGAGGCCATGCAGTGGCCGAGGCGATTTAAGACCCCTTTGCCAGTGCTCGAGACAAGGATTCCTTCGCTATACTCGCAATGACAGTCTCAAAATTCTCATATATTTGGTGCTACCAGCCATCTTAATTTTAGGAATGTTCACCAGTAATACTTTGGCGGCTAAGGATGCGTTTTTGTGGTATCAACAGGCCAAAACTTTGTACGAAGAGGGAGATAGCCAAGGGGCGCTTGCGCTTCTAGAAGAACTCGAGCATCGCTTCCCCAATGAAAGAGCAGTTATAGCCAAAGGAAGAGTTCTTGCCGCTGAGATATATGCTTCTCAGGGTAACTATCAAAAGGTAATAGACCTCTTAAAGCCCCTTTTAAAGGAAACAGACTTGCCTCCCAAGGCCTATCTTTTATTGGCCAAAAGTAGCGAGGCCTTGGGGTTACACAGTGATGCCTTAGTTTATATTCGTTTTCTTCAGGCCAAATTTCCAGACGCTTTAGAGGTTTGTTCGGCTAACGTTATTGCGGCGCGAATTTTTTACAAAAGGAAGATTCCGGATAAGGCTAAACGACTGGCAGAAAAAGTTTTGGCCTCAGATTTATGCCCTCTTAAGGCTAAAGCCGAGGCTTCGTCTTTGTTGTTTAAGCTCAATGAGCCAGATAAGGTAATATCTTTCTTGAAAAATAACCCTAAAGTTAAGGCCCTTGTTCCGGAAATCATAAAAGAACTGGCCCTTTATCATTTGAAACAAGGAAATCTCAAGCAGGCGGAAGAAGAAATTTATGATTACCTTAACTATTCTGGCCGGGAAAAAGAAGCTCCGCCTTTGCTTTGGGCTTTAGGAGAAGTTTATTTTAATCAAAAAAAGTATAGAGAAGCCCGTCGTATTTTTGAATTAATTTTGACCTCTTGGCCTTCTGCGCCTCAGGCCTTGTTTGCTAAATTTAGGCTTTATGAAATGCGTTATCTCTTTGAAGAAAAGATAGGTCGTTTTGATCCTCAAACAAGGCAAATCCTCTTAAACGTAATAAAGGCCCTTAAAAAGGATTATCCGAAAGCGCCTATAACCGAAGAAGCCCATGCCTTAGAAATAGAAATACTCTTAGAGTTAAAAAAGATTGATGAATGCCTTAAAAGTGCCTGGGCTTTTTTAAAAAAGTATCCTCAATCTCCTTTTTTGCCGAAGATTTTTCCTGTTCTATGTAAAGCTTCTTCCCTTTTCGAGCAAAAACTTTTGGGAGAAAAGGACTACGAAGAAGTTATTTTATTTTTTGAAAAACACAAACCAGAGCTTGAAAAAGCTGGTTGTGGTTTAACTTTTTATTGGGCGGCTCAGGCCTATCTTTCACTCAATCTGGAAACTCAGGCTCGTTTAACTTTGTTAAAAGGGGTGCTTTTGCCACTTCCCGATGTATGGGAAAAGGATTTTAAGCTTACCCTAGCAGATCTTCTTATAAGAAATTCAGAGTACGACCTTTCTGAGAGATTTTTAAAAGAACTCCGCGAAAAATACCCAGAAATAAACAAAAATCCTTACTTTCTTTATCTTTGCGGCTTGCTCAATGAGGGTGAAGGAAAACTTATAAAGGCCCTTAATTTTTTAGAAAAGGCTTACCATGAAACCGCTACCCCTGAAATGAAAGAAAAAATTCGTAAGGATCTCCTGAAGGTTTTGATTTCCGTGGGACGCTATCAAGAGGCCCTAGTTCTTTTAAAAGAAGCCAAGAAAGTTGATCTAGAGCTCGGCAAAGCCTTGGTTACCAAGGCCTTGAATGAGGAAAAATACGGCCTTTCTCAAAAAGCCCTTGCTTTTCTTTTGAAGAAGTTTCCAAAAGATCGAGAATTAAAATGGCTTGAAGGTTTGCTATTGGAGCGCCAGGGTGAAGCAGAAAAAGCACTAGCCATTTGGCAGGAAATGGCAAATGGTAATGACCTATACGGAAGGTTGGCCTCGTCATTAGTTAAAGAAGAAAAACTTGTAGAAGAGGCGCGTCAAGAGATCTACTGATGCCAGAGACTATCTTATTGCTAGATAAAAAAGAAAAAGACTTGGCCCCATTGGCTGAAGCTCTTATGGAGAAGGGTTTGAGCCCTATCTGGGGTTTTAACCGCGAGGAGGCCTTTTCTATTTTAGAAGAGCAAGATATCGGTGCCGTGGTAGCAAATCTTGAAAATGAAGAATTTGGCCGTCTTAAAATCTTAAAAGACTTGAATTCCTTTAATCCTCTCATACCAGTCATTCTTTTGACCCAAGAAGCTGACCTTGAAGAAGCTGTTCAGGCCATTAAGGCTGGGGCAGCTGACTATCGGCTTTTATCAACAGAGCCGGCTCTTCTGACGGAAATAATCCTTAAAGTTAAGCGTACCTATGAACCACCTGAAGGTAGTTTTATTACGGCTAACCAGAGACTCAAGTTGATTTTAGCTCGGCTAAAAGAGGTTGCAAAAAGTAAGGCCACGGTACTAATTACTGGTGAGTCTGGTACAGGTAAGGAAGTCCTTGCCAGATTTATTCACGAAAACAGCGATAGGGCACGAGGGCCTTTTATTGCTATTAATTGTGCGGCCTTGCCGGAACATCTTCTGGAATCCGAGCTATTCGGCTATGAAAAAGGGGCCTTTTCAGGAGCCTTTACTAGAAAGCTTGGAAAATTTGAACTGGCCAATGGGGGAACTATTCTCCTTGACGAAATAACAGAAATGCCCCTTTCTCTTCAGGCCAAACTTTTGAGGGTGCTCCAAGAAGGAGAGGTAGATCGCCTAGGCGGAGCTTATCCCGTAAAAATAGACGTAAGAGTTATTGCTACTACCAATCGCGATGTACAGGCCCTGGTTTCTCAAGGAAAGTTTAGAGAAGATCTTTATTTTCGCCTGAATGTTATTCCGGTAGAAATTCCCCCCTTGCGTGAACGGCCTGAAGACGTGAGGCTTCTGGCCCAGAAGTTTTGTGAAGAATTTTCCCAGAAGTATAACCGTCCAGTTAAAGGTTTTGCTGATGGGGTTCTTGAAAAGTTAAGTCAATATCCCTGGCCTGGTAATGTACGCGAGCTGAGAAACTTAATAGAGAGAGCGGTACTGCTAGCTCAGGGAACTTGGATAACCCTCAAAGACATTTTCCCTAAACCACTCGGGGCTAAAGGCCAGGATATGCCACTTAAGCCGCTTCGCGAAGTAGAACGAGAAATGATAATGAAGGCCTTACGAGCGGCTAATGGAAATCGTACCCGAGCGGCAGAGATATTAGGTATAAGCGTGCGTACACTTCGCAACAAACTCCAAATTTATCGTGAAGCAGGACTCATTTAGGAGGGGATATGATAGGGGCAAAGCTTTTTGGTAAGACCTGGCAGGTGGTTTCAGAGGCTTTAAAAGTAAGACTTATGCGTCACGAGGTCATTGCCGCTAACATTGCCAACGTAGATACGCCTGGCTATAGTCGGAAAGATATCCCTTTTGAAAAGGTAATGGCTGCCTATCTTAAAGGTTCTCCCCCATTAAAAACTACTAATCCGCGGCATATTAAACCAGGCCTTGCTCCCGACGGTGGTATCCCCTTGGTAGAAGAAGAGCCTCCTGTTGAAGGCACACCTAATAATGTCTCTTTAGAACAAGAGATGGCCAAGCTTTCAGAAAATAATCTTATGTATCAGGCTACCATTCAGGCCTTAATGAAAGAAATAGAGCTTTTACGCGAAGCCATAACCGAAGGAGGTAAGAGATAATGAAACTATTAACTGCTTTGCGCTTGGCCTCAAGTGGCCTTTCTGTTCAACGGTTGCGGCTAAATATTTCAGCTATGAATCTGGCTAATGCTGATGTTACCAGAACCCTTACCGGGGAACCCTATAGAGCCCAAAATGTTGTCGTTAGTGCTTCTCAACTTCCTGACGAACTTGAGGGAGACTTATCTGATGCTGGTCTCAAGCTGGTGACTCCCAGGGTAACTGCTATAGTGGAAGATCAGAGTCCTTTTCGTGAAGTGTATGATCCGTCTCATCCAGATGCTGATAAACGGGGCATCGTACGCTATCCCAATGTAGATGTCCTAACAGAAATGGTAGAGCTCCTTTCTGCCTCACGAGCTTATGAAGCTAATCTCTCTGTAGTTTCGGTGACCAAGTCCATGGCCTTAAAGACCCTAGAGATACTCAAATAGGGAGGACTTTTATGAAGATTAACGGTTTAGGAAATCCCTACGGTATAAAGAATGTTTCTAATAAGACCAGGCCTGATTCAAAGGGAGATTTTATGGATCTCCTTAAAAAAGAGATATCTTCTGTTGATGCCGCCCAAAAAGTGGCCGCTGAAAATCTTAAAGCCTTTGCTACGGGAGAAAACCCTGACCTTACGGCTTTAACTCTTTCTCTGACTAAAGCTGATCTTTCTTTTCGTCTTTTACTTCAAGTACGTAACAAAGTGCTTCAGGCCTATGAAGAAGTTATGAGAATGCAACTTTAATGGAGGATAAACATGGCTTTTCCGCCCCCTAAAGAGGTTTTAAAGCAACTTAAAGATTTCTGGCAGGGCCTTTCTCGTGAACAACGTATTGCGGCTATAGGAACAGTGTTGATAGTTACCCTAGGTCTTTTAGGGTTGATATACTATGCCAATAGAACCGACTGGGGGCTCCTTTATAAAGGCCTTCCTGAGGAACGCGCTGCTCAGGTCATAGACTTTCTTAAACAGGAAAAGATTCCTTATAAAGTGGAAAGTAACGGGGCCATAAAGGTACCACGTGACAAAGTACCAGAGGTGCGTATGGCCCTTGCCAGCCACGGCATTTTGAGCCCAGATGTAACTGGTTTTGAAATATTTGACAAAAATCAACTGGGAGCCACTGATTTTCTCCAGCGGGTGAACTACCAAAGAGCCCTTGAGGGAGAGCTTGCTCGTACCATTATGAGCCTTTCTGAGGTAGAGGCAGCTAGAGTTCACCTAGCCTTACCAAAAGAAAGTGTTTTTATCGAGGACCAAAAGCCCCCAAAAGCTTCGGTTTTTCTGAAGCTTAAAAATGGGCAGAGATTGAGTAGGCGAGAAGTAGAAGGAATTGTTAATTTGGTGGCCAGTGCTGTACCAGGTCTTACTCCTGAGCATATTACCGTAGTAGATACCAAAGGTCGGGTGCTTTACCGCCCAGAGTCTCCTGAAGAACGTCTTAATGCTGAACAGCTTGCATATCGCAAGCAACTGGAAGAAGCTTATCAGGAAAAGATTGAATCCCTTTTGACTCAGGCCTTAGGGCCGGGACATGCCATTGCTCAAGTCTCTGTAGATGTTGATTTTACTAAAGAAGTCAGAAAAGAAGAAACTTACGATCCTGAGGGTATAGCTGTAAGGAGTGAACTTATTCAAGATAGCCAGAAAGAAGGGGGAACTGAAGGAGGAGTCCCTGGAGTCAAAGGGGCTTTGGCTAATAAAATTGAAGGTAACACCAAAGGATTTACACAGACTCAGCGAGAAACCAAAAAAAGCATTACCAAAAACTATGAAGTTAGCAAGGTGGTGCGTGAGCAGGAGTTTTCACCTGGGGCTATTAAAAAGATATCAGTAGCGGTCTTGCTTGATGAGGCGATTCTCAATAAGGGTGCCAAGAAAGGAGAGGCTCAGGCAGCCACCAACTTGGCCGAAGAACGTTTGGCCCAGGTAGAAAAGTTGGTCAAAGGGGCCATTGGTTATGACCCTGACCGTGGAGATCAAGTAGAAGTAAGTGTCCTTCCTTTTGAGGGTTTGGAAGAAATGAAGCCCGAATCTCCTTGGGTAGCCTATGCCGATCGATTTGCCAGGCCTTTGATTGAATTTCTCTTAGTGTTACTCTTTTTGCTTTTAGTTATTCGTCCAGTGCTTAAAACCTTTCTCAAACGCCTTGAACCTGAACCAGAACCTTTACCCGAAGAGGCGCTGCCTGAAGCCGAAGAAGAGGCGTTACCTGAGGAAGAACCCACTCCACTGCCCCAGGAAATTGCTCTCAATATTATTCATAATCAGCCAGAACGGGCAGCAGTGCTGGTCAAACGCTGGTTAGCTGAAGAGACAGAAGAAGAACGTCAAAAAGCCCTAAAGGAGGCCGAAGCCAATGCCCACTAAAATAGACCCCAACAATCTTACTGGCCCACAAAAGGCGGCTATCTTTCTTCTTACCATGGGGGAAGAATTTACCGCTCAGGTTTATCAATATCTTTCTGAAGAAGAGATAAAACGTATTGGTATTGAAATGGCAAGGCTTGACTATATTCCTTCTGAAGCAGTCAAAAAAGTACTTGACGAAGCTAACATGGAAAGTCGTGAGCTTCTGGCTGATCTTACTGTTTCACCAGATGATTTCTTGCAACAAAGTCTAGTCAAAGCTTACGGTGAAAAGGGTAAAGAAATATATGAAGAGATTCGTCAAGAACTTGGCCCCAAAGTTTTTGAGAAGCTTCGCCGCCTTGATCCCAGGACGATTGCCAATTTTTTGCGCAATGAACACCCGCAAACTATAGCCATTATTTTGGTTCATCTAGATGCTGATCTGGCCGGTCAGGTACTAGCTCATCTTCCTGAAAAATTGAGGAGTGAAGTAGTTTTTCGTATTGCCGAGCTTGACAAGGTAGATCCAGAAATAATTCAGGAAATAAGTGCTGCTCTTGAAGAAGAGCTCGAAGCCGTGGGCGGTACTTTTAGCAAGAAATTAGGTGGCGTTGAAAGAGCAGCAGAGATTTTATCACATGTAAGTCGAGACCTCGAGGAGGAAATACTTTCAGAAGTAGAAGAGGAAAACCCCAACTTGGCCGAAGAGGTGCGCAAATATCTCTTTACCTTTGAAGACTTACTTAAAGTGGACGACACAGCTATCCAGGCCATATTAAAAGAAATTTCCACTGAGGATCTCAAACTAGCCTTAAAGACTGCCTCTGAAGAATTACGCGAGAAGTTCTTTAGCAACATGAGTGCCAGGGCCGCTCAGCTCCTTAAAGAGGATCTTGAAATTATGGGCCCTGTCAGAGTGGCTGATGTGGAAGCCGCTCAGCAAAACATTATCAAAGTAGCCAAACGCCTAGAACAGGAAGGTAAAATTGTCTTGGCAGTAGGGGAGGATGAATTTGTCTAAAATAATCAAAGGTGAAAAGGTAAAGGTTTTTAATTTCTTTGTTCCAGAGGGTTCGGAGGAGAATTTTAATTCCTTCTCTGAACTTTTGCCTGAAGAAGCCTGGCAAGAGATAGAAAAAAGGCGCCAGGTAGAGCAGGAAATACAAGAAGAAAATAAGGAAGAAAATGTCGAAACAAGAGTTAAATCCTCTTCCGAAGAAAATGAAAACCTTAAACATCAAGATTTAGATGAAAAATTAAATACAGAGGTAGAATCTTTTGATATTTCTCAGCTTTCGGTGGACGAACTTTTACAACATCCAGAAATTTCTAAACGTATTGCCTTGTTAGAACAGGAGGCCTATGAAAAAGGTTTTGCTCAAGGTCAAAGAGATGGGGCAGCCCTGGGGAAAAAGCAATATGAAACACTTACTAACAGGCTTTCGGCTTTAGTAACTAGTTTAGAAAAAGCTATTGAAGAACACGTTCTTTCTTTTGAGCCTCAGCTAGTTTCAATAGTAAAAACAATTGTTTATGCAATTATTCAACAAGAAGTAAGTACTAATCCTAAGATTATACAGACATCTTTAAAAGAGGCCCTTTCCCACGTGGTTGACCAAACCCGTGTACGAATCCATTTAAATCCTGATGATATGGAATTTATAGAAGACATTATGGGAGCGGTAAGAGAGGAGCTTTCACGCCTAAAAGATTTTGAAATCATACCTGATACAAATATTGGTCGTGGAGGATGTATTTTAGAAACAGATTTCGGCTTGATTGACGCTACCCTTGAACGGCGCTTCAAAGAAATTTTTGCGGGACTAAGCGATGAAAGTGCCAGATCTTAGCCAATTTTTAACAGCAGTTAAAAATGTTGAACCTGTTTCGGTATGTGGCCAGGTAAAAAGAGTAGTAGGCCTTGTGGTAGAGGCCCAGGGCCCCAATGTGAGTGTGGGTGGACTTTGTGAGATTGAAGTTTCGAATGGGCAAAACATTTTAGCCGAAGTAGTAGGTTTTAAAGATGAGCGGGTTTTACTCATTCCTTTTGGGGACCCAAGAGGAATAGAGCCAGGAAGTAAGGTTTATTGGCGTCGTGAAAGTGGAGTAAGGGTAGGGGAGGCGCTTTTAGGGCGAGTAATTGATGCTTTGGGAAAACCCCTTGATGGTCGAAAATTACCTCCCCTTGAAGACGTTTATCCCATACATGCTGAACCACTTAAGCCTTTTGAGAGAGCCCGTATAGAGGAACCCCTTGATGTAGGTGTGCGGGCTATAAATGCCCTTTTGACCGTAGGGAAAGGCCAGCGTATTGCTATCATGGCTGGCTCAGGAGTGGGGAAGTCAACGCTTCTTGGCATGATGGCCCGTCACACCAAGGCCGATGTAAACGTTATTGCTCTTATCGGAGAACGCGGCCGTGAGGTGCGTGAGTTTTTGGAAAGGGATCTTGGAGAAGATGGCCTGAAACGCTCAGTAGTGGTGGTGGCTACTTCTGATCAGCCTCCTCCCTTGAGGCTTAGAGGTGCCTATTTGGCTATGGCGGTGGCCGAATTTTTTAGAGACAAGGGTGCTGATGTACTTCTTATGATGGATTCTCTTACAAGGTTTTGTATGGCTGGCCGAGAAGTAGGGCTTGCCATAGGTGAGCCGCCTACGGCTAGAGGATATACCCCTTCTGTTTTTGCTGCTCTTCCAAGGCTCTTAGAAAGGCCTGGTCCCAGTGCAAGAGGGGGTAGTATTACAGGAATTTTTACCGTCTTGGTTGAGGGTGATGACTTTAACGAACCTGTAGCCGACGCTGTAAGGTCTATTGTAGATGGTCACATTTGTTTAACAAGAGAGTTGGCCCACCAGGGCCACTATCCAGCCATTGATATTTTGCAAAGTATCAGCCGGGTGATGAAAGATATCGTGTCCCAAGAGCAAATTGAAGCGGCCAAAGAGTTGGTCAATATTCTTGCTATTTACAGAAAAGCTGAAGATCTTATAAATATTGGCGCTTATGTTAAAGGCAGTAATCCTCAGATTGATAGGGCCCTTAATAAAATCGAGGTCATTAACAGTTTTTTACGTCAAAATATAGATGAAAAAGCTGATTTTGAAACCAGTGTAAAAAGGCTTATAGAGGTGGTGAAATGAAGAGACCATCTAAGGTCTTGAAAACACTTCTTTGGGTAAGGGAACTTAAAGAAAGTCAGGCCCAGCAAGAGTATATAAGGGCGGAGCAAGCCCTTCTAGAGCTTAAAGAGATGCTAAAAGATATTGCCCAAAAACCCAAAGAGATTTTTAACGAAATCGAAGGAAAAACCTTTAGTGGTTCTGAAATAAAAGTTTTCTATCAGCATGTTGAACAACTTTTAGCGGAGAAAGAAAAGATAGAAGGTATTTTAGAGCGCAAGAACCAAGAGGTTGAAAACTTAAGAAGAAAGGCTGTAGCCGCTTATCAAAAGCGACGGGTAGCCGAGGTTCTCTGGACTCGCGCAAAAGAAAAGTATCTTAAAAAGCTTATGGAAGAAGAGATGAAAACCATTGAGGATATCGTGATAGTGAGGGGAAGGCGCCATGAAAATTTCTAGGCTGATGCCGCTTATATTGTTTTTGGCTTTTTTAAAATTTGTTGTGGCGGGAACTTATTTCTTTCTTTTTCATCAAGGCAAATTTTCTTTGGCTGTGGCAGAGGCCAAAGCTGAAGCTAAAACCCAAAATGGAAATGAAGATATTTTTTCCTGCCCCAAGGCCCTTTATGAAGCTCTTAGAATAGAAAAAGAACGCCTTGCTCAAGAAAAAGAGTCTTTGGCCCAAGAAAAGGCAAGGCTTTCTCTTCTTGAAAAACAGATTCAACGAAGGCTTGCCGCTCTCGAAAATCTGAATGAAGAAGTAGAACAGAAATTAAACGAACTTAAAGTTATCAAAACCAAACGTTTTAAGCTTTTGGTAGGGGCCTATGGAAATATGAAACCCTCTAAAGCGGCCAAGTTGCTAGTAGCTATGGAGCCAGAAATGGCCATAAAGATCCTTTCGGCACTAAAAACCGAACAAGTAGCCCGTATCCTTTCAGCCATGCCACCTGAGAAGGCGGCGTCTTTGGCAGAGGCCCTTTCCGGTCTTCCACCACGGGAGATGTAGAACTTTAAGGGTTTAATGGGGTAGAAAAGCAAGTTAGCAATGGAAAAGAGAAAATATTTTGCAAAGGTCTCTATTTATTAATTTTTACTTTTATTAAAATATTTTGGGCGTTTTCAGTCATTTTGAGAGGCTTAACAAAGCCTTCTATCACTCCTGCCAATGTTTTCCGTACATATTTTTTAAGAGGAATTCGCCTTCCGTTTACATAAAGGACAGCGCTTATTTCTTCTCGAGCAGCCTTAATGAGATGTTCTTCAATGAACTCGGTAATTTCTTTTATTTCTTCCAAAGAGAAATTTTTTCCATTTTCTATTGGGTAATCGGATATAGAAGCTATAAGACTTGAAACCTTGCCTTTAAGTGAGTTTTCATAAATACCTTTCTTTAAAACTTCAAACTTTGGTATGCGGTCAACATGAGCAAAACCATCAGCTATTACTATATCGTAGCCATCGAAAATGCGGGTAATAATATAGTCAAAATTTTCATTATCTACTTCTTGTTCTAAAAAAAGTCTTCCAAAATAAAGGCGAGCAACCGCCGAAACGTCAAGAGGTGCGAGTTGTTCACGGGGGAAAGTGACTTCCTTTAAAAGGCCAATCTTATAACCGCACTCCTTGAGTTCGGCGGCAATTTTATCGATAATTTCTTTTCTTTCTTCACAACCTATGAAAGCTATAACAGGTACCATGTGTTAATCCGAGCTTTTTTATCCGCCAAAGCATCTAACGATAAGACGTAGTCACCGTGGCGATCTCAATCCCTTCTAGCGCAATGACAGTGTAATTTGTCGTCGTTTAATGTTCCCTAATTTAACTTATTTTTGAGTTTTTCGTAGTACTTGCTGTGAAGGATAGAAACTTCATCGGCAGATTTGTAGCCGGTAATCATGCTCCAGAGAGCACCTTTAATGGCCACCATGGACATATAGATGTGAGTGAAATAAAGGGCTACAATAGCTATTCCCAATAAAATGTGAAGTAAAGTGTAAATACGAAGAGTTCCTGGAGAAACGTTAAAAAGATAGATGTAAAAGCCTGTAAAAAGCATAAAACCACCGCCTAAAGTAGCTAGCCAGAACCACATTTTTTGCCCGGCGTTATATTTTCCCGCAGGGATAGGGAACTTCTTTTTGCTAAGGTATCCTCCTAGAATGAGAAACCATTTTATATCGTAAGTAGCTGGTAACATGTCCTTAAACCACATAATAAACATGGGTACTAAGGTGATACCGAAGCCGAAGGCAGAGATTAGATGCACATAGCGTGAGAATTTTACAAAAGTTCCTCCACCAAAAAAATTGGCAAATATGATTATAAGCCCAGTAACCACCAAAAGGGAGAAAAATAGGGCTGCCAACCAGTGAATAACTCGGGCAAAGATGTCGTAATAAAGAATTTGTTCGCCTTCGTGGGAAAACTTTTTAGGACCAATGATTAAATAGTGTAGAAAAAATACGCCGGGCACTCCTAATAATACCAAAAGATAAACAAGTTTAAGCTTTGGTACGTAATTAATAAACCAGGCTGCATTTTTAGCCCAATCGCCCACAGTGGTATTGTAAAACTCTTTCCAAATATCTATGAGATACGCTTGAGCTGGAAGGGTTTGGGCCAAAGTATGTCCGGCCATCAAAACAAACCCTAAAATAGTCAGCGTCCATAGCACACTTTTTTTCATTTTTATTACCTCCAATTTATTACCTCCAAAACAGAAAATTGGGGGCTTTTAGCCCCCAATAGCGAAATTTGTTTAAATTTAGCCGTTAAAGATTGCCTTTCCCACGGCGAGCAACCCGTTCTGTATATATTTCTGAAATTACGTCTGATTCTCCAGCTAACAGAGCTTTAGTAGCGCACATACCTGCACAGAGAGGAACTTTTCCTTCGGCGATACGGTTCTGTCCGTAAAGTTTCTTTTCCTCTTCGCTAAAAGTGGGAGCTGGCCCACCAGCACAGAAAGTACATTTGTCCATAACTCCGCGGGCACCAAAAGGACCGGTTTTGGGAAACTGTGGAGCACCAAAAGGACAAGCCATAAGACAATAGCCGCAACCAATACACTTGGTTTTATCGTGGAGGACTATACCATCATCGCGCTTATAAATACATTTTGTCGGGCAGACGGCCATGCAAGCCGGATCAGAGCAGTGCATACAGGCAATGGATAAGCTTTTTTCGCCGGGTTTACCTTCATTTATGGTTACCACCCGACGGCGATTAACACCTATTGGTAAATGGTGGCCTTCTTTACAGGCTACTACACATCCATAGCAAGCGACACAACGTTCTATATCGCAAATAAATTTCATCGCCATAGTTTTCCTCCTAATCAATAGTTAGACGGAGCAGGTTTAACCTGCTCCGTTTCTTTTAAGCCTTTTTAATGCGGCAAAGAGATTCTTTTGTTCCCTGGATCTGGGTCTTTATGTCATAGCCATAGTTAGTCACTACATTGGCCGGTTCTCCAGTAGCGTAAGGTTCAAATCCCTGCGGATAGTTGCTGAGCATCGAGCGACCCATGAACATACCGGCAAAGCTGTATGGAATAAAAATAGTCTTGTCATCAACGCGTTCGGTGACTTTAAGCTTAATTTTAATGCGGCCACCCTCTGGAGATTCGATCCAGACAAATTCTCCGTCACGCAAGCCATAATCATTGGCTAGGCGCGGGTTAATCTCGGCATAAACTTCGGGCATTAGTTCGGCTAGGTATTTGTTGCTTCTCGTTTCATCGCCACCACCCATGTGTTCCACTACACGACCAGTAATAAGTACAATGGGGAATTCTTTAGCCAGCTCTGGCTTCTGCTCACTCTTAAAGCGAGTGTAAACACGATAGTGGTCAGGCTTATCAGGATAGGTCGGATATTTTTTGATAAGGTCTGGACGCGGTGAGTGTAGCGGCTCACGATGCTTGGGCACCGGATCAGGGAAGTTCCAGCAATAACAGCGGGCTCTCGCGTTTCCAAATGGTGCCATACCTCGTTTAATGGCCTCTTTGATAACGTTTTTGTCCGTCTTCCAGCCCGGAAATTCTGGATAACCGCCCATGATTTCACTTCCAGGGTTGGCTACTCCTTCTGCCGCGAGAAGGTTTTCTTTGCGACCATCAGGATAGGTGTATTCTGTGCCAAACCGGGCTCTAAATGGTAATCCACCCTTGGCTACTGGTTTAGATATATCGTAAAGAATTGGGGTGCCAGGGTGATTTTCTGTCCAGCAGGGCCAGGGAAGACCATAGTACTCACCATCACAAGGGCCACCTTTGGCCTGTAGAGTATCAATATCAAAGGTATGCCAGTTGTCGGTGTGTTTTTTGATGCGCTCTGGTAACCAGCCGCAAAGGCCGATGGTGAGACAGCCGTTGGCGATTTCACGGGTAACGTCTTCAGGTATTTTTTTGATGTTTTTGTAAAACTTATCCGCAAAACCAAAACGCTTGACGAATTCTTCCATTATTTCGTAGTCGGTTTTGCTATCATAAATTGGATTAACCACCTTATAACGCCACTGAGCCTGGCGAGAACTGCTGGTTACTGAGCCTTCGGTTTCATATTGAGAAGTAGAAGGCAACACATAAACATTGTCTTTTTCACACATGGCGGCGGTGGTGTTAAAGAATGGATCAATTACCACCACTAGGTCAAGCTGGTCAAAGGCCTTCTTCACTTTATGATATTGCGAAATGGATTGGGAAGATATCCCCCAGAAAACTACTGCTTTAATGGGGGTATATTGGGTTATTTTATCTTCCTGGATAACCCCTTGATACCAGCGGGCCAGGGTAAAACCAGGCTTATTCATATATTTTTTATTGTAAAATCGGGACTTAATCCACTCGTAATCCACGCCCCAGACTTTACACCAGTGCTTCCAAGCCTTGTCAGAAAGGCCGTAGTAGCCAGGAAGGGAGTGAGAAAGAATACACATATCTGTAGCGCCCTGGACGTTATCATGTCCACGGAAGATATTGGTTCCGCCACCAGATTTACCCATGTTACCCAGCATTAGCTGTAAAATACAGCAGGCACGGGTATTTGAGCTTCCAATATGGTGCTGAGTGACGCCCATGCACCATACTACAGTGCCTGGACGATTTTCAGCTAAAAGCTTAGCAATACGCACTATCTCTTTGGCAGGCACACCGGTTATATCTTCCACTACTTCGGGTGTATAATGGGCCGCTTCTTTTTTAAGCTCTTCAAAACCAGCTACACGGGTACGGACAAATTCCTTGTCGTACCAGTCATTCTGGATGAGCTGATTGATAAGCCCCATAAGAAAGGCCGTATCTGTACCCGGGCGGATACGTACGTAATCTGTAGCTTTAGCGGCAAGTTTAGTAAAGCGCGGGTCAACTACAATTACCGGTGCGTTGTTAACTTCTTTGGCATAAAGGATATGCTGCATGGCCACTGGATGGGCCTCAGCAGCGTTTGACCCTATAAAAAAGAGAAGCTTAGAGTGACGAATATCATTGAAATTGTTGGTCATTGCCCCATAACCCCACGTGTTGGCCACCCCGGCCACCGTAGTGGAGTGTCATATGCGGGCTTGGTGGTCTATGTTGTTGGTACCCCAGAAGGCAGCTAATTTACGCTGGAGATAGGCCATTTCCGTGGAAACTTTGGCGCTTCCATTCCAATGAACAGCATCAGGGCCGTATTTTTTACGGATTTCGAGGAGTTTATTGCTGATTTCGTCAAAGGCCTGTTCCCAGGAAATTTTTACCCAGCGACCATTTTCTCTCTTAAGTGGATATTTGAGGCGCTTCTCACTATTTACCATGTCAATGGCGCCTGCGCCCTTACAGCAATGCCCTCCACGGGAAACCGGGTGATCCTGAGCGATTTCCTGTCTTATCCAGACGTCGTTTTCAACTTCAGCGTAAATACCACATCCTACTGAACAATAGGTACAGATAGTACGAACGATTTTGGACTGACTATAAGGAGACTTTTTGCTCTTAGCCTCAGCCTCTTTACTCAAACGACCACTTAAGGCTAGCCCTGTAAGGGCTGTAACAGCCGCCGCAATCTTCATAAAAGAGCGACGAGCCACCTTGGGGTTTAAGGTAAACTTTTTGCCTGACGGGGCCCTTTTAGAGATCAATTTTCTGGCCGCCATGAAAACACCTCCTAGTTTTTTTATCTTCTTAGAGTTTCGTAATACTTGCGAAAGGTCTCTGTTTCTCTGTAAAGCACCTCATTTTGAGAGCCGGTCTTCACTTTATTGGCCTTGGCTTTATTTGAGCCCAAAGCCAAAACCGCTCCAGCTACTACTATTGCTTTTTTGATAAACGAACGCTTGCCATCGTCTATCTTTGGCATAAAAAACCTCCCTTCTTTTGTTTTAATGGCTTTATTTTGAACTTATCGACAAACTTTATCCTTCGGTTAAAAATCTCTTTTCAAGCTCTAGGTAAGACCTCAATACTTCGGCACACTTTCTGTAAAAACTGGATTTTTCTTCAGAGGTAAGCCTTTCATACGCCCCTTCCGCACAAGGTAATAAAAATTTTTCAAAAATATTTTCTAAGTGTTTAAAATATATATTATCTTTACAGGATTTTTCAATCAAAATTATCATCAGATCTAGCAAAAAAACTAGGGAGTCTTCTGATTCTTTAAAATTTTCACTTCTCGTTATTCCTAGTTCGTTTAAATTTTTACGTAATTTGGCCAAAGTGGGCCCTATGGCTTTACCATCTATGAAATAAGAAGCGGTCAAGACAAGAGGTTTTTCCCGGGTTGGGTTTACAAAAAGTTCATAGTATTCTTCTTTTAGTTGATCAGGGTCTGTCTTTTTTAAAAATTCTTTTAGGCCTAATAAGGCCTGGTCTAAGGGTTCGAAGTCAGTCTGGCCAGCAATTTTTTCAAGGACTTTAAGCCAGGTTTCTCTCTTTTCAGGAGTTGGTTCTTCTAGGAATAGAGATTTCAAAAAGTCGAATAAGAATATACGAGCGCGGTCTATTTCTGAAAGTTGCATTTAAACTCCTTTTTCAAGCATTTTTATGGCTCGGCAATCTTCACAAAGTTCAAGTATCTCCTCAAGATCTTTTAAACGCCCTTGGGCCTTCAATAGTTCTTTTACCTTTTCGATGCTCTTTTTAGTGCCAAAAATTTTGCCACAGTTTCGGCAGCGAGCTGGGTCACTTTTGGCCAGTGTTTTGGTTTGTAAAAAGCCTTTTTCCAGGCGAAGGCCTTTAGTTAACTCAAGAACCTTTTCAGGGCAGGCCACCAGGCAGGCGCTACAAGCTATACATTTTATTGGAGTAAAAATTAAGGCAAAGTCTTCCTCATTGGCTGAAAGGGCCCCTATACGACAAACATTTAGGCAGGCACCACAAAGGGTGCAACCTTCTTTGGCGGTAACTTCCCCAAAAGAGTCATGTTCTAAAACAATCGGAATTTCTTTGTTGATAGAAATAAGGAAGGCGAGAACTTCTTTTAATACTTCCCTGCGCTCTTTTATCCCCTCAGGCAGAGAAAAGAATTCTTTTAAGGGGTTTTTAGGCGGTTTTTCTAAGGAAATAGTTTTGAATTCTTGAGGTAAAAGAATTTTAAAAGGCTCTTTTCCGCTGAAATGGTGGGCAATTTTATTGGCAAAGGCGAGTTCCTTTTCAATGCCAAGTTTTTTTTCGGCAACCAAATAAACTTGAGAGGCGCCGCGAGCCCATAAATATAGAAGATGAGCACTGTTAAGTGCTCTTGGCTCTCCATATTCAATAAAAATGTGCTCGGGGAATTTCTCTTTATTACGAAACCACCAAAAGGTTTTCAAATCTTCTTCGTGAGCCAAGATAACCCGGCAATTTTTAAGAGAAAGCTCACCGAAATATTCAAAGAAACTTTGGTCTTCAAATGGAGAAAAAACGACGGCTCCTGTAGGGCAGACACTTATACAAGTTCCACAGCCATTACATTTGAAATGGTCTATTTGAAGACCATCGTCTATTTCTTTTATGGCTTTTTCAGGACAAGCTTCTAAACACAAACTACAACCGGTTTTTAAATAACTTATGTGCTGACAATTTTTAGGCTTCTGTTTAACTAATTCAACGACTTCGTGTTCTCCCTGAAGGGCCAAAAGTTCATCAAAATTTTCAAAGAAAAATATACCGTCCTGGTCTTTTGGAAGTTCTATTTTTGTTTCTTCGAGGAAGAGCAGGTAAGGAGCTTTGAGTTCAATACTTTCAAAACGATTGAAGTCAATGGCTCCTTCTGGGCAAGCTTTAACACACTCTAGGCACAGGTCGCAGCGAGTAAAATCTACTTGAAGGTCGGGTAGTATAGCTTCTTTTGGGCAACTTGGCCCACAGATTCCACAATAAGTACATTTTTCTTCCTCTATAGGTAAGCGCCTAACAAATTCTACAAGGTAATTTTCTTTACTCTTTGAGACTTTGATATCCTGGGCAACAGGATGGGTGAGGGAGGGAGTTCCTAAAGAAAGAGTAAAAAGGTCTAAAAGTCCGCCGTAAATATACTCAAATCGTGTAAGCTTTTCGGGCTCTTTTGAGAGAACAATAATTTTTCCTTTTTTATTTACCGTATAAGACTTTACCCAATTTTCTTCAAAACGTTTTTTTTCGAGAATGGCTATTTTTTCGAGAAAGAACCTGTCAAAGTCGCCCAAGGAAGCATTTACACGTAAAGTGGGCGAAAAAAGATGATTTTCATCGGGAACTTCGCAGGCAAAGGCCCCAATTAGCAGAGAATTCGAGCCATCCTCGCCTTCGCTGAGAGATAGAGTGTTGTGTTCTTTTTTTAAGTAAAAATATTTCATACCGACAAAATCTTTATAGTTTTTTTATAAATTATGACAACTTGTATTTAAAAAGATTAATTATATTTAGGGGTAGATGTATAGTCTTTTTCTATAAATTTTTTAAATAAGCGATTTTATTGACAAATTTTATTTTAAAAGAGACTTTTGCAAAATGTTATACTTAAAGAGACGGCTTCGCCCATACGGGCTCGCAGTGACTACATGGTGGATGGCCAATGGCTGAGGGCTACTGGTAATATCCCGGAGACTGCTTCGCCTGTCCCAAGCGTAGCGAAGGGATCTTCCTATTGACTCCTAGCCGTGACAGAATGGTAAATGGCTCTCACTTGCCATTTCTCACCTCTCACTTTTCACTTCTCACTCATATTTACCAGAAGCCCCGCAGGGCCGACGGAGTGGCCCAGCAGGGTCATTGCGAGCGAGCTGTGGCGAGCGAAGCAATCTCAGGGCCGAAATAACGCTCTCGCGAGGCGAAAGTCTCGCCGTAGCGATCAATCCATGTTTTTTTGAATTTTGCAAAGGTCTCTAAGGAGAGATAAACATGCAACGGATAAGCATGATTTAGGGCGCAATTTTGCTGAGTTATCTTGCCGTTTTAGGAGTAATTAGCTCTCAGGCATCAGAAACACGGTTAAACGGAGAGTCTTCTTCTCAACTAGAACCTGGAATATACAAGCCTTCTGTTAAATCCGAGAGATCAGGAAAAGTTACTTATAATCCAGTCAAAAAAACCGTAGCTGATATTTTAGCTAATCCTGTCTATCACGAGATAGTAGAAATTGAAGGTGTAATAGAAATTCATCTCGAGGGAAACGAATATCTTTTCAATGATGGTACAGGGCGGATTGTAATAGAAGCTGGCCCTCCAAGGTTTCATCGCGTTGTTCTTCCAGTGGGAGAAACGATAACCGTGATTGGCCAAGTTGATTTTGATGATGGCAAGCCCGATTTAGATATTTTTAAGGTTATTTTACCTGATGGCCGAGAAATAAACGTTCGTGGACCAGGAAGGCCTCCCTGGGCTGATCACTAGTTTGGCTGGCTGGCCTCAACGCGGGTGTGCTTGTCTGAATCATCGAATGGATCTAAGTGGATGGTTATCTCCCATCTTTTATCTGGGTCTATGCTTCTGATTTTTTCTTCTACTAAGTCTGAAATGTGATGGGCTTCTTCTAAAGAGATGTCCCGAGAAAAGACTAGATGAACATCAACAAAATTGAAAGGGCCAGCTTTTCTCGTTTTTAAAAAATGATAGTCCGTAACTTTCGGAGTGGTTTTTATAATTTCAATAATTTTTTCTATAATTTCGTCTTCCAGAGAAACATCCATTAGGATCAAAATACCTTCTTTAATGAGCTTAGAAGCTGAATAAATGATATAAAAGGCAATTAAAAGGCCAAAAATGCCATCAATGGCGTAAAATTTAGTAAAATGTACAATTAAGAGAGAAAGAAGAACGGCAGAGTTGGTAAAAAGGTCTGTTTTATAATGGAGTGCCTCTGATTTTATCACCAGATTTCCTGTCTTTTTGGCCACAGACTCTAAAAAGAGTACCAGACCTGTAGTAATTAGAATCGAGATAACCATAACAACTAAAGAAATACCTAGATTGGTTACTGGCTCTTTATGGATAATTTTTATTATTCCTTCATACGCTATAAAAAGACCTGAAGCTGAAATGATTAAACCTTCTATCACCGCAGCGAGGGCTTCTATTTTCCCTAGGCCATAATTGAACTTTTCATTAGGAGGTTTTTCCGCGCTATGAATGGCAAAATAATTGAAAATGGAGACAAAAATATCAAGGATAGAATCAACTGCTGAGGCTAAAACAGCTACTGAACCGCTCACTAGCCCAATAATAAGCTTAATAACTACTAAAAAAGTAGCTACAGTACTCGCTATAACAGTGGCTTTTTTTTGAAGGGAGAATTCCAAGGCTACTCCTAATTAGGTTTGTTTTGTTATAAAGTTTGTTAAATCTACAAACATTCCAATTTCATTAATTTTTTACATGACAAAAATAGATTTGCGACGACAGTTAAAAGAATTGTCGTCTCTTTGAGTCATTAACATAAATAAAAGCTTATAGAGACCTTTGCCAAATTTAGAAGCAACTATGTTGCTTCACGACAAGGATAAGGAAGGCTTCGACTACTGGGCGCAGCCTCGCAATTACTCTTTCTTTTTGTCACTGCGAGCCTTTACTTCCTTTGTCACTGCGAGCGGAGCGAAGCAGTCTTTTCCTCCATCTACCATCAGCCACCAGCCATCGGCCATCTGCCATTTAGTCACTGCGAGCCCGTATGGGCGAAGCAGTCTCTTAAGTATAGCATTTTGCAAAAGTCTTGTTATAGGACTTTTTATTATTTTATCACGAAATTTATAAGTTTATTGGGCACAAATATGACTTTTCTTATCTCTTTTCCCTCTACGTGACGCTTGACTTTAGGTCTTGAAAGAGCCACTTCCTTAATTTCTTCCTGAGATGTACCAGCTGGCACTTGGATCTGGTCTCTGAGTTTTCCGTTAACCTGAATGGCTATGGTTACCTCTTCAGCTTTTAAGGCTTCTTTGTCAGCTTCAGGCCACGGCGCGTTGGCAATAAGGCCATCTTTCCCTAGTGCTTCCCATAGTTCTTCGCAGATGTGTGGTGCTACTGGTGAAAGTAAAAGGAGAATAGCCTCTACCGCTTCCCTCATTACCGGCCAGAACAGGGCTTCTTGGCTGGCGTCTTTTCCTAGCGTGTCGTAGCAGGTGTTTACCAGCTCCATTATTGCGGCAATAGCCGTGTTAAATTGATAGCGTTTTTCTATATCTTCAGTGACTTTGGCTATGGTTTGGTGGGTTTTGTGCCTCAAGTCCCGTAAAGTTTTAGGTAAGTCATCTTGCTTTCCGGCATATGCCTTTACTTTTTTAAGTTCTTCTAAGTTTTCCGTAACCAACCTGAAAACCCGTTGCAAAAAGCGGTGGGCCCCTTCAATGCCAGCGTCACTCCATTCAAGGTCTCTTTCTGGAGGAGCGGCAAAGAGCATGAAAAGACGTACTGTGTCTGCGCCGTAGCGTTCAATCATGGCGTTTGGATCAACTACATTGAGTTTGCTTTTAGACATCTTTTCAAAACGGCCAATGGTTACCTTCTCTCCACAGCCATCTCTTAGGCAACGGCCGTCTTCTGAAACTTCTTCCGGATAAAGCCAGCCGTGTTTGGGGCAACGATAGGTTTCTTTAATAACCATGCCCTGGGTAAGAAGCCGCTCAAAGGGTTCGTCAAAGTCAAGATAACCAAGATCCCGTAAAACTTTAGTGAAAAAGCGGGCATAAAGCAGGTGAAGTATGGCGTGCTCAATACCGCCGATATATTGATCCACTGGAAGCCAATAGGAGACCTTTTCTTTATCAAGCGGTTCTTCGGAGTGGGGGCAGGCAAAACGGGCAAAATACCATGATGATTCCACAAAAGTATCAAAGGTGTCTGTTTCACGGCGAGCCTCACGTCCACATTTAGGGCAGGTAGTTTTAACGAAAGACTCAAGCTTGGGTAGAGGTGAGCGGCCGTGTTCGTCAAGCTCGGCGTCAAGAGGCAGTTTAACCGGGAGATTTTCGATCTTTTCAGGCACAATGCCGCAGTGTTCACAATAAATTATCGGAATAGGGCAGCCCCAGTAACGCTGGCGGGAAACACCCCAGTCCCGCAGGCGATAAGTCACTTTGCCACGGCCGAGGCCATTTTCTTCAAGGTAAGCGGTAATCTTCTTTTTGCCCTCTTCGTTTGGGAGGCCAGAAAAAGGCCCTGAGTTTACCATTATACCTGGACCCTCATAGGCCTCTTTCATGTTTTCAGGAGAAAGTTCCTCGCCTTCAGGCTGAATGACTACTTTTATGGGAAGGCCATATTTTTGGGCAAATTCAAAGTCTCTCTGATCATGAGCAGGTACGGCCATTACCGCCCCGGTGCCGTATTCCATGAGCACGAAGTTGGCGGCAAAAATTGGAATTTTCTCTCCGGTTAGAGGATGTATGGCATAAGCGTTTAAGAAAAGGCCTTTTTTCTCAAAAGTGCCTTCTTCAATCTGCCGACGCTCACGTCTGGTCTCCTTGAGAAATTCTTCAAATTTGGAGAAGAGTTCAGGGTCTTTTTCAGCCAGTTTTTTGGCCAGCGGATGTTCAGGTGAAAGGCTCATGAAGGTTACCCCGTATAAGGTATCTGGCCTGGTGGTAAAGACGGTAATTTTTTCGTCAAGGCCCTCTATAGGAAAGTCTATTTCTGCACCTTCGCTTTTGCCTATCCAGTTTATCTGCATGGCGAGGACCTTTTCTGGCCACTTGCCCCGGAGTTTTTCAATATCTTGCAAAAGTTCTTCGGCGTAAGCAGTGATGCGGAAAAACCAGCCGTCCATTTCTTTTAGCACCACTTCTTCGCCACAGCGCCAACAACAACCGTCTTCTACCTGCTCATTGGCAAGCACGGTCTGGCAGCTTTCACACCAGTTCACCGTAGTTTTTTTACGATAGGCCAGGCCCCGCTCAAGCATTTCAATGAAGAAGCGCTGCTCGTGGCGGTAATAGTCCGGGTCGCAGGTGGCCAATTCACGGTTCCAGTCATAAGAAAGCCCCAAGCGTTTTAGCTGATTGCGCATGTAGGCAATGTTTTCATAAGTCCACTTAGCAGGATGGGTGCCGTGTTTAATGGCGGCGTTTTCTGCCGGCAAGCCAAACGCGTCCCAGCCCATGGGGTGAAGCACATTAGCGCCACGCATCTTGCGGTAGCGGGCCAAAACATCACCAATGGCGTAATTTCTCACGTGACCCATGTGTATTCGCCCGGAGGGGTAGGGGAACATTTCAAGTACATAGTACTTCGGGCGTGACTTGTCACCATCAATGGCGGCAAAGGCTTTGCTTTCTTCCCACTTCTTTTGCCACTTGGTTTCAATGTTAGCAAAATCGTACTTTGGGCGAGCCATGGGCCAGGCTTCCTCCTTAAAGCTCTTTTATTTTTTCCACTACGTATTGGCCAAATTCGGAGCATTTAACTTCTTTGGCACCTTCAATCTGGCGGGCTAGGTCATAGGTGACTACCTTTTCCTGAACAGCTCTGGAAATACCTTCCCAGATAAGATCTTTCACTTCACGCCAGCCGAGATATTCAAACATCATAGCCCCTGAAAGGATAACGGAACTGGGGTTAACTTTGTCAAGCCCAGCGTATTTGGGAGCAGAGCCGTGGGTAGCTTCAAACACGGCGTAGCCGTCACCAATGTTTGCACCAGGTGCCAGGCCAAGGCCTCCTACCTGGGCGGCGAGAGCGTCAGAGATGTAGTCGCCATTTAAGTTAGGCATAGCGAGCACATCGTATTCCGCAGGTCTTAACAAGGCCCACTGGAACATGGCGTCGGCAATGCGGTCGTTAATGAGAATTTTGCCTTCAGGGAGTTTGCCGTCATGCTTTTCCCAGAGTTCGTCTTCGGTAATAGTGACTTCGGAAAATTCTTCTTTGGCTAGCTCGTAGCCCCACTTGCAGAAGGCCCCTTCGGTGTATTTCATGATGTTTCCTTTATGCACCAGGGTTACACTTCTGCGCCCGTAGGTTAAGGCGTACTCAATGGCTTTACGCACGTGGCGCCTAGTGCCAAAGCGGCTTATGGGTTTAATGCCTATCCCTGAGTCCTCTCTAATTTCTTTACCCAGTTCGTCTCTGATAAAGTCAATAAGTTTTTTGGCTTCAGGCGAGCCAGCTTCCCATTCAAGGCCCGCGTAAACATCTTCAGTGTTTTCTCTGAAAACGACCATGTCAACTAATTCAGGGTGTTTCACCGGGCTTGGCACGCCTGGCACCCATTTTACCGGACGCACGCAGGAATAAAGGTCAAGCACCTGGCGAATAGTTACGTTTAGACTGCGAAAGCCTCCACCAACAGGAGTGGTTAAAGGGCCTTTTATAGAGACTACGTGTTCTCGCATAGCCTGAATAGTCTCTTCGGGAAGGTAGTTTCCGGTTTCTTTGTAGGCCTTTTCGCCAGCGAGGATTTCCTTCCAGTGGACTTTGCGTTTTCCTTGATACGCCTTTTCCACCGCAGCGTTCCATACGGGAATGGCTGCTCGCATAATGTCTGGCCCGATACCGTCTCCTTCAATATATGGAATTATAGGTTCATCTGGGACAATGAGTTTGTGGTCTTCAGTGAGCTTTATTTTTTCAGGGGCCATAATTTCCTCCTTTTTTGGGGATCAGAGTCATTTAAAACACGTTTTTAAAAGGCTATCAACTATAAAGCCCATATAAAGCTCAGTCCTTTTATTAATTGTGTCACTAAATAGGCGACAAGAGCGGTCATTGCGAGCGAAGCGAAGCAATCCCTGAGACTGCTTCGGTCTCTAACGAGGCCTCGCAGTGACAGCGAAGGTTACTTTGCTTTAGCGATTATGTCAGCGGCGATAATTTGTCGTGTAAAAAACACTCGGATTAATATATGAAATTTAGAGTTATAGAAATTTTAGACAGGGGAGGCGGGGCTGCCTTAATTTTTAGTAATTTAGCAATAAAACTTAATAAAAGATAGCTATCGAATAGAGAACAGGTTATAAATAAATTTAAAAAATACAAGGAAGTTAGGAGGACCTATGAATATTCCCATAACGTTTGTGGTAATTTTTGCCATTTTGTTTTTGGCCTCAGCGGTAAAGATTCTCAAAGAATACGAAAGGGCTGTGGTTTTTCGTTTAGGACGTTTAATAGGTGTTAAAGGCCCGGGTATTATCATCTTAATTCCCTTCATTGATAAAATGGTAAAAGTGGATTTACGGACCATAACTCTTGATGTTCCTCCTCAGGAGGTAATCACTAGAGACAACGTCTCTGTTTCAGTAAGTGCCGTGGTGTATTTTCGGGTGGTTGATGCCGCTAAGGCAGTGGTTCAAGTGGAGAATTATTATTTTGCCACCAGCCAGCTTGCCCAGACAACTCTTCGTAGCATTTGTGGCCAGGCTGAACTTGACGAGCTCCTGGCCGAGCGAGAGAAGCTCAACATGAAGATTCAGGAAATCCTTGACGCTGATACTGAACCCTGGGGAGTCAAGGTCTCCAAAGTGGAGATTAAAGAAATTGACCTTCCAGATGAGATGAAACGGGCCATGGCCAAACAGGCTGAGGCTGAAAGAGAAAGACGTTCTAAGATTATTAACGCCGAGGGTGAACTCCAGGCCGCGGAAAAGCTGCTTCAGGCCGCCAAGATGATGGAGGAATCTCCAATAACCATTCAGCTACGATATTTGCAAACCTTAAGAGAAGTAGCGGCAGAAAACAATTCAGTAACTCTTTTCCCCATTCCTATAGATTTCTTCAAGGCCTTTCTTAAAAAACACTCAGATTAATTTTTAGGGGGCACAACTGTGCCCCCTTGTGAGGCTTCGCCTGCAGCCGAAGCAATCTCTGAGACTGCTTCCCTCCGCTCGCAGTGACAATAAGAGGGGATCATGGCGAGGCCTCGTTAGAGGCCGAAGCAATCCCGCAGCTAAGCAGTCCAGAGATCCCTTAGCTGCACTCGGGATAGGGACTGCTTGTCGGCCCTTCGTGCTTCTCACAGTGACAAAAAGAGTTATCGTTGGGTCCCGCAAGGGGGCTGCGGCCTAACTAAAGCTCTATTTCCTATTTTGGCTTGCTTGGATCAGTATTTGATAGACCTCTGAAGGTCTTTTGCCATTTAGTTTGGCAACTTCCTTCAGACTAATCTGTCCAGAAGGAACTTCTAATCCGTGTTGTCTCAAAAGTTCCACAGCGTCGCGCGGACGCATGCCAAGCCGCATGGCAATATCTCTCAAAGGCATGAGCTCAGCGTGCGGCACCGGTGGTGGAGTGGTGGGTTTTACCCAGGAGTTTTTAATCTTTTCTTGAAATTCCAGGAGATAATTTATAGGTGGTATGTATTTTACCGCCATTACTAACAATACCAAAGAAACAAGGGTGGTAATTACCGCCGGGTTAGCTGGAGAAAGCTTTTCTTTCACGTATTTAACAAATGGGCGCCAGTTCAGATAAAGGTGCCAGAATCCAAAAATTAACATTAGAATCCCGAAAACAATGTGTAACGATTGCCATTGGTCTTTATCAAGGCCAAGTAAGGTCCATCCTGTCCAGTAGGCCACGCGGCCATGGGGCATAATAAAAAGCACTATCCCGGTTACGAGCATGGCCATTAATGACCAAAATAAAAATAAACTCACGTATTTGCGCATCAGTTTCCTCCTTTGCTAGGTTTTTTTAGGCCGTGTTTGGCCATTTTATAGCGTAATACCCGTTCACTTATACCCAGTAGATCTGCGGCTTTGGTTTGTACCCAGTTGGCCTTTTTTAAGGCCTCAAGAATCATTTCCTTCTCTATCTGGGCTAGGCGTTCTTCAAGGGGGCCAAGCTTGGTGGCCTTAAAACGTTTGAGTTCTTCGGGAAGATCTTCAGGGGTAACAAGAGAACCTCGCGCTAACGTTACCGTGCGCTGAATTATATGTTCTAACTCTCTGACATTTCCTGGGTAGGGGTATTTGATTAATATATTCAGGGCTTCAGGAGAGAATTTGACTGGTCTAAAGGCATATTTTTTTATAAAAAACTCTATTAGCGCTGGTATATCTTCTTTTCGATGACGAAGAGGCGGTATCTTTATTTCAAAGACATTAAGGCGATAGTAGAGATCTTCTCGGAAACGGCCTTCTTCGACCATAGCTTTTAAATCCCGATTGGTAGCGGCAATGACTCTCACATCCACTTCTTTTTCTCGTTCACTACCAAGACGCATTATCTTTGATTCTTGTAGAACCCTTAAGAGCTTGGGTTGAATGGAAAGGGGCATTTCGCCTATTTCGTCAAGGAATATGCTTCCCTTGTGGGCCAGTTCAAAACGGCCGCGTTTTGATTGGGTAGCGCCAGTAAAGGCTCCTTTTTCATGGCCAAAAAGTTCAGACTCAAATAAGGTTTCCGGAATAGCCGCACAGTTTACCTCTATAAACGGGCCTTGAGCCCTATCGCTTAGCAGGTGTATCAAGCGGGCAATAAGTTCTTTGCCTGTCCCCGTTTCACCAGAAATGAGAACTGGCCACGGAGTTTTCGCCACCCTGGCCACCATAGAAAGGACTTCTTTCATCTGTTTGCTTTCAGCAATTATCTTTAAGGGTAGCTCCTTTTTCTCTTCTAATTTTTGGATAACTTCTTCAGCTTCTTGGTTAGTGAAAGTTTCTTGTTCTAAACGTTTTATACGCGAAAGCAGATCGTCTAAATTGATTGGTTTTTCAAGAAAATCATCCGCTCCGAGTTTCATAACTTTTACCGCGGTTTCCACTTCTCCATAGGCTGTAATCATAATAGCTCTTACTTTCGGGTTTATTTCTTTCAATTTCGCCAGTAACTCTTCTCCTGTAAGTTCTGGCATTTTTTGGTCAACCAAAACCAGCCATATTGGCTCTTTTTCAAATATTTCAAGAGCTTCTTTAGGGTTAGATGTATAACAGACGTCGTACCCTTGTTTTTCTAAAAAGCCTTTTATTAGCTGGCACTGAATTTCTTCATCATCAACTATGAGTATCTTCATTGGATATCCTCGGTAAGTGAATTTCTATCTTAAAAAGATTATCATTGGTGATTTCAGCGTAAACCTCTCCATCATGAGCTTTGATAATTTTTTTAACTAAAGCTAGACCTAACCCCGTTCCTTTTGTTTTAAAAGTGATGTAAGGATTAAAAATTTCCTCAAGTTTATCTTTAGGTGGTAATTCTCCTGAATTTTTTATAGTTAGAATGACATTTTTATCTTGTGGTTTAAGAGAAATTATTATGATACCACTTTCTTTTATAGCTTCTAAAGCGTTTAAAAGCAAATTTTCTAAAACTTGTAATAATAACTCCCTATTCCCCAGAACAAATACTTTTTCTAAATCTTTATATAGTTTTATTTTCTTGTCTTTTAAGGATAATTGATAGCGATCAAGGATTTCTAAAATAAGAGAGGATAGTTCTACTTTTTCTTTATTAAAATTCTTCTCAATCCGTACATAGTTTAGTAAAGAATCTATTGTTTTAGTTGATTGTAAAAGAGACTTGTTTAGTAGTTCTAATAGCTTAAGTTCTTCTTGAGATAAGTTTTTCGCTTCTTTTGTTAACCTTTGTAAAGCTAAAGATATGTTGTTAATGGGATTTTTAATTTCATGGGCAAGAGTTGCTGCTGCTCTTCCAAGGGCTACTTCTTCTTTCTGTTGGGCAAGGCTCTTTTCGTAGTCTCTAATGTTTTCTAAATAATTTTTTTGGAAGAAATAAAAGATAATAGTCAATATTAAACCGACAAAGGAAAGACTAATTGACAAAAATAAGTAACGTTCTCTAAGTTTTTTTTCTAAAAGTTCTAAGTTTTTGGCTTTTAAGTAAACAATTATAGTTTTATTTTGAAATGGTATTTCTATTTTAAAGTCTTTCTTGTAAAGAGAGACTTTTGGCTGATCTATTTTATGAGGGATAATTTCCACGGAACGGACATTAGGAAGCTTGGAGATACGATTGATAATACCCTCAACTGATATTTTTTCATAAAATGGCTTAATATTTTCAACCCTGGAACCTATTACAACTCTTTTTAGAGAAGATAAATTTTCTGTACAAAACATAAATAGATTATATTTTTTGATATAAATCAAATTGTTATGACACTTGATGTCTTCTGGTAACCATCCTTCAGGTACGGAAAGAATTTCTCCATTTTGTCTTTCAATAAGAACTCCAGCAAGTCCGTTTTCTTGAATAAAACCTAATAGTTCGTCAGGAGATAAAGGTTCTATAGAATCGAGATAATCAAGAAAGGAAACAGTATTAGAAAGAAAATGATAAAGAATGTTTTTTATTATTTTTTCGGCCAATGATCCTGTTTCCACATTGAGACGAATTACTTCTGTAAGTGTATAAGAATCTTGGCGTACGTGTTCTACAAAAAATTTTTCTATTTCTTGGTGATGAAGATAAAAAGATAGATTTAAAAGGCCAAATAACACAATGAAAAAAGCCAGATTGATTTTCCATAAAGAAAGTTTACCTACCGCGTCCTCCACCATGTCCACCGCCTCTTTCCCTTCCTCTTTCCCTTCCTCTTTCCCTTTCCCTTTCCTTTTCCCTTCCCCTTCGTTCCTGCCTATGCCATTCCTTCCGGACGCCCCTTGACCATTCCTTACGAATACTTTTTCGTAATCTCTTTCTTACGCCGGTAAAATCTCCTCTCTTTTTAATAATTACATTTTTGGCTAAAAATTGGCCGTTAAATGTTTTAATAAGGCGAAACCTTATTATATCTCCTGGATAAAGGGGTTTATTACATTCTTCTAAAAGTACTTTGATTCTTTTAGACCTATGGTTTTCATCAAAAAAAAGAACAATGGCACTTTTGGGGCAAGGGAAGAGCATCAATACTTTCCCTTCAATTTCAACCCCCTCTTCAAAAGTTTGAGCTTTAAGAGGGCTAATAAGTACCAAATAGATTAATAAGCTAAAAATTAAAGTTTTCATAAGCACTTTTACTAAAAAGCCCCGCTTTTGCGGGGCCTTTTGGTTCATTATTAGTTGGAATAACGCCAGCATTGACCTGGGCCATAACCCATGCCTCTACCGTAGCCGCGCCCCTGACCAGGACCATAATACTGATTACCACTTCCCTGGTTCATTTGCATCTGTTGACGGCCTCTATTTTTCCATGGGCCACCCCGCCAAAGAGGCCTTCCGTCCTCTCCCCTTAAAACAATGGTCTGGCCAGATACCGTAATTTTAGTAGCAACGATTCTGGTAGTCCCGTTAGGAAAAGTCACTTCGTAGCCTTCTACCGTAATGTCTTCGCCTACTGTGGGGTAAGGGACTCCCATTTGCTGCCAGTACCACCTGGGGCCAATGCCGTAAACGGTAACTACTCCTTGATCTGTTTCAATTTGTAGCCCTTGGCTGGCAGGCCAGGGCACGGCCTTAACCACTCCGGTAATTGTTACCGGAGTTCCCGAAAGGATGTAAGGCACTGCCGGTGGGTTGGGATTCTGGGCCCACGCTCCTCCTACCATAAACAAGCTAACTACCATAGCCAAAATTAATTTCCTCATCTCTTCTACCTCCTTGTTTTATTTTTACTTCTTACTAACTGCAATGTGCGTGCCATTTTAAAAATCTGGAAAAACTAGCAATCCCAGGAGATTTTCTAAAAAGTCTAGTAATTAGTTCGACAAAAAGAACAGTTCGACAATAGTGTCGAGGGTCATGTCAGCGTCTTACTAAGAGGTTTCGGGCTCGCCGTGATTCTTCGTGTCTCTGCGAGGCCTCGTCAGAGGTCGAAGCGGTCTTCAGAGATCTCTTAGCTGCGCTCGGGAGGATTGCTTCGCTTCGCTCGCAATGACAATGTGAGGAAGCTCGCAAGATTGTAAGAAAGTTTGTAATGACAATGTAAGGAAGCCTGTAATGACAATGTTAGGAAGCCCGTAATGACAACATAAAGAAGCTCAATGGCGATGTAAGAAACTCGTAATGACAGAGTAGAGATAGAGCCCGCAATGAGCCAAAAGGATTGCTATCTTTTTGCTATCAGCCGTTACGCCAAAATTACGGCGATAATTCCCGTGAGAAAGATGCCGTCAAAGGTCCCTGCGCCGCCAATGGAAGCCACCGGGGCTTTGAGGCGGTTTATATCCCTTAGATGCAAGATGTCCGCGCCAATGAGGGTGCCAAGCGTTCCTGAAATATAAGCAACTACCGGGGCTTTGTCTGGGGAAATAACCAGGGCTATAAGAGCAGCGGCTAACGGTGGGATAAACATGGGGATAGCTATTCCTATGCCTGGTACAGGACGGGCTAGTTTGTAACATATAAAAGCCACTATAGCGGTGGCTATAAGTGGACTGATAAAAAGACCATTTTGTACCATGAGATATAAAGAGACAAAAACGGGGATTACGCATCCACCAACGTTTACAGCTATTATCGTATAACTTGGCTCTCTTACCCGAGGAATTACATAGCGTATGCCGAAAAAGGTAACCTCTACTTCTTCAGGATAAAGCTCACGGTCCCTTCTAATTTTTTTAACGGGAATATTTATATTGCTACCTATTAGCGAACCGAATAAAAAAATAAATACTTGGCCAGCCGTTAAACCAAGTTTGCTGGCCGCTATTGTTATTAGGCCAATATGGACGAAAATAAACAATAAAAAGAGTAAGAAAAGAAAAAGAAAGAAAAATAAGATAGCAAAAGGGCTAAATATCATTTTTATCCTCTATTGTTATAAGTCTTTCACTGGGGCCTATTATTTCAAAGTAAACTTTAATGGCTTTGTCAAAGAAAAAAGGAAGTCTTTCACTCCATTCTATCACCAGAACACCTTGTTCAGCCAGTTCTTCAAGGCCTAAATCGTAAACATCTTCAGGCTCGAGACGATAAAGGTCCACATGATAAAGGGGAACACGCCCAGGATACTCATTTATAATAGCAAAAGTTGGGCTCTGGACATAATAATCTTTAGGCACTCCAAGACCCCGCGCCAATCCTTTAACAAAGGTGGTTTTTCCTGCTCCAAGATCACCAAAAAGAAAGATTACATTCCCACGAGATAGCTTTTGCCCCAGTTCTTCAGCCAGGCGTTCTGTTTCTTCAGGGCTTTTTGTTCTAAAACTGGCCAAGGTTTTTCCTCACCATTATTTCTTTGATGGCATTGGGCAAAGTTTCCGCTACTTCTTTAGCTACAAACCCAAACGGCCCTTTACGTTTAGCAAGAATATCAGCGGAAAGCCCATGTAAATAAACTCCTAGAGAGGCAGCTATAAAAGGTTCATAGCCCTGGGCTAATAAAGCTGTTATGAGGCCGGTTAAAACATCACCTGTTCCTCCGGTAGCAAGCCCAGGATTACCCGAGTAGTTAACCGCTTCCCGACCATCTGGGCTTGCCACTACCGTGGCAGCACCTTTAAGGACAACAATGCTTTCTGTTTCCTTGGCGGCCAGACGAGCTATTTCAAGGCGATTTTCCTGTATTTTTTCTTTAGAAATATCAAGGAGTCTGGCAAGCTCTCCCGGATGAGGCGTTAAAATGCGAGGGGCCTGGGCCCGACGTAGGTGAAAGACTTCTCCGGCTAGGGCCGTAATAGCGTCAGCGTCTATTACCGCGGGGATATCAAGGTGAGCTACCAACCTATGAACTAATTCAAAGGTTTCCCGATGGATGCCAAACCCAGGCCCTATGGCCACGGCTTTCTTGTCCCGGCAAAAGGAGATAATTTTATCAAAGGCCTGGTAAGAAAGGCTTTGAATATCGGTTTCTTCTTCTAAGGGAAAGGTCATGGCTTCGGTAAGAGTAGTTTCAAAAATGTGATTAAGGCTTTTAGGGCATATCAGCGTAACCAGGCCTGCTCCTCCCCTTAAAGCCCCAAGGCAGGTGAGTATGGCCGCGCCTGTTTTACCAGAAGAACCGGCCAATACAGCCACATGGCCGTAAGTCCCTTTGTGGGAGTCAGGCCCTCTCGGCTTTAAGTGATTGGCCGCCCAGCTCTCATTCAATAAAAAACGCGGGGGAGCAAGTTCGGCTATAACCCTTTTGGGCATGGAAATATCAACTATTTTAAGCTCACCTACGTAATGGCGGCCGGGATAAATCACCTGGCCTACTTTGGGAAGGGCCATAGTGGCGGTAAGCGAGGCTTTTACGGCAATTCCTAAAGGCCTTCCCAGGTCTGCCGAAAGGCCCGAGGGGATATCCACAGCTACTACGGGTTTTTCGCTCTGATTTATAGCCTCAATAGCAGCGGCAAAATGGCCTTTTACTTCGCGCTCAAGGCCGGTGCCAAAGATAGCGTCAACTATCAGGCCCGAGGCCTTTATTTCTTGTTTCAATACAGAAATATCGTTGTTTACCAAAAATAAAGGGATTTCCATTTTTTTTATTATTTGAAGGTTGACGAGGGCATCTCCTTTAAACTTTTCAAAAGGTGCCAGGCAAAATACCTTTACCGGAAAGCCCTTTTGGGCAAGGTGCCTTGCGATAACAAAGCCGTCTCCACCGTTATTACCCGGCCCACAAATAATTAGGGCACCTTGAGAAAGAGAGGGCCTAAAATATTCAAGAATTAATTCGGCTGTTCCTCGACCGGCATTTTCCATAAGAACCAGGCCGGGGACGCCAAACTCTTCAATGGTGTAGCGGTCAAGGGCCTGCATTTCACGGGCGTAGACTAGATTCATAACTCAACTCCCTTTTAGAATTGGCAATATTTAAACCTATTATTTTGTGAAAGAAAATTCTATTACCAGAGCTTTTTGATTTTTGTCTTTAGGCCCTAAGTTTTCCGCTATTGCCAGCCCAGGGATGCCGATAATCTGGCCGTCTTTTTCAATAACTGGCCATAGGCGACGTTCATCATGGGTGAGTCCGTGCTCCCAAAAAATTTTTTTTAGTTTCTTACGGCCAGAAAGTCCAGCAAGCCTAATGCGGTCACCTGGTATGGCTGAGCGCACTATCAACGGAAATTCAATTTTTTGAGGGTCAAGCACAAGGGCCCCTTTAGGGGCTTCCTCTGCTCGGGCGTAGTAAACCCGAAGGACAATTTTATTAGGAAGAATGTATTCGCCTGTCCCCGAAATTTCTTCCCTAAAAGGCTTAACAGGGGCTTCTATTTTTTTGAAAACAAGCCTTCCAGGCTCTCGTCTGGCGATAAAGCCACCGGGCAAGTTAATGTTTCCTCGGGTTTTGCCAGTAAGAAGGGATTCAATTTGTTCTATGTGGCTTAATCTTATGCGGAAAAGCGGTACCCCTATAGCCTTTAACGCTTCAAGATACATGCGCCTTCTAAGTACCAAAGGCACATTAACAAGTCCTCTTACACTTAAATGGAAAGCACCGGCTTCTCTTCGGCCGTGCTTTTGTAGCTTTTCAAGGGCTAAGCAACCTAAGAATTCTTCTTCTTCAGCTACCAGAAGGGCCGTCCGTTTAAGGCATCCTTTTACATTTTTGTGAAAGTGTTTTTCAAGAAAAGGGATAAGCAAATGTCGAACCCGATTTCTTAAAAAGCGAGGATCCTCATTACTAGGGTCTTCTATATAAGGAATATTTTCTTTTTTGAGGAAATCTTCTATTTCTTCGCGAGAAACCATGAGAAGAGGCCTTATAAAAATGCCTCCCCTTTTAACCGGGATACCAGCAAGCCCACGCCTACCAGCCCCTCTTATAAAGCGAAGAAGTACTTCTTCGGCTAAGTCGTCAGCCTGGTGGGCAAGGGCTACTCTATTTAACTCATATTCCTCGGCAATTCTTTCAAAAAAGCGATACCTAAGTTCTCGCCCGGCTGCTTCAAGCGAGATCTTTTCCCTTTTGGCATAAAGCTTTACAGGAGCTGCTGCTAAAATAAATGGAAGTCCTAGTTTTTCTGCGTATGATTTGACAAATAGGGCTTCCTTTAAGGATTCTTTGCGCAAGCGGTGGTCATAATAGGCCACGAAAAGGTCGAGTTCAAGTTCATCTTTTAAGGCCAAAAGTACGTGAAGTAAGGCCATAGAATCTGGCCCGCCTGAGACCGCTAAGAGTACTCGCTCCCCACCAGAGAGAAGGCCAAATCTTTCTATATCTCGCCTGACCTTACGAATGAGTTTTGACATAATCAAGGATAGCTTGGGACTTTTCTCGATAGCGGCCAAAGGCCTCTTTGGCCAGAGAGGTTAGCTCTTTTTGGACTTCTTTTAAAGGGGGAAGAAGGGGGATATCTGGTAATAGTTCTTCAGGAGGCGTAATTTTTTTGAACTCCATTTTTTTTTCAAGTTTGGCGGTGGATTCGTCTAAAGATGTTTGTCCTAGATCAGCGTACTCCGAAGAGGAATCAAGGCTTTTTAGAAAATGCATTATTTCGCTGAGATTATATTTTTCTTTGAAGATTTCGATCTCGTGGTTGATGACCTCGGCCTCAACTTTAAGATCCTCAAGAGTTTTGTGATATTCTTTTAAGGTTTCACATAGTTTTTCATAACAGTCTAAAAATAAATTTTTGTAACGCCCTTTGGAGGTAAAGCCTCTTAGGTGAAAACCAGAAAGAGATTCAAGAGAGGGTTCTTTTTCCTGAAAGTAGGCCTCTTTTAGACCGGTTATTTGAAGAAATCTGTTGATAAATTCTTTATCTTGATGGAGAAGAAGGTAAAGACGCCCAAAAGCTTCTTCAAGCTTAGGAATAAATTTCTTTTTGACTTCTTCTACTTTTCTAAAATAGTTTTCGGTGTCTTCTTCAATTACTCTTCTGGCGCTAAAATAGCGTTCGGCAAGGTCTCTTTTAACTTGATAGGCTAAGGCCTTGGCTACATCTTCTTCCATGCTAATATGGTGAGTCTTTTTGGAGCAGACGTCAATGGTTAATTTACCAACACCATTAATTATATTGCTAGCCTTTGTTCTCGATTTATTATTCGCAGACCCTCAGGTGCGCTGGCATCCTGTACGTGTGATAGGTCAAGTAGCCGAATTTTTTTGTCGTTTTTTCTATTCGCTGGGAAGACTTGGCGGCCTTCTCACTTTATTGTTTACCAGCATCGTTTTTGTAGGGGGGGTGTCTTTCACCGTTTGTCTTTTTCCACCTTTGGAAATCCTTTGGCTTTATTTTTTTATAGCCCCCACTTCCCTTCAAAAAGAGGTACTGAAAGTGGCTGAAGCCTTACAAGAGAACATCTCTTTGGCCAGAAAGAGGCTTTCTTTTTTAGTGGGGAGGGAAACTAAAAACCTTGATACATCTCAATGTGTGCGGGCTGCAGTAGAAACACTTGCAGAAAATTTCACCGATGCCCTGGTAGGCCCGCTTTTCTGGTATATGGTGGGCGGTATTTATGGGGTAGCCTTTTACAAAGTTTGTGAGACTCTTGATTCCATGTATGGTTACAAGACCAAAAAGTGGCTTAGATTCGGCTACTTCTCCGCTAAGTTTGACGATATTCTTAATTTTTTGCCAGCCCGATTGGCAGGCCTTTTTATTGTATTAGCTTCAGGTCTTACAGGGCAAAATTTATGGCGAGCTTTTAGGACCATGCTGGCTGATGCTCATAAACATGATTCCCCTAATTCGGGCTACACTGAGGCCGCTATGGCCGGAGCACTGGGCATAGAATTGGGTGGCCCGGTGGTTTACCAGGGGCAATTTTTTGAAAAAGAGCGTTTTGGAAAACCTTTGCGTGAGAGGGAAGTTTCAGATATCTTTTTGGCCGGTAAAATCATAAGATTGGCTACTTTTTTAATAGTGGCCACTATAGTCTTTCTGGAGGTATTTTTATGGAAATTAGGTTACCCAAACTTAATCGAGCTGATTATGAACGAGCTCAAAGGCGCCTTGATAACTTAACCAAGCCTCGAGGAAGCCTTGGATACCTGGAAGAACTTGCCAAACAATATGTTTACATTACAGGGGAGCTTTTCCCTTCTCTACCTTTGAAAAAGCATGTTTATGTTTTTGCTGGGGACCACGGTGTAGTGGAAGAAGGAGTTAGTGCCTATCCTCAGGAAGTTACCAAACAGATGATATATAATTTTTTGGCTGGTGGGGCAGGTATAAACGTTATTGCCCGGCAGGCTGGAGCTGAAGTCTTTGTGGTAGATGTTGGTGTCGCTGGTGAAGTCGAGGCCGAAGGTTTGATTAAACGCAAGGTTTGCCCTGGCACCAAGAATTTTCTGAAAGAGCCGGCTATGACTCGCAAAGAAGCTGAAACCGCCTTGCAGGTAGGTTTTGATCTGGCCACTCAGGCAGCCGAAGAGGGAGTTAAACTTCTTATCCCCGGAGAGATGGGAATTGGAAATACCACGCCTTCGGCGGCGGTAATATGCGCTATTCTTGATGAAAAGCCAGAAGACATCGTGGGCCGTGGCACGGGCATTGATGATCAGGCCTTACAACACAAGCGCGAAGTGGTGGCTAAGGCCCTTTCCCGTTATCAATTCAAAGATCCTATAGACGTCCTAGCCAAGGTAGGAGGAGCTGAAATTGGAGCCATAGCCGGACTTTTTCTGGGCGGGGCCTCAAGAAGGGTACCAGTTATCATAGACGGCTTTATATCTCTTGCCGGCTATACTATTGCTCAGGCCCTGGCCCCAGAGATAAAGGATTTTGTCTTCCTAGGCCATTGTTCTGAGGAAAAGGGAGCAGCAAAAGTTGTTAAAAAGCTGGGTTTAAGGCCCATTGTTGACCTCAGTCTCAGGCTAGGGGAGGGCACGGGGGCCTGCCTGGCGAGCATTATTGTTGAAACAGCCCTTAGAATACTTACAGAAATGGCCACTTTTGATGATGCAGGCGTCACCAAAGGGAATGAGTTTGAAGAATAATGCTTAAAAAAGAATGGCAGGCTTTTCTTTCAGCGGTATCCTTTTTTACCAGGATACCGCTTACTCCTAAAGAGTTTTCTCTGGAACTCGGCGTTTTTTATTTGCCCTTGATTGGCCTTTTTCTAGGAGGCCTTTTTTTTCTCTTGGCCTTATTGCTTATATCTTATCTTCCTTCGGTTTATCTGGCGCTTCTTCTTATGGCTATAAAGTATTACCTAGCAGATTTTTTTCACTTTGACGGCCTTCTTGACTGGGCAGACGCCATGGCCGCAGGAGGTGATATCTCCCGTAGGCTTGAGGTCTTAAAAAAGCCAGAAATTGGAGTTGGAGCCTTTTTGTTTGGTTTTTTCTTCCTGCTTGGAGAATTTTTACTAACTAAAGATTTACTGGAAAAAGGACTTTTGTTAGTCATTTTGTGGATGCCTGTTGCCGGAAGGCTTGCCTCTTCTCTTATAGCCCTTTTCCTTGAACCTGCCAAAAAAGAAGGGCTGGGCTTTCTTTTTCTATCTGGCTCAAGAAAGCGATTGTGGCTGAGCCATATTTTTGGGCTTCCGCTCTTTTGCCTTTACCCTTTGCCAACTCTGGCTGTGTTACTTCTTGTTCTCTGTCTGCGTTTCTCTTTTCGTAAAAACTTTGGCGGCTTAAGTGGAGATCTTCTCGGTGCCACCTTGATGCTAGCTGAATGGATTTTTGTAGCTGTATCTCTTATTTCTACCAAGATTCCCGCTTAATTGGGAATTAAGGCGTTGGCTTTGTTTGGTAGAAGGTTTAGAATTTAACAAAAGATCTTAGTTTAACCATGGGAGTGACTTTCTATGAATAAGCCGTTCATGCTGCTGGTACCTTTTGGAAAGGTTTCAGGCCCCTGGCTTGAAGAGCTTATTAAAGAACTTGCGGAGACTTTTCACTCCCAGGTAGAGCTAACAAGACCTCTTTCTTATCCTCCATCAGCTTTCTGTTTTAAGAGGCGTCGTTTTTTTGCTCACCTTCTTATTGATTTTTTGCGGGAAAAGGCAGGGCCGGTAGATTTTGTAATAGGCTTAACTGATGCGGAACTTTATAGCGTAAACTACAATTCTGTTATCTCAGAAAGCCATTTTCAGGCCAGAGCAGCGGTGGTTTCTGTTAACAAATTGCGAGATTTTCTTTTTGGTGAACGCCCAGAAGAGCTTTTTTTAGAGCGAGTTTTTAAAGAAATTTTAAGGTCTTTTGGGCATATGCTCGGGCTTGGGCCCTGTTTTAATCCTCGCTGTGTAATGTATCCTTCTTTAAGCCTGGTAGAGACTGATCTTAAAAGTAGTTCTTTTTGTCCTGATTGTTCTTTGAAGTTGCGTCTCCGCTTTGGAGATATTCCAATTTTGAGGAAAGCAGCTTGATAGGCGTTTTTGATTCAGGCATTGGTGGATTGACCATTGTCAGGGAAATTTTGCGCAAGCTCCCTGGTTACCGAATAATTTATTTTGGTGATACTGCTCGCACTCCTTATGGTACTAAAAGCCCTGAAACTATTATCTCTTACGCTATTCAGGATGCCGAGTTCCTTTTGGAATATGGAGCCAAGATTATCGTGGTGGCTTGTCACTCAGCCTCAAGTGTAGCCACCGAGGCGTTGCGCGAGCGTTTTCCCGATGTACCTATTTTTGAAGTGGTATCTCCTTCGGTAAAAAAGGCCCTGGCCGTTACCACCAAAAAGATTATCGGGGTAATAGGCACAAGAGCTACTATTTCGAGCGGCATATACCAGCGGAAAATTGCAGCCATTGATCCTGAGGTAAAAGTTTACGGAAATGCGTGTCCTCTTTTAGTGCCCTTAGTGGAAGAGGGATGGCTTAAAAAGCCTGAGACTAGACGCATTGTCAAAAAATGTCTTATCCCCCTTAAAATACGAGGCATTGATACCTTGGTTTTGGGTTGCACTCACTATCCGTTGCTCAAACCAGTTATTCAAGCCAAGGCTGGCCGTAGGGTAAGGCTGGTTGATCCTGCCGAAGAGGTTGCTATCGAGGTAGCTGAATTTCTAAAGGCTAATCCTCGTTTTGAGGAAAAACTTTCTCGTGGAGATGAGCCTCTCATCTATGTTTCTGATTTAACCGAGGCCTTTGAAAGAGTGGCGAGACTTTTTATGGGGCGAAGAATTACCCTTCTCAAGGCTGACTGTGAAATGTCCCATATAATAAAACCGCATATAACCAAAACAGGTTAATATTTTTGATGACTTGGGCCGGAATGTTTACTAGAATAATTTGGAGAAATAACGTTAGGTTTTTTAATTTTTTGTATGGAGGGGAATATGGGATTGCAATCAATAATTACCAAATATATTCCACAAGGAGTCTTTGTTGTAACCGTTAGAGAGGGAAAAATAATAAACGGTATGACTGCGGCTTGGGTGGGCCAGGTGTCTTTTAGGCCCAAACTTTTATCTGTATCTATAGCCCCTCAACGTTACACCTATGACCTTATCAAAAGCTCTGGTATTTTTTGTATAAATGTCCTTGGGGAAGGGCAACTTGAGCTTGCTAAACACTTTGGCTTTAAGAGTGGGCGTGAAGTAAACAAGTTCGAAGGAATTGATTACATGTCAGCGCTTAATGGTTCTCCGGTTTTAAAAGACGCCATAGCCTATTTTGAATGTAAGGTGTTTTCTACCTGTGATGCCGGGGATCATGTCCTTTTTATTGGGGAAGTTATAGACCATGCTGTTTTGAAAGAAGGGGTAGAGCCTCTCATATTTCGTTGGGATGACTTTTTCGGAGGTAGAGGGTAATGGCCAAAGAGAAGAGAAAAGAAGACAAGCCAACTGAAGAACTTCTTGTTCTTCATGAAAAATGGGTTCACTTTGCGCAACGCCATATCCGTGAAATAGTCGTAGCTGCTATAGCGATAGTTTTAGTGGTGGCTGTCTGGTCGGGCTTCTCTTATTATCAAAAGCAAAAAGCCGAAAAGGCAGCTGTTCTTTTGACGCAGGCCATAATGACCCAGGACCAAAACCAAAGGGAAAGCCTTTATCAACAAATTATTAAAAAATACGGAGGTACTCCTGCTGCCCTAGAAGCTCGTATGGCTTTATTTGAAGAGTATTACTCTCAAAAAAAATTCGATAAAGCCTTTTCTGAACTCAAACAAATTGAAAGTAAAGCCAGAGGGGACTTAAAGTACTTTTCTTTTTTAGGGCTCGGTTACGTAAACGAAGAACAGAAAAAGTTTCCTGAAGCTGAAGCCGATTATATGAAAGCAGCTAAAGCTCGTATAGGGCTTGAAAAAGTAGCTTACTGGGATTTAGCGCGGGTGGCCGAGTTACAGAATAAAACAAAAGAAGCCATAAATTACTATGAAGAGCTAATGGCTTTACAACCAGTAGGCGAAAAACTTACTTTTATTCAAGTAAAATTGGCGCGCTTGGAGAATAAGCAAGGCCAAAAGCCTTAATTTTATTACGGGGAATTTATAACCCTCATTTTTATCTTTTTTTAAAGCGGAGAAATATCTTTGTAAAATATTGATTTGCCCCTACGGCGCTCGAAAAAATTTATAAAAATGTTCAAATAAATTGTTCCCAAATTCCAAAAATTTGGATAGTATAATAAAATAAAATTTAATTAAAAGGAGTTTTAAAAATGAAAAGATTATTGATTGCGTTTCTGGTGTTTTTTGTAGCAGGCAGTGTTTGGGCTTTTCCTCCTGGAGCTTTTAAAGAAAATAATTTTCCCATACAATGTATAACCTTAGTCAAAAAGTTACCTAAACAACCTCTTAGTCCTGCTGAAAAAGAAGGCCTTTTTAAAATGATAGAAGAAGAAAAATTAGCCCATGATGTTTATTACGCCTTGTTCCAGCGCTGGCAGCTTCGGGTTTTTAATAATATCGCCCGAAGTGAACAACGCCATATAGATATGGTAAAAACTTTGATAGAAAAGTACGGTTTAAAAAATCCTGTTGAAGGTTTAGATGTTGGTCAGTTTAAATCCAAGGAAATGCAAAAACTTTATATGGAACTTGTTCGTAGAGGGATGTCATCTTTGGGAGAGGCAGTTAAGGTTGGCGCTTTAATTGAAGAAATGGATATTTACGATCTCCAGCAAGAACTAAAAAAGGCCGACAACGAAGATATTCGTATAGTTTATCAAAACCTGATGAAAGGCTCTCGCAATCATCTACGTACTTTTGGAAGCTGGCTTGAAAAAATGGGCGTTCCCTACACACCCCAATATCTCTCCAAGGAAGAATTTGCTAAAATCGTCTCTTCACCTAAAGAAATAGGCCCAGTAGATGCCCAGGGCAAACCTATGAAAATCAATACGAAATAAATCTTTTATCTGGGGGTGACTAGTCACCCCCAGATAAATTGCAAGAGATCAAAGCCTCTAGTATCACTCTCTTTATATGGCGCGTTATATCCTTTTAGGGCATTTGACCCGTGATCTTTACCCTGGCTATTTTCTTTACGGTGGAGCAGTTCTTTATGGTGGCCTTCTGGCGAGGAGGCTTGGCTTTGAGACCTGGATTATTACTGCTTCGGTGGAAAAAGATTTGAAACATATTTTTCCCGAACTCAGGTTCTACAACTTCAAAGCTAGAAAAACCACCATATTTGAAAATATTGAAACCCCTTCTGGCAGGCTTCAAAAGGTATATGCTAAAGCTCCGGCCATTCCATTAGAGAAGGTTCCAGATTCTTTGAGAAAAGCAGAAATAATTCAGGTAGCCCCTGTTCTTGACGAAGTTGATCCCGCTTCACTGGCTTTACTAGAAACAAAATTTTTGGTTTCTAATCCTCAAGGCTGGTTTAGAGAAGTTTTGCCTTCCGGGGAAGTTAGACCCAAAAGGCCAGATATAAATATCTGGCCATACTTCAAGGCACTAGTAATTAGCGAAGAAGACGTTAAGGCCTGCCCGGATATTTTACCTCTACTTTGTGAAAAAGCAGATAATCTCGTGGTTACTATGGGCAAGGCAGGCGCCAGGCTTTATTCTAAAAACGAAGAATTTTTTCTTGAAGCTCCCTTGGTGTCCAAAATAGTTGATACTACTGGGGCTGGAGATATTTTGGCTACTGCTTTTTTTGCTATGCTTTATGCTACCGGGAAGCCTAAGGTAGCCCTTGAGTTTGCCATGTGTCTGGCCGCCATTTCTGTTACGCGAAGGGGTCTTGCCAGCGTGCCCACTTTAACAGAAATAAGCCGCTGCCTGGAAAAACCTTAAAAATTCCTGAAGACAGATGTTTTTATCTGTGTTATCTAAACTGCAAATTAGTAAATATAAGGAGGTAGCCCATGAAAATTTATTACGATCAGGATGCTGATCTTTCTTATCTAGAAAATCAAACCATTTGTATTCTTGGTTACGGTAGCCAGGGACATGCCCATGCTTTAAATCTGCGTGATAGTGGACTTAAAGTTATTGTCGGGCTACGAAAAGGCGGGCCTAGCTACGAAAAGGCCAAGGCCGATGGTTTTGAGCCCCTTGACCCGGCTGAGGCTTGCGCCCAAGCCGATGTTATCATGATGCTTGTGCCGGACCAGATTCAACCTGAAATTTACGAAAAGGCTGTTAAGCCTAATCTTTCTTCCGGCAAGATGTTAATGTTTGCCCATGGGTTTAACATTCATTTTGGCCAGATTATTCCCCCAGTTGATGTTGACGTGACCATGGTAGCCCCTAAAGGCCCAGGGCACTTAGTGCGCCGTGAATACGAAAAGGGTGCTGGTGTTCCCTGTTTGATTGCTGTTGAGCAGGATGCTACCGGAAAGGCTTTTAAAAGGGCTCTTGCTTACGCCAAGGGAATAGGCGGCACACGGGCCGGTGTTCTTGAAACTACTTTTCGTGAAGAGACAGAGACTGACCTTTTTGGTGAACAGTGTGTTCTTTGTGGAGGGGTTACGGCTCTTATTAAGGCTGGATTTGAAACCTTGGTAGAAGCTGGTTATCAGCCAGAAATTGCTTATTTTGAATGTTGTCATGAGCTAAAACTTATTGTTGACCTCATTTACGAAGGCGGGCTTTCATACATGCGTTACTCCATAAGTGATACGGCTGAATATGGTGATCTCACTCGTGGTCCGCGCATTGTCACTGAAGACGTGAAAAAAGAAATGAAGCGCGTGCTTGAAGAAATCCAATCAGGCCGTTTTGCCAGGGAATGGATTTTAGAAAACAAGGCCAATCGTCCTGTATTAAACGCCCTAAGACGCCGCGAAGCTGAACATCAGATTGAAGAAGTGGGCGCTAAGCTTCGAGCCATGATGCCCTGGTTAAAAAAATAAGCCAAAGGCCCTCCCTCATGGAGGGCCTTTAAGTAAGTTGAAGCATTTATATTTTGCTATTTGCCAGTGGCTACTTACTATATATTCTCTGTGAGTCTTACGGGTGAGGCGATCTTTTAAGTAAAGCATTTTGCTATGGTTTCATTATTAATATCACCAATTATCATTTAAACCCGGAATTTTACGCGCAACTAGAATAAAGTTTTAAAAATTATGAAGCGTTTCAGACGTAGATACTATGACTTGTTTTCGCATTTATACGATAAAATTATTGCTCTCCATAGTCAGGATAAACGAGCTTTATTAAGGGAGCTTTTAGTTGAAAAAACAGGTTTAAAACCAGGGGGCTCTTTAATTGACCTGTGTACAGGGACAGGTGCTGTAGCTATTACCGCTAGCAAAGTGGCTGGAAAAGAAGGTCTAGTTATAGGCGTTGATTTTTCATTGGGTATGCTGAAAAAAGCTCATCAAAAAGCCAAGACTATCAAGGCCACTAATCTGTACTTTGTGTTAGCTGATGTGGCCAGGCTACCTTTTGCCGATAAAAGCTTCGACGCGGTAACCTGCTCCCACGCCATGTACGAATTAGACCCTTTGACTAGAGAAGCTGCCTTAAAAGAGGCCTATCGGGTGCTTAAGCCTGGTGGCTGTTTCGCCATGATGGAGCACTGCGAACCTAAACACCCTTTTATTCGTTTACTCTACTACATCCGCTTGGCTAGTATGGGATCAACAGAAAACCGCACATTTGCTCGCGACGAAAGACCTTTTTTAGCCCGTTATTTTGAAGACGTAAAACTAGAAGTTACCCCTACTGGCGGGTCAAAAATTATAAGAGGGATCAAAAAATAAAAAGGGGCCGGCCATAAGCCGAGTTCTGTACCCCATTCGGGGTGGAGGTCATTCCTCTAGGCGATTGGTTACCCAACCGCTCAAGCGGCCTACCCGGGAGCATCGGGCGGGGCACCCTCAAGCGCTCCCCTACATGGCCTTTCTCCGGGTGGGGTTTGCCGTGCCCTCTCCTGTTACCAGGAGAGGCGGTGGGCTCTTACCCCACCTTTTCACCCTTACCCCGCACCCATTTTTGAGGCAAATTGGGTAGCCCCTAAAAATAAACGTACCTTCTCAATCGTCTATAGATTCAATTCGCCCTGAAAATGGGTACGGGGCGGTCTGTTTTCTGTGGCACTTTCCAGGGGTTACCCCCTCCGGGAGTTACCCGGCACCCTGCCCTGTGGAGCTCGGACTTTCCTCCGAGGATTACTCCCCGGCGACCTCCGACCGACCCCATTTAAAATATAAGCAAAAAACAGGGACAGGCAAACATTAAGTAAATGAGTTTTTATCTTTCATTCACAAAACTGTCTTTTAATGGTAAAATTTGGCAAATACTTTAAAGCGGGAGGTTTGCCATGTTCAGCGTAGGAGACATGGCCGTTTATCCTGCTCATGGCGTAGGGGTCATTGAAGCAGAGGAAAAAAAGGTCATTGGCGGTAAAGAAAAAATTTTTTATGTAATGCGTATCCTTGATAATGATATGACAGTTCTCATTCCTAAAGACAATATAGATCGCATTGGCTTACGAAACATCATTTCTAAGGAAGAAACGAGCAAAGTCTATAGTATCCTCCAAGAAAGAGACGTTTCTTTAAACAACCAGACCTGGAACAGGCGTTACCGCGAGTACATGGAAAAAATCAAAAGTGGCTCCATATTTGAACTTGCTCAAGTCCTTAGAGACCTTTATCTCATCAGCAATGATAAACAGCTTTCTTTTGGTGAACGCCGTATGCTTGAAACAGCCAAGAGTCTATTGATTAAAGAACTTTCTTTGGCGGAGGGAAAGACCGAGGCCGAAATAGAAGACAAGATAAATGGCCTCCTGTCTGACAATGGAGGATAGTTAGTGCTGAAAAAGGTTCTTACGGCGGCTCTTTTTCTGATATGTGCTTTTTTGGGTTTTTTTGCCTTTAAGAACCTGTCTTATGCTAACGAACACCCCTGGTTTTCTTATCTAGGTTTTTTAGTGGGCCTGGGAGTTGCTGCCTTGGCCATCTTTATCGAAAAAGTTTTTCGTAAAGTTCCTTTAGCAGTCATAATCGGCGGTGCTTTTGGTCTATTTCTGGGTCTTGGAGTGGCCAGGTTACTTTCTCTTGTGTTTGAACAACTAAATTCAAGTCTGTTTAGTGCCTTTCTCTATGGTTTATTATCAGTATTTTTCGGCTATTTGGGACTGGTTTTAGGGGGCAAGAAGTTTCAAGAAATCAAAATGCCTGACAGCGTTAGCAATGCGGTATCTTATGTTTCCAAAAAGTTTCAGCGGGAATGCCCAAAAGTTCTAGATACCAGCGCCATTATAGACGGCCGCTTGGCAGACCTGTGTGAAACCGGTTGGGTTGACGGCCCACTTATTATCCCGAGTTTTGTTTTGACTGAACTGCAACACATTGCTGATAGTACCGATCCTCTAAAAAGAGCCCGCGGACGGCGGGGCCTTGACACCCTTCAACGTATTCAAGACTCAGGAAAAGTAGAGGTAAGAATTCTTGAGATAGACTACCCTGAAATCAAAGAAATAGACCATAAACTGGTAGAACTTTGCCGTGAAATCGGGGCTAAACTTATTACCACTGATTACAACCTCAATAAAATAGCCCGTCTCAAAGGTGTACCGGTGCTTAACGTAAATGAACTGTCCATGGCCTTAAAGCCTATAGTTACTCCTGGAGAAATTATTAGAATTACATTGGTTAAAGCAGGGAAGGAAAAGCACCAGGGAGTAGGTTATCTTGATGACGGTACTATGGTCGTGGTGGAAAATGCCCGTGATTTGATAGGCAAAGAAGTGGAAGTAGTAGTTACCAGTCTTTTACAAACGCCTGCTGGCCGCATAGTCTTTGGCCGTTTAAAAGAGGCCCAAACCAAAAAAGCCGTAGCCTAAGGCAAAAGAAAGACTTCAGCCAATTCACCTTCGTAAATTCCTTCAGAATTTTCTGGAATACGTAAAAAACCATGAGCTTCAGCCATAGAAGAAATTAGACCGCTTTTTTTTAATATCGGGAGGGCTATCACTCCTTTTTCGGAAAAAGAAAGTTTTACCCTAACGTAATCTTCGCGCCCTGGAGTAGAAGGAATATTCCGCGCGGCATAGGCCATGATTTTTCTCAGAAAAAGATGTTCACCTTTTGCGCCTTGCATGTGAAGCAATAAAGGCCTGACCATAATGTAAAAGATTAAAAGGGCACTGGCTACTTGACCAGGTAATCCGAAAATGGCTTTGGAGCCCACTTGCCCAAGGATGGTTGGCTTACCAGGCTTTACTGCTACCCCATGACAGATTAGTTCTGCCTCAGGTAATCGTGAAATAGCCTCAAGAGTAAAATCCCTAGTCCCAACCGAAGAACCCCCAGATATAAGTAAGACATCATTTTCTTGAATGGCTTTTTCTACTTTTACAAAAAGTTTCTCTTTAACGTCAGGCACAATGCCATAAAGCGTGGGAATAGCCCCTGATTCTAAAGAAGCGCTGTAAAGAGTATAAGAATTTATATCTCTAATTTTTCCTAGAGGGAGCTCTTTTTCTGGAAGAACCAGTTCATCTCCTGTAGAAAGAATTCCTACTTTCGGCCTTTGGCCGACTTCTACTTGGGTAATACCAAGCCCAGAAAGTACACCAATAACAGCCGGAGTGATTTTAATCCCGGCGGGAAAAACTATAGTTCCTTTTTCGAAATCTTCTCCTTTAAAGATGACATTTTCATAAGGAGCTACAGGCCTTTTAACTTCAATAATACCTTTTTCCTCTTCGGTATATTCAAGCATGACCACAGCGTCAGCTCCTTCTGGGAGCATTCCTCCAGTGGCAATACGAGCGGCTTCTCCAGAAGCAAGGGAAAAGGAAGGTACCTCGCCCATAGCAATTTCGCCTTTAATCTTTAGGATAACGGGCTCAGACTCCCTAGCACCAAAAGTATCTCTGGCATATACAGCGTAACCGTCCATAGTAGCCCGACTAAAAGGCGGGAGGTCTTCTTTAGCCAAAATATCTTTGGCTAAATATCTACCAAGGGCTTCTTTTAAGCCTAAGGACTCTTCCGGCAACATAGGAAATTTTGTTATCTCTTCCAAGACTTCAGCCACCTTTTTGACTTTGAAAAACGTAAACATATTGCCACCCAGCCAGCTAATAATGGTGTTTTTTAGCATAGTCAACTGACTTAAAAATTCAACTTTGGGACAGGCAAAACTCTTGCCTAAACACTATATTGAAGCTAATTTTTGCTAATCATTAGTAAGGAGGACAAGATGAAAAGGCCTATGACCCTTGCCGAAAAGCTTTTAGCAGCCAAAGCCGGGCTACCTGAAGTAGAACCAGGCCAGCTTATAGATTGTCCTGTAGACCTAGCCCTAGCCAATGACATTACGGCTCCTATTGCTATTAAAATCTTTAGAGAAGCAGGTTTTAGTAAAGTTTTTGACCGCAACAAAATAATTCTGGTAATGGATCACTTTACTCCCAATAAAGATATCCAAAGCGCTGAACAGGTGCGCCTCTGTCGTGAATTTGCCCGTGAACAGGGTATCGTCCATTACTATGAAGGTGGCAACTGTGGGATAGAGCATGTGTTATTACCTGAGAAGGGGCTGGTAGTCCCAGGTGACGTTGTCATAGGGGCTGACAGCCACACCTGTACCTATGGGGCGCTTGGGACATTTGCCACTGGTATGGGCTCCACTGATGTAGCTGCTGCCTGGATAACCGGCCGTACCTGGTTTCGTGTGCCTGAATCAATAAAGTTTGTCTATCGTGGCGAACTTAAACCTTGGGTCACAGGAAAAGACTTAATTCTTTATACCATAGGTGACATAGGCGTAGATGGTGCTCTTTATAAGGCCATGGAATTCACGGGGGAAGTTATAAAACGGCTTTCTATGGCCGAGCGCTTTACTATGTCAAACATGGCTATTGAAGCTGGGGCTAAAGTAGGGCTTATCGCCCCAGACAAAAAGACACTTTCTTATGTAAGAAAACATAGCCACCGCGAACCAGTAGTTTTTAAGGCAGATCGCAAAGCCAAATACTTGGACGTAATAGAATACGATTGCTCCAAGATAGAACCCCAGGTGGCTTTTCCTCACTTACCGTCAAACACCAAGCCCATAAGTGAAGTAGGCCATATCGATATTGACCAGGTGGTCATTGGTTCCTGTACAAATGGACGTATTGAAGATCTAGCAGTAGCCGCCAAAATTTTGGCCGGTCGTCAAGTAAACCCGAATGTAAGAGCTATAATAATCCCCGGAAGTCCAAAGGTCTATCGTGAGGCCTTACGCAAAAAGTATATCGATATATTCGTTGAAGCTGGAGCTATTGTCTCTCCTCCTACTTGTGGGCCGTGCCTTGGCGGGCACATGGGAATTCTTGCCAAAGGGGAGAAAGCGATTTCAACTACTAATCGTAACTTCTTGGGCCGTATGGGGCATCCAGAAAGCGAGGTTTATCTGGCCAGCCCGGCAGTGGCCGCAGCCTCAGCAGTACTAGGCCGTATTGCTAGTCCGGAAGAATTAGGTCTTTAATCTTAGGAAACTTAGGAGGACATAATGCAAAAGATAAAGGGTCGAGCCTGGAAATTCGGCAACGATATAGATACCGATATAATAATACCAGCTCGCTATCTTAATACTTCTGATCCACAGGAACTCGCCAAGCACTGTATGGAAGATGCCCGCCCGGAATTTGCCAAAGAGGTTAAGCCAGGAGACATCATTGTAGCTGGCAAAAACTTCGGTTGTGGCTCCTCTAGGGAACATGCCCCCATTGCTATCAAAGCGGCCGGTGTAGCCTGTGTAATAGCTGAAAACTTTGCCCGTATCTTTTACCGCAATGCTTTTAATACGGGACTCTTGATTCTTGAAGCTCCAGGAGCCGCCAAAGAAATAGAAGAAGGCCACGAGGTGGAAGTTGACCCAGAATCAGGAACCATTAAAGACTTAACCACTGGAAAGACATATACTTTTCAGCCTATTCCGCCATTTATGCAAGAACTTTTGAAAGATGGAGGGCTAATTCCTCATATTAAAAAGCGTTATAAACAGGTTCAGCTTGAAGAGTAAATAGTTCGTTTAGTTGACAACGGGTGGCACGAGTTTAAAATCAAGATTGATGGGCGCGTAGCTCAGTAGGATAGAGCGTTGGCCTCCGGAGCCAGAGGTCGTGGGTTCGACTCCCGCCGCGCCCTCCACGCGGGAGTGGCGGAATTGGTAGACGCGCTGGATTCAGGATCCAGTGGGGCTATTCCCCGTGGGGGTTCAAGTCCCCCCTCCCGCACCAAGAATTCTTTAAAAGAAAAGTAATCAAAGATCCTCGAAGTGAAAATTAGATATTATCCGAGCGTTTTTTACACGACAAAGCATTATTGCTAACATAATCGCTAAGGCTAAGTAACCCTCGCTCTCACTGTGAGGCCTCGTTAGAGGTCGAAGTAGTCTTCAGAGATCCCTTCGCTGCGCTCGGGACAAGGATTGTTTTGCTTCACTCTCAATGACTCAATATCGCCTATTTAATGATCTCATTAATAGCATAGTGAAGTATTAAGTTGCGATAGGTGAATTACTGCTCAATTTTCATAAATTTTTTTAAATTTTTTCTTAATCGGAATAGTAAAAATAGGCCTTTCAGGGATAATCCCTCTAGGTTTAAAATATAAAATAAGTATCATTAATGTACCAAATATCATATAAGCAAGCCAAACGGGCTCAAAAGGAATATGTAAAATAAATTTCAAATTATATTTATATACATCGAGAAAAACTTTTATCAAAACATAAAGAACAACCCCCAGAAAAACTCCCCGGTTATTACCTTTACCGCCTAATAAAAGCATCAAAAATGGGAAAAAGGCCCATTCTGCCCTGGTGAAAGCGTTTGCAACTATATTAACTGTGTAAAGAGTATAGAGTACTCCAGCAATAGCGCCTACAGCAGAACCAATGGCTACAGTTTTCATTCTCAAAAACATAATATTTCTACCATATGCCTTGAGGACATCCTCGTTTTCTCTCATTGCCCTTAAAGATCTACCAAAAGGCGTATTAAGTAGCTTTTCAAAAAACAAATAACATAAAAAGGCTATAAATAAAACAATACCAGCGAAAATCCAGGTTCTATAATTTCCCGGCATAAAGGCTAATATGTCAGGAGCAGAAGTTCCATAATATCCGCCTATTATTTTCAAATTGTAAGTACATAATAAAAATAAAGATTCACTTATAGCTAATAGTGTTATACCCAAATAGTCTTCTTTTAGTTTGGCACTAGGTAAAATAAACAAAGCCCCAGCTATTAGACCAATGATTACGGCGATTAAAATAGCTAAAAGTAGTATAAAAAGACCAACTAAAGGCTCTTTGGCGATAAGATCATTTATATTCGCTGTAGCATAAGTACTAGCCGTAATAAAATCACCTTTGATACCATAGTAATAAATAAGCAATCTATTTAAAATCCCACCAACTGCTATAGCGCCAATAATAACTGAAAAAGCTTTTCCAAAATTAGGAATGCCGGCATAACCAAATTCCATATTAAGAGAGACAGTAACTATATAATAAATTCCAATCCAAAAAAGAAGAAGAGGAATAATATCTATACTCATAGTTGTTACGCTCCTAAATATTTTTTAATCTTTTTCCATTTAATAGAAGTTAAACCTTGAGGAACAATAAGTAATGTTAATACCATAATTAACATAGAGACTAGTTTACCATATACCAAGAAACCCGTACCTAATAGAATAGCCATTATATATGTTATTAAGCTTTCGGAGATACCAATAATATAGCCACCTAATAAAGCTCCATTGATATGTCTCAGGCCCCCGACAATACTTGCAGCAAAAATAGAAATAATCATTATAGCTCCTGTACCAGGAACTATCTCTTGCATAAATGGAATTAGTCCTCCAGCTACACCTGCCAAAGCTCCAGAGAGAATCCAGGAAAATAAGCGAGTTTTTTCTACATTTATTCCCATAATTTGGGCTAAAGCAGGGTTTTCCATAGAAGCTCTTAACGCAATACCGAACTTAGTTTTATAAAGAAGGAGATATAAAGAACCAACTAAAAAGAAAACTACTCCAAATGAAACCCAAAAAATACCCCTAATACCCCAAAGATAAAAATCTAAATAAGAAAAAACAAATTTTGCCTGCGTAGAACCTATTATATTACTAAGAATTTCAGAATATGCTCCAATAATACCTAAAAGAATAAGATCAATAGCCAAAGTAGCTATCATCAAAACTTCTATACTACTTCCTCTCCTGACTAAAGGATTTAAAACAAGAAAGGTTAAAAATCCAACAACTCCTCCAATAATAAAAAGAGCAGGCAAGGAATAATAAGGAGAAATATGCCAAATTCTGTAAAATGTTAGGGCGGCGTAGCTTCCAACAATAGCAAAACTTCCTTGCGCAAAGTTAGGTACATTTGTGGTAATGTAAGTAAGAGTTAAGCCTAGCGCAAGAAGAACTAATAGATTAGCGTAAATGATTGCTCCTTCTATAACCATTAAAACGACTCCCTACAATATTTATACATTTTTAATTCCTAAAGAATATTCTTTAAATTTTTCATGATTTAAAACGTCTTTAGCTGTTCCTTCTAATGCTATTCTTCCACTAACAAACATATATCCATTGTCACTTATTTCTAAAGCTCTTTTTGCGTTTTGTTCAACAAGCAAGATAGTAAGACCAAATTTATCCCTCATATCTAAAATTTTTCCAAATATTATCTCCGCTAACTTAGGTGATAGTTGGGCGGTTGGTTCATCTAACATGAGAACTTCGGCATCTCTTACTAATGCCATTCCCATAGCCAAAAACTGCCTTTGACCTCCACTAAGAGTCTCAGCTTTCCTATTTAAAATGTCTTTTAGTTCCGGAAATACGTCTAAAGCGATATCAATTCTTTCTCTAACTTTATCTTTTGGTAAGATATATCCCGCAATTTTTAAATTTTCATTTACAGTAAGTTGAGAAAAAACATTATCAATTTGAGGTAAATAAGCAATTCGAAGTTTTACCTTTTTATAAGGTGGAATATTAGATATATCTTTCCCTTTAAATATTATTTCACCAGTGTATATTGTGGTAAGCCCGAATAGAGCTTTTAAAAATGTAGATTTTCCACTACCATTTGGCCCTACAACTGTAGTAATTTTTTTGTCTTCAATAATAGCGTTAATATCAAACAGAATCTGTAATTTACCATAACCTGTATTTAGATTGACTACTTTTATCATTTTATTTAATCCCCGATATATATCTCTATAATTTTGGGATCATTAAGAACTTCTTTAATTTCTTTTTCCCCTTTACCTTCAGCAATAACCTTTCCATTAAACATGATATATAGCCTATCAATATATTTGAGAACAATATCTAACCTATGTTCAACTATTAGAAATGTTACATCTTGTTCTCTGAGTTCTAGAATTTTACTGAATATCTCATGAGACAATCCTGGAGCTACTCCTGCGATAGGCTCATCTAATACGATAAGTTTAGGATTAGTCATCAATGCCCTTCCCAAGGCTACCAGTTTCATTTGGCCACCACTAAGCTCTCCTGCTTTTTTAAAAGTAAGATGAGATAGTTTCAAAAAATTAATTATATCTAAAGCTTTTTCTAATATTTCTTCTTCTTGTTTGAGCCATTTTTTATAAAAGAGTGCAGTTAATGGTTCTTCTCCCTTTGAAGTAATTCCTATCATTATATTTTCAAGTACAGTCATTTCAGGTAAAGGTTGAGGGGTTTGAAAAGTTCGAACCATTCCTCTTTTATATAATTCTGAAGGATCTTTACCTGTAACATCTTCTTTTTCAAAAAAAACTTTACCTTCATCAGGTGGCAGAAAACCGGTAATTACATTAATTAGTGTTGATTTTCCGCTACCATTTGGCCCTATTAGTAATACTATTTCTTTTCTATCAACCTGTATTGATACATTATCTAAAGCTCTTAGTTCACCAAAGTTCTTAATCAATCCATCGGTTTCCAAAAAAGAATTTATTTTTTTATTGTTTTTATTTTTCATGGCTACCAGTTATTTCCAAATCACTTTTTTAGTCTTAAAGTCCCATAATGCTTTAATCTTCCAGCCTTCATTAGTAACAGCATAGATAGCATAACTTCCACTAACTCTATCATTCCACTCATTAAATTTAATATATCCAGTAATAGGTTCTACTCCAAATTTACCTTCAGAATAATTAATAGCATTTTCTTTTATTTTTTTAGCTAACATATCAGCATCATAACCGTGATTTTCTTTTAGAAGCTCAGCGTAAGAGATCGAAAGTATCCAAGCGGCGTCGTAAATATTTAGTGCATACTGATCAGGACTAGCAAATTTTCTTTCTTGAAATTCTTTTTTAAGCTTTTCTGCTTCTTTGCTTTCCGAATAAAATATTGCTGAGTATAGGCCAATTTTTTTAGCCTTGTCTTTAACTTCTTCCAGAACTTTTTGACTGCCAGCTACAGCATCTCCAGCCAACCATTTAACATTTAAAAGAGGGGAATTTTGGGAAATCTGAGAGAGAAGGGTACTTACTTCTTCAAATCCTAGAAAAATTACCGCATCGTTTTTGTTAAAGTCTTTCTTTACTATATTAGTGGCTTTACCTATTATAGGACTCCAGTCACTTATATTGGGATCGTAAGGAATAACTTGAACCAGATTTATATTGTTAGCTTTTAAAAATTTAACAGTTGATTTTTTTACTCCCTCTCCCCAGGCATCCACTCTGTATATTATTATAGCCTTTTGTGCTCCTAAATCTTTGGCAACGTCTGCAATCGCTTCACCTTCAGAATCAGCAGAGGCGACTATTCGAAAGATATACTTTTTATCTTCTGGTTTTGCACAACCAATAGCCTCAGGAGGTGCGGTAGAGGATGGGGAAATGATGATAAGTTTATTAGAAAGTAAATAATTTTTAAGATTTTTTACTTCCGCACTAGAAAGTGGCCCTAAAAAGACGTTGATACCTTTGGCTTGTAGAGATTGAACTTTATCTAAACAAAGCTTGGGATCCGTCTTTGTATCTTCAAGATAAAGTTTAATCTTATAAGGATAATTTTTTTCTTCAAAAAATTTGTTAATTTTTTCTTGAGCGATCTCGCAGGCATGTTTGCTATTAACGCCGTAAGTGACAAGAGGTCCTGAAACATCTACCAGTAATCCTAATTTTATTTCTTCTTTTTGGGCTTCTTTTTTTTCTTGTTTAGAACAGGCAACCGTAAGAACAAAAAAAACGAAAAAAAGTATCAAATATTTTTTCATACGCCTCTCCTCAAAAAAAATTTAAAATTTCAGAAAAAAAGGGGAGAATTATATCCCCCCTTTTTTTCTAAAGGCTATCAAGTTTTCACTATTTTTGTTTCCAGGTTATTTCTCCAGTTTCAGAATGCCATATTCCGCCAAGGACCCATCCTTTCTCAGTGACCATAAAAATGGCGTAATTACCGCTAGCTCTGTCATTCCATTCGTTAAACTTTATGGTTCCGGTAACAGGCTTTACACCATATTCTCCCTTAGAGTATTTGGTTGCTACTTCTCTAATTTTGCTAGAAAGATAGTCAGCATCATATTTGCCTTTTTCTTTCAACATTTCGACATAAGAAATGGCCCCGATCCAAGCACCATCATAGATATTAAGTGCGTATTGGTCAGCCTTTAGGCCTTTCTTTTCATAAATTTTTTGAAGTTCTTTGGCTTCATCTGAAACAGAGTGGAACATGGTAGAATAAAACTTAACTTTTATGGCTCTATCCTTGGCTTCTTCTAAAATTTTCTTACTATTGGCCATACCGTCTGTTCCAATCCATGTGTAATTGAGAGCCGGACAATCAAGCTTCATCTGGGCCAATAAAGAAGCAACCTCTTCAAAACCAATAAATACAACTCCCGTATTTTTAGGGTCTTTGTATTTTAAATCATCAATCAATTTTTGAATAATGGGGCTCCAGTCTGCAATATTAGGATCATAGGGAATAACATCCAATAAAGTAATGCCCCACTTTTTGATTCTAGCTACACTGGCCTGTTTCAAACCGTCTCCCCAGGCGTCTTTACGATAAATAACTACTACATTTTTAAAACCCAAAGATTTGCAAAGATCACCTACAGCGTTTCCCTGAAAATTATCAGTAGGAACAAGACGAAAAATATATCTTTTGTCTTTAGGACGAGCACAGCCGATTTTATCCGGGGGAGCAGTGGAAGAGGGAGACATAATGATAATTCTGTTAGAATTAACAAAGTTTTTGAGGTTTTTAACTTCTCCACTTGACATGGGCCCTAGCATTAATTTTATGCCCAGGGCATAAAGGGCTTGAGCCTTATCAAGGCAAACCTTAGGATCACATTTGGTATCTTCTACATAAAATCTAACTTTATAAGGATAACCTTTTTCTTTAAAGAATTTGTTAATTTTACCTTCAGCTATTTCAGAAGCAATTTTTTCAGTATGACCATAAGTACTTAGCCCACCAGATAAATCTACTAATACTCCAATTTTAATAGTTTTAGCATAACCAGTAGTAGAAAATGCAAAAACTAACAAAGCTACCAAACAGGCACCAAGTAACCTAAATCCCTTTCGCATGGCTAACCCTCCTTATAATTTTTCATTCGCACTATCTAAAATGTTACTTTTATGTAATATTTTGGTCTAGATTTTAACACAAAATATTCCTTAATCTGTAAACATTTTAGTTATCAAATATAATCAAATGACCGCTATCATAAAGATTTTTTTTTGTCAAGAAATTGTATCATTACCTAGATTTGCCCTTTAAGCTATATGGACACTAGGGGGATAACCCCCAATGCCTTGTTCCAATGGTGAACCGGGAGTTAAGGATCAGGGCTCGCAGTGACAGAAAGGGAAAAAACTCGCAGTGACAAAGGAAGTAAAGGCTCGCCGTGACACCGGGAATAAGTCATTGCGAGCCACGGAGTGGCGAAGCAATCTCGCAAGGCTACGCCCAGCAGCCGAAGCAATCCTTGTCCCGAGCGCTAGCGAAGGGATCCCTGTCGCCAGGCGATAGTCTCGCTGTGCGGGCTAAATCTATGCTTTTTTAATTTTTCAAAAGTCTCAACTCGGGGTTTGGGGACACAGCCATCAGGAGCTCCGCTCCTGAAACCCCAGAAATAAGGGAAAAAATCTAAAAGATCTAAAAGTTTTTAAAAAAACAAAGAATTTGGGAGATTGGGGGCTGCGCTCCCAATGCCTTAACCGGTAATCTTAAAGGCTATTTTGCCTCTCACTTTTGCAAAGATATCTTTCTAATATTAAGCTCATTAACAAAACCTTAAGACGGGAGAAGGTACATGAGTGAACACGAAGAAACGTTAGTAATAAATGAAGTGCTTGAAGGCGAAAATATTGAAATTCCCGAAGAGCTTCCGTGTCTTGCAGTGCGAGATGTGGTGCTTTTTCCCTCAATGGTTGTTCCTTTATATATAGGAAGAGAACCTTCTTTAGCAGCCGTGGAGGAGGCCCTTAAGTCTGACCGCTTAATTGTTATCCTCACCCAAAAAGATCCTGACGTAGATGAGCCTACTCCAGAGGATGTTTATCACACAGGAGTGGTAGCGGTTATCATGCGTACTTTGAAGCTCTCTGATGACCGTCTTAAAGTGCTTGTTCAGGCAGTAGCTAGGGCTAAAGTTTCTGAGTTTGTGCAAACAAAGCCTTATTTTCAAGTAAAAATTGAACTTTTGCGAGATGAGGAACCTAAAAAAATAGACGTTGAAGCTGAAGCCTTAATAAGGGAAATAAAGGAAACTACTGAAAAAATATTTGTCCTAAAAAATCAGTTAACTCCTGAGTTAAATACCGCTCTTGATAGTATTGAATCTCCTGGCAGGCTTGCCGATTTTGTTGCCTCTCACTTGAGGCTTAAAACCAACGAAGCCCAGGAAATACTTGAAATATCTGACGCGCTGGAACGTTTGCGAAAGCTTTATCATTATCTTTTACGCGAATTAGAAGTAGCTACGGTACAGGCCAAGATTCAAACCCAAGCCCAGGAGGAGATGAGTCGAACACAGCGGGAGTATTTTTTACGCGAGCAGTTACGGGCCATCAAGCGAGAGCTTGGTGAAGTTGATGAACATTCCCGTGAAATTGAAGAGTTTAAAGCCCGCATAGAAAAAGCCCGTATGCCCAAAGAGGTGGAAAAAGAGGCCTTAAAGCAGCTGAGACGGCTTGAGATGATGCATCCTGATTCTGCCGAGGCTACCATTGTACGTACTTATCTTGAATGGCTTACTGAGCTTCCCTGGCGTAAACAAACTAAAGATAAACTTGACCTCAAACGGGCTAAGGAAATCCTTGATGAAGATCACTATAATCTTGAGAAAGTGAAAGACCGCATTCTTGAATATCTTGCGGTGAGAAAACTCAATCCCAAGGCCAAAGGGCCGATTCTTTGTTTTGTAGGGCCTCCTGGAGTGGGAAAAACTTCTCTTGGACGCTCTATTGCTAGGGCCTTGGGCCGCAAATTTGTGCGTATATCTCTAGGTGGTGTAAGAGACGAGGCCGAGATACGCGGGCATCGTCGCACCTATATTGGCTCTATGCCCGGACGTATTATTCAGGGTCTTAAACAAGCAGGCACTAATAATCCGGTCTTTATGATAGACGAAGTAGATAAGCTTTGTGCTGATTTTCAAGGAGATCCCTCAGCAGCTCTTCTAGAAGTTCTTGATCCAGAACAAAATACTTCCTTTGTGGACCACTATCTCGGTGTGCCTTTTGACTTGTCTAAAGTCATGTTTATCTGTACAGCCAATATGACTGACCCCATTCCCCCTGCCTTAAGGGACCGTATGGAAATTATCTACATTTCCGGCTATACCGCTGAAGAAAAGCTTGTCATTACCAAGAGATATCTTTTGCCCCGTCAGCTTAAAGAACACGGGTTAAAACCTGAAGATATACAGATTTCAGACGAAACTATCTTGAAAATTATAAATGAATATACTGAAGAGGCCGGGTTGAGAGAACTGGAAAGAAAGATTGCTGCTATTTGTCGTAAAATTGCCAGACGTTTAGCTGAAGGAGACAAAGGTCCTTTTAGAGTGAATCGCCAGAATCTGCATAAATATCTTGGCCCTCCTAGTTACGTCTCTGAGCTTGAACAAGAAAAGGACGAAATCGGCGTAGCCACAGGGCTTGCCTGGACACAGGCTGGAGGAGAAGTCCTTTATGTGGAGGTCTTAGTCATGGAAGGGAAGGGCAATCTCATTTTGACTGGCCAGCTGGGAGAGATTATGCGAGAGTCCGCCCAAGCTGCCCTTTCTTATACCAGGGCTAAGGCCAAAGAATGGGGGATCCCTAAAAACTTTTACGAAAAATATGATGTGCATATTCATTTGCCAGCCGGTGCTATTCCCAAAGATGGTCCAAGTGCTGGAGTGACGATTGTTACCGCTATGATTTCAGCCCTTGCTGAGATTCCGGTTTCAAAAGACGTGGCCATGACAGGGGAGATTACACTTAGGGGCAAAGTGCTTCCGGTTGGCGGGATAAAAGAGAAGTCACTAGCAGCTTTACGTAAAGGGATAAGGAAAGTGATTATTCCTGAGAAAAACCTTAAAGACCTTGAAGAAATTCCCAAACATATGCGCCGCAAAATAGAGTTTATTCCAGTGCGCCACGTAGACCAGGTGCTTGAAGTAGCTCTTCTTCCCGAAAAGTGCAAAAAGAAGCGGAAAAAGGCTTCATGAAATTATTTTTAAAAATCTTCAGGGGCGAAACAGTCCTTACATGTAATGATAAGGTGCTATTCGCCCCTTATAATTTTCCACAAAAAGCAAACTAAAAAGAAGACACCAGATAATAAAACAATGGTTCCAGAGGCAGGTAAGTTAAAAACCCCTGCTAAAAGGATACCTAAAACAGCACTGATAATACCCAAGAAAGAAGCCAGAATAACACAGGAATGAAAGTTTCTAGCCACCTGTAAGGCTGCGGCTGATGGAATGGCCAAAAGAGCAGAAACCAATAGCAGACCCATTATTTTCATACCAATAACTACGGTAACAGCTGTAAGCATGGCTAATAAGATATCAAGTTTGGCTACTGGAAGGCCTGAAGCCTTAGCACTTTCCTCGTCAAAGGTTACGTAAAGTAATTCGTGGTAAAACAGGATTAAGCAGGCTATTACTACCCCAGCCAGAGCCAAAGAAAGATAAAGCTCAAAAAGGCTTACGGCTAGGATATTTCCAAAAAGATAGGAAAGCAAAGAGACGTTAAAATTCTTCCCCAGAGTAGCTAGGCAAATGCCAGCGGCCAGGCCTAGGTTTGATATAATGGCTACCGCTGTGTCGCCATAAAGCCCAACTTTTTCGCGTACCTTTAGGATAATAAAGGCCGCGATGGTTGAAAAAATCAGGGCTACCGGGAAGGGCAAAATGTTTAAAAACAAAGCCAGAGCCACACCGGCAAAGGCGATATGGGTAAGACCATGGCCCATCATGGCGTCTTTTCGGAGTATTAAAAAGATTCCGAGGATAGAGGCCGCCCAGGCCAGAAAACCACCGGCCAAAATGGCCCGCCTAAAAAAGTCGTATTGTAAAAGTTCTAAAATCATCAGTGTCTATGGATTACCAGATGATGTTCACCGATAATTTGCTGGAGCCTTGGTGAGGAACAAAATTCTTCATGTGTGCCATGATAAACCAGCCTGCGATTTAAACAAGCTACTTGTTTAACGTGTTTGTTCACTATGCCTATATCGTGAGTAACAATGACAATAGTCAATCCTTTCTGGTTAAGTTCAGCAAGTAGATCGTAAAAGCGTTCTTGAGTGGCAGCATCAATCCCTGTGGTAGGTTCATCAAGAATAAGTATTTCAGGATAACTTACTATGGCCCTGGCAATAAATACTCGTTGTTGTTGCCCACCAGAGAGATTTGAAAGACGATGATGAAGATATTTCTCCATTTCTACGCGTTTAAGAGCCTGGTAAATGGCCTTTCGGTCTTCTCGGGTAAAAAAACGAGGGAATCTTTTTTTAGGGATAAGACCAAAGCCTACTACTTCTTCTACGGATAGGGGGAAAACCGGGTCCACCAAAGCGGTAGCCCTTTGGGGCACATATCCCAGACGCCATTTTTCTTTAAATTTTTCAACAAGTATTCCAAAAAGCCTTATCTCGCCCTTTTGGGGTTTAAGTAGGCCCAAAATACATTTCAATAAAGTGGTTTTCCCTGAACCATTCGGCCCGAGGATAGCCAGAAAGTCTCCCTGATTAATATCAAGGTTAATATCCTCTAACACCAAACGGTTTCCATACCAAAAAAATAGATGTCTTATTTCTATTAGAGGGTTCATTTGTTCAATTTATATGCACGAAAAAGGGACTTAATAACAAACTTATCAAAGAAAAAAAGACTATAGTTATCAAAGTAACCACTATTGTAAAAACGACTGCTTTTTCTTGAGGAATTTTTTTAATAATAGGTACTCCCAGGTAGAATATATAAATTCCGTATAGGCTTAAAAAAAGCCCCAAGATAATAGCCGGTGGGAAAATACTTAAAAGCCCACCTACCCAACCAGGGGTAGAAGAAAAGACCGCCAATTTATGAGACGCCAAAATATCAGCTTCGCCTCCAAAACGAGGGGCCAAAAAGTCAACTATATAGGCCATGACAAAAAGACTCCCCACTCCCATTAAAGCACTTAAAATTAATTGCCTTGCCAGGAGGTTAGAGGTCATGGGTAAATTGCTAAACAAGACCAATCCAAAAGAGCTGGCAATAAATACAGCGAAAATAAAAATCAGGGCATAATTGAAATAAAGGTCTGTTAAGGTTAGGTTTTCTTGCGCTATAACCTGCCATTCTTCTTTGGGAGAAAAAATGATGTTTTTAGCGCGCGTAAATAAGTTCATTGTTGGCTACCAGATTCAAGAGTTTTCTTTATTTCTTGCCATAATAATTTATCTGCTGGTGCCAGTGACAAATTTTCTATATCAGAAGGCAAGAATAGGCCAATTTTTTGTCCTTCAAGGGCCTGAGGTGTGCCTGAAAGAATTTCACACCGAAAACAATGAAGGGTTATTGCTGCTTCAGGATAGTTAAAGTCAACCTCAGCTAGCTTTTGTCCTACCGCAACTTTGAGGCCGAGCTCTTCTAATATCTCACGTTCAAGGGCCTTTTCTAAAGTTTCCCCTTTCTCAAGTTTTCCCCCAGGGAATTCCCAAAAACCTGCTCTTATCTTGCCAGGGGGCCTCTGGGTTAAGAGCACCTTGCCATCTTTAAGTAAAAGAGCCGCCACTACCGGGAAACGCATTAGCCAAAAACCCGCCTAAAAATAGTATCCACATGCCGCAGGTAGTGGTTAAGGTCAAAAATCTTTTCTAATTCGTCAGAAGAAATATGCCTGGTTATCTCAGGGTCACTTTTTACCACTTCAGGAAAGGTTTTGTTTTCATCTTCCCAAACTTCCATGGCCCTTCGCTGAACCAAAACATAGGCCTCCTGTCGTGGAAGGCCCTTTTCAGTTAGGGCTAAAAGAAGCGGCTGGGTATAAATTAGCCCCCTTAGCAAGTTTAAATTCCTTTGCATGCGTTCGGGGTAAACTACAAGCTTATCAAGCATGCCGGTTAAGCGCTTGAGCATAAAGTCAGAAAGAGTGGTAGCATCTGGCACTATTACCCTCTCAACCGAAGAATGGCTTATATCGCGCTCGTGCCAAAGGGCGTCGTTTTCAAGGGCAGGCATGACATAGCCGCGCACCATGCGTGCTAAGCCGCACAGATTTTCTGAAAGGATAGGGTTTCGTTTGTGCGGCATAGCCGAGGAACCTTTTTGGCCTTTGGCAAAAAACTCTTCGGCCTCAAGTACTTCCGTGCGCTGAAGATGCCTTATCTCGGTGGCAATTTTTTCTACCGTGCCCGCCAGCACCGCCAGCGCGGCCATGTACTCAGCGTAGCGGTCTCGCTGAACCACCTGGTTTGAGACCGGCTCGGGTTTAAGGCCCATTTTTTCGCAAACATAGGTCTCAACTTCAGGTTCAATATGGGCAAAGGTGCCTACGGCTCCTGAGATTTTGCCGTAAGAAATCGTCTCAAGGGCGGCTTCAAGGCGCTTTTTATTGCGGCGCATCTCTTCATACCATAAGGCAAACTTTAAGCCAAAAGTTATGGGCTCAGCGTGAATACCATGAGTGCGGCCAATCATGACTGTATCTTTGTGTTCAAGAGCGCGGCGTTTAAGGACTTGAAGGAGTTCGTCTGTGTCTTCTGTGATGATTTCCATGGCCCGTTTCATGAGCCAGGCCATAGCCGTATCTAGCATATCAGAAGAAGTCATGCCCAGGTGGAGATAGCGGCCTTCAGGGCCGATTACGCGTTCCATGTAAGTTAAGAAGGCGATAACATCGTGGCGGGTCTCACGCTCAATTTCTTCTACCTTGGCTACGTCTTCAGGGCTAAAGCCTTCTTCGAGAAAAGGCTTTGTCTTTTCCTGAATAACTTTTATGGCGCTTTCTGGGACTTTTCCAAGCTTGGCCCAGGCTTCAGCGGCTAGCACTTCCACCAGGAGCCAGGCCCTTAACTTTTCTTCTGGGCTCCATAGTTTGGCCATTACCTCGCGGGTATAACGTGGAATCATAGGCTATCTCCTTTTGGCTTTGTTGAATAATAAATTTTGCAAAGGAAACATTTTCGGCTAAAAATCATACCCCAAAGGGAGGCCTTTATGAAGGATTTTTTGGTTATTCCAGAAAGACTGGCGCGCATAAAAGAGGTCCTTGAAAGACGTCAGCCTGATTTACGCCTTTTTCTTGAGCGGGTGGTGAATTATCACAATGTAAGCGCCATTTTGCGTACCGCCGATGCCGTAGGCGTGCTTCACGTGCATTATTTTCATGAGGGCGAGCTTCCCATAAATGACGCCATTACCTGTGGGGCCCACCGTTGGCTTTTACTACACCGGGAAGAAAAAGTAAAAGAGGCCCTTACTAAGTTGCGAGACCAGGGGTTTCAACTGGTGGCCACCGGGCTTTTCCCGGAAACTATTGACTTTCGTGAGGTAGATTATACCCGGCCCACAGTTATTATCGTGGGGCACGAACTTGAAGGTATTTCTGAAACCGTGCGAGAGCTTGCCCACGCAGTGGTGAAAATACCCATGCACGGCATGGTGCAAAGCCTTAACGTTTCTGTCGCTACAGGGATTATTCTTTATGAAGCTGAAAGGCAGCGAAAAGAAAAAGGCCTCTACGAAATTTCTCATCTTTCCGAGGAAGAAATAGAATCTATCCTTGAAGACTGGGCCTATCACCGTGTAATCAAAGACAAAGCCAGAGGCCGCCTTTCTTCATGAACCAGGGGAAAACTTTTGAACTTAAAGTTTTGCCTGCTGATGAAGGTAAGCGCCTTGATGTCTTTTTGGCTGAAAATATTTCCGAGCTCACCCGCTCGCAGGCGAAAAAAATCATTGAAAATGGCCACGTGAAAATAGACGGCAAAGTAGTTTCAAAGCCAAGGCACAAAATCAAGGCAGGCGAGATCATAGAAGTTTTTGTGCCGGCGCCAAAGCCACTGGAAATAAAACCCGAAGAGGAAGTTCCCTTTGAAATACTTTACGAAGATAAACACTTGGCGGTGATAAATAAGCCGCCTGGGGTGGTGGTACATCCAGGGGCTGGGCACTACGAGGGAACTCTTGTTCACGGGCTTTTGGCCAGGCTTAAAGATCTTTCTGGTATCGGCGGGGAATTGAGGCCAGGAATAGTCCATCGCCTTGACAAAGATACCTCAGGCCTTCTGGTGGTGGCTAAAGATGATAAGACCCATCAGGCCTTGACTCAGATGTTTAAAGACCGCGAGATAAAAAAGATTTATCTGGCTCTGGTGCACGGTGTCCCAAGGCTTTCAGCAGGAAAAATAGAAAAGCCTATCGGGCGTCATCCAGTTAATCGGCAAAAGATGTCCGTTCACGCCAAAACTGGCCGTGAGGCCCTAACTTTTTATCGGGTGCGGGAAAGGTTTCCTAAGGCAGCACTTCTTGAAGTTGAGCCCAAAACCGGGCGTACCCATCAAATAAGGGTCCACCTGGCTTCAATAGGCCATCCCATAGTGGGTGATGAACTCTACGGTGGAGCAAGGCCTCACGGCCCTAAGGCCAGGCGGCAGATGCTTCATGCATATCGTTTGGCTTTTAAGCATCCTGTCACAGGAAAAGAACTTTCTTTTGAGGCCCCTTTGCCGGAAGATTTTGAGGAGATTTTAAGTGAGTTGCGCCAGGTCAAGAATTAATCCATTCGTAACTTTGAACTACGATGATACCGGCTTTTTGGGCTCGTTCAAGTATTTCCGGTTTAGCAAAGTGGGTAATGATTAGCGGGATCACTTCTCCGCCAAATTCTTCTCTGACTACATTCACTTTTTTCCACAAATTTTTAAACTTAGAGGCGTCATCTAGTTTTAAAACCGCCTCCCCCACTAAAATGGCTTCTTTGCCATTTAGTCGCACCCTGGCAAATATGTCCACCTCTTCATTTTGGACGGTGGTTCTAATGAGACGATCAATGATTTCAATGTCGTGGGTCTTTTTTAGAAACGTAGGAAGGTAGCGAAAGGCTTCATTTTCTAAAGCATAAGCAACACTACGCGCAAGGCCACCGAGTTCTTTTCTGGTGCGCTGAAGGCCTCGCGTCAATTTGGCTATTTCTTTCTCGGTTCTCTTCTGGGCTTCGGCTAGTTCCTGCATAGTGATTTCTAGCTTGGTCAAGCGTTCCTCACTCCGTTTCTGGGTATTGATCAGGTCTGCTATTATTTTGGATTGTTCTTTTATTACTTCTTTGAGCTCGTTAAATTCTTCTTTGGTGACCTGGTTCTCAAGCTCTTTGCGTTGTTGTTCCATCTCCTCCAGAAGGGAGAAAAAGATTTCGCGAAGTTCTGGAGGAGTCTCGCTGATTTTTTTGATAAGTGTAACGCTAACAGGCACTAGCTATCCCTCCCTATTGAGGCTATAAAAACATTATAATCACCTTACGGTTAAGAGCCAAACTTGTAATCGGACAGGCTTTCATGGAACACTCTAATCCTATTAAAATAGCCATAACTGGCCCGCCAGCGGCGGGAAAAACCACAGTACTTTCTATTTTTGCCCAAAAAGGAGTGCCAGTTTTTTCTGCTGATGAAGAGGTGAAACGCCTCTCTCAACCATGTAAGCCTGGGTTCCACCTGGTAGTGAAAAAATTAGGTAAAGATTTTTTGACTAAAGAAGGTCAGCTTAACCGCCGCAAGCTCCTTCACGCTATGTTGGCTGATCCGAAAACAAAAAAAACCCTTGAGGAGATTTTTCATCCGTTGGTTAAAAAAAGCCTTCTTGACTGGTTTGAAAAAAATAAAGACAAGCCGCTTTTAGTAGCGGAGATCCCCCTTCTTTACCAGGGCAGCTGGGAAAAAATTTTTGACCGGGTTATCTGGGTTACTGTTCCGCAAGAAGTTTTGCTTGAGCGCTTAAGCAAAAGGTTGAAAGACGAAAGGCTCGCCAAAGATCTCCTTAGATGTTATCAAAAAGATTTACCGGAGAAAATTTTTCCGGATTTAGTGATTGAAAGTACGAGCCCGCTATCAAAAATTGAAGAGAGAATAAAAAATGATTTCTTTTAGAGAAGCGCTTTCCCTTATTGCCAAACATTTAAGTCCTCTTAAACCAATTTATTTGCCCGTGTGGAAAGCCAGAGGTTTTGTTCTGGCTGAAGACGTAAAATCCAGGGTAGATGTACCTAACCGAGACGTTTCCTTAAAAGATGGCTATGCCGTAAGAGCTGAAGACATTTCCGCGGCTAATCCCGAAGATCCCGTTATCCTTAAGCTTATTGGCGAGATTTTTGCTGGCGGAGACGAAGATTTTGAAGTTTTGCCTGGCACTTGCGTGAGGATTACAGCCGGTGCCCCTTTGCCCACAGGAGCCAATGCCGTCTTGGCCGAAGAGTTTAGTCGTCTTGAAGGAGAAAGTGTTTTGGCTCTGGCCGATGCACCAGAAGGCATAAATGTTATCAAAAAAGGTGACGACCTTCTTAAAGAAGAAATTATTTTAGAAAGCGGTACCTTTCTTTCTCCTACAGAAGTGGGGCTCCTGGCCGCCGCTGGCTTTGATAAAGTCAAAGTATTTTCTCGTCCCAGAGTAAAGATAATTGCTACTGGAGATGAAGTGGTAGCTCCGGGAAGCCCACTTGAGCCCGGAAAACTCTACGCCAGCAATCTGGTTACACTTGTTAGCTGGTGTAATCACTTTGACTTTCCTGTATCCTGGGCCTTAATCAGTGATGAAAAATCGCAGTTAAAAATTGCTGTTGAAGAAGCCCTTTTAGAAAATGATGTTTTGATTACCAGTGGGGGTGCCTGGAAAGGCCCTAAAGATTTGGTCTTGAGAGTTCTTAAAGAACTTGGCTGGCAAGAGATTTTTAACTACGTGCGCATTGGCCCTGGAAAAGCCATTTCTTTTGGCAAAATTGGAGAAAAAGTGATTTTTTGTCTTCCTGGTGGGCCACCGTCTAATCAGATGGCTTTCTTAAACTTGGCTTTACCAGGGCTTTTGAGGCTTTGCGGCCGGGGAATGAATCCTTTCCCCACTATAAAAGCTTTGAATCGCCAAAGACTTTCCGGTGAGAGGGAGTGGACTCAATTTTTCTTTGGAAAAATTCTTCGCAAAAAAAATTGTCTCTGGTTTCAAGCTCTACCTTTTAAAAGTCGTTTAAGTTACGTAGGACAAGCTGATGCCCTGGCCATTCTTCCTGAGGGCCAAGATGTGCTAAAAGAGGGAGAGTCTATTTGTGTGCGTATGTTAAAACCTTGCTCTGCTTGTGACTTTTCAGAGGGGTATTGAAAAGTTAAATATTTTCTCGTATCAAAGCCTAAAATTTTGAGTTTAATTCTTGACAAGTTCTAAAATGTTTTTTATATGAACGCCGCACACTAACATTAAACTTTTTGTTTAAAGATTGTAATCAAAACCTGGACCAGGTCTTGCCAAGGGCCGGTTCAGGTTTATTGATTTAGGAGGGCGGGCTTGAAGCCCCAATATGCTGAAAATAGGAGAAAAAATTAGAAAATTGAGAATAGCAAACGATCTCACGCAAGAAGAGTTAGCCAGCAGGGCTGGTTTAACTAAAGGTTATATATCGCAGCTTGAGAGGGATTTAACTTATCCCTCGATAGTAACTTTGAAAGACATTTTAGATGTTTTGGGAACTGATTTAGCTACGTTTTTTAAAGAAGAAACTGCAGAAAGGGTGGTCTTTCGTAAGGAAGATCGCCAAAAAATAGAAGGAAGTGGAATTGAATTTTTGATCCCGGGATCAGGTCAGAAAACAATGGAGCCGGTGTTAGTAACATTAAAACCCGGAGAGAAGACCACACCGGATGCGCCCCACGAGGGCGAAGAGTTTGGTTTTGTTTTAAAAGGAGTGGTCAAGCTCTGGATAGGAGCACGAGCAGAAAAGCTCCGTCAGGGTGAGTGTTTTTACTTTCGGGCCGACAAGCGCCATTTCGTAGAGAACGTGGGGCGCTCCATGGCCCAAATCCTGTGGGTGGTATCTCCGCCCACTTTTTAAATTTTGTTTAGGAGGGACGGCCATGGAAAAAATAGAATACGGTTTTGGTCAACACTTGATTTTAGACGGCTATGGGTGCAATAGGGAAAAGCTCATGGATATCGACTTTATTTACGATTTCTTGAGCAATTATCCCGCTGAAATTGAAATGACAAAAATTATGCCCCCTTATGTTTTCAAGTACCACGCACCGGTACCAGAAGATTGGGGCATATCTGGTTTCGTAATTATTGCTGAAAGCCACATAAGCATTCACACTTTTCCAGAAAAGCTTTACATGAGTGTAGATATCTTCTCTTGTAAGGATTTTGATGTGGATAAGGCTATTCGTGACATTACTAAAATTTTTGAGGTCAAAAAGAGTGAGATAAAAGTGCTTGATCGTGGCCTTGAATTTCCCCGCTCAATAAGAACTGTGGAACGCTTTATTCGGGCTGAACGCAATCAGTTTACTGTTTAAGAAGACTTTTAAATAAGGAAACTTAAAAGGCCGGGTTTTGTCCCGGCCTTTATTGCGTAAAATGACTTTTCTAGGGTTATCGGAAAATCCTGAATCGGCCAAAATAGTTTTTTTGCCAGCACCTTATGACGCTACGACATCTTTTTATCCTGGTACGCGTTTTGGCCCGCGTCGTATCATAGAGGCAAGCCCTTATCTTGAGTTCTACGACGAAGAAACAGATTGCGAGGTTTATCAGAAAGCTCCTTTTCTTACCTTACCCGAAGAAGAACTCCCCATAGCTCCACAAAATATGCTTGAGGAGCTAAAAAGGCGTCTTAAGCCATACCTTGAAAGAAATATGTTTCCAGTAGTGCTTGGTGGAGAGCATACGGTCAGCCTGGCCCCAATAGAGATTTTGGCCGAAAAACATCCTGGTCTTTGCGTAGTACAAATAGACGCTCACGCAGATCTGCGAGAGAGCTATCAAGGAAGCCCTTATTCACATGCTTGCACTATGAGACGAGCTTTAGAGTATGGAATAGAGCTTTTCCCCATAGGAATTCGTGCTATTTCTCGCGAAGAAATGGAGTTTGTCCGTGATAAGGGGCTTGAGATTTTCTGGGCTAAAGATGTGGTGTTTAAACCTCATTCTATCGCCCAAAAGATTTCCCAAAGGATTGGTAGCCGGTCGGTTTATGTAACTATAGATCTTGATGGATTTGATCCTTCAGAAGTGCCTGGAGTGGGTACACCGGAACCAGGGGGGCTGAAATGGTACGATGCCCTGGTTATTTTGAAAGAGCTTGCCGGATTAAACGTAGTAGGTTTTGATGTGGTAGAACTCTTACCCGCAGATAATCGTTCTCCTTTTTTTGCGGCTAAATTGATTTATAAGTTTCTTTCATATTTGTTTTGCCGTATTTGAAAACAACGTTTGAGTTGCCTTTTTCGGGGAACATGTTATTTCTTATAAGGCCAGCCGGCGTAGCTCAATCGGCAGAGCACGGGATTTGTAATCCCGGGGTTGAGGGTTCAACTCCCTCCGCCGGCTCCAGCTTTCCTCAATGAAGCAATTTTTTGTTTATACCGGTGGTATTGGATAAAACATTCTTACTGGTAATTCCATCACTACGGTAGTTCCTCTTCCTGGTTCGCTCAAAATGTGTAAAACCCCTCCATGGGTTTTAACCACTTTTTGCACAAAAAAAAGTCCAAAACCTGTTCCTTGGGCTTTGGTCGTAAAAAATGGCATGGTAGCCTTTTCCAATATATTTTTTTCCATTCCAGGACCTTCATCTTTTACTACTATGGCTACTTCGTCATAACATAGTTTAGTTTTTACTAATATTTCTCCTCCCGTTTTTTCCATAGCGTCTTTGGCATTTTGTAGTAACTCATATAATGATTGAGAGATAAATTCCTCATCTAAAAAAATTTCTGGAATGTCTTCTTCTAAATCAAGTTTTATTTTAATGTTAGGGGGCAGTTCTCTTTTGAAATTTTCTACTACTTTTCGTACTAACTGATTTAGAGATACTAATTTTAGATTTAATTGTAATGGTTTACTAATAAATGTTAGTCTATCCATTAATTTTTCTAGTCTGTTAACTTCTTTGATTATGGCATTAATATATGTTTTAGTTTTTGGATCTATTTTTTCTAGCTTTGATAATATTTTACATAATCCACCTATTACTAATATAGGATTTCTCATTTCGTGAGCAAACTGAGCGATTATATCAATATAGAGTTTCATTCCTTCTAGTTGTTGTAATCTTCTTTCATATAAATTTTTTTCCTGTAATATAGAAATAATTTCCCAAAAAAGACGAGCGCCTAAGTGATCAATAACTTTGGTTTTAGGAGGTTTAGTTTTAAAAATTTTCTCAAGAACTTCATCTGAGCCGGTAAGTTCAATTACTAGGTCTATATGAGGGAATTTTTTAAATAATTCCCGAAAATCCGTAGAAACACAGTAGCCCTTTTTTTGAGCATAAAGGTAACCTGGAGCTTGAGGATTAATATCGGCTACACCTAAGATCACGAGATGTAAATGTTTAGGTTCGTATTCTTCTAGGAGGGCTAAAAGTTCCCGGCAAGCTTTGCCTCCACCGACAATAACTACGTCAACTTCTTTTTTCTCCAAGATTTGCCCCTTAGTGCTTTTTTATATTTTTAGCATAAAATTTATGTTTAAAGGCAAGTAAAAAATTTATCTATCCGATTGGCCTTACGGCTAATAAATGTATAATGGGCAAAGATTCATAAAGGCAAGGAGGGCTTATGCCTATATCTAGTATTGAAGAGGCACTAGAGGATATAAAAGCCGGAAAGATGATCATTGTCACCGATGATGAAGACCGTGAAAACGAAGGCGATCTGGTAATGGCTGCGGAAAAGGTTACTCCCGAAGCTATAAACTTTATGGCCAAATACGGCCGAGGCCTGATTTGCTTGACCCTTACCAAAGAAGATGTAGAAAGACTCCAGCTACCCTTTCAACCCAAACGCCATGGAACCAAATTTGACACCGCTTTCACAGTTTCTATTGAAGCACGCCACGGTGTTACCACTGGTATTTCGGCTCATGATCGAGCCCATACTATTAAGGTAGCTATTGATCCTAAAAGTGGTCCAGAAGATATAGTAACGCCTGGCCACATTTTTCCAATAATGGCCCGCGATGGGGGGGTGTTGGTGAGGGCAGGCCATACTGAAGCTTCGGTGGATTTAGCTCGGCTTGCTGGTTTGAAACCAGCTGGCGTTATTTGTGAGATAATGAATGATGACGGAAGTATGGCTCGTATGCCTGACCTTGAAAAATTTGCCGCCAAGCACAATCTTAAAATTGTAACAATTAAAGATCTTATAGCCTATCGCTTAAGAAATGAATGTTTAGTCAAAAGGGAGGTGGAAACAAGGCTTCCCACTCCCTGGGGAGAGTTTAGGCTCCTAGCATATACGAATTTGATTGATCCCTTTACTCATGTAGCGTTAGTTATGGGTGAAGTAACGGAAGAGCCGATTCTTGTTCGAGTTCATTCGGAATGCCTAACAGGAGATGTTTTCGGTTCCCTTCGTTGTGATTGCGGGCCTCAGCTTGTTAGAGCTTTAGAAATGATTGCCGAAGAAGGTCGAGGCGTACTTCTTTATTTGAGGCAAGAAGGCAGAGGTATAGGTCTTTTAAACAAGTTAAGAGCGTATGTTTTACAAGACCAGGGCAAAGATACTGTAGAAGCCAACGAAGCCCTAGGTTTTAAGCCAGATTTAAGAGATTATGGGATAGGAGCCCAAATTTTAAGAGATATAGGTGTTAAAAAGATGCGGCTAATGACCAATAATCCCAAAAAGTTGATAGGGCTTGCTGGTTATGGTCTCGAAGTAGTAGAACGTGTACCTATAGAGATAAGACCTCATGAAGAAAACTATCGTTATCTAAAGTGTAAATGTGAGAAGATGGGTCATTTATTGACGGTTTTTAAGGAAAAATTTTAAGTGGAGGTTTTATGAATAATCTAAAAACTATAGAGGGTGAATTTAAGGGAGAAGGTCTTAGGTTTGGTATAATAGCAGGGCGTTTCAATAGCCTTATAACTAAAAAACTCCTTGAAGGTGCTCTTGATGCCTTAAAAAGACACGGGGTCTCTGATAGCAATATAGAAGTAGTGTGGGTGCCCGGTTCTTTTGAAATACCTTTGGTGGCCAAGAAAATGGCCCAATCAGAAAGATATGATGCCCTTATTTGTTTGGGCACTATTATTAGAGGAGCAACCCCTCATTTTGATTATGTGGCTGCCGAAGCCAGCAAAGGGATTGCTCAGGTTATGCTTGAAATGAATGTGCCCATAGCTTTTGGTATTTTGACCACAGACAATATCGAACAAGCTATAGAAAGGGCCGGTACTAAGGCTGGAAATAAAGGCTTTGATGCGGCTATGGTTGCTTTAGAGATGGCCAATCTTTTGAGGAAGTTATAATGGGTTTGCGCCGAAAAGCTCGCGAAATAGCCGTACAAATACTTTACCAGGCAGACGTGGCCGGAGTCCCCTTCAATGAAGCCTTTGCTACCTATGAAGGGTACTTTAACCCATCGCCTAAGGTTTTAGAGTTTGCGAAGGAGTTGGTAAACGGAGTGGCCGAAAAACAGGAAGAAATTGATAAAATAATTGAAAAATATGCCAAACACTGGAAATTGTCACGCATGTCTGCTACCGATAGAAATATATTACGACTGGCCACTTATGAATTACTCTATCGGCCTGATATTCCTGAAAGAGTTTCTATAAATGAAGCCATAGAGCTGGCTAAATCTTTTGGCTCAGATGAATCTGCTTCTTTTGTTAATGGCATTCTTGATGCTATTTACAGACATGAGTGCAGAAAAACTGCTAATTAGAACAAAATCTTAACTTAATAGAAATTAATTCAGGGGTAAGATTTTTAGCGTTATTTAATAAGGAACAAGTTTTTTTAGTTTTTTGTTGTTTTAAATAGGCAATGGCTAAATTATAGATAATTGAAGGATCGTCAGATATCTTAACAGCTTTTTCAAGAGTTATTTGTGCTAAATATGGTTTATTTTGTAATAAGTAGATAGCTCCCATATTGTTTAAAATATCAGCCTTTTTTTGTGTGTCTTTTTCTTCAGCTAAAGCCTGTTGGTAATAATAAATAGCTTTTTCGTACTGGCCACTTTGGCGAGCTTCTTCGGCGAGTAAAAGATAATTGTTAAACTGGTTTTTAATGTTAGAAGAAATTTTGAATTGTTTGTTTGTTGTATTGTTATTAACTTTTATATTGTTTTTTGTCAATGTTTTATTGTCCTGTAATAAAGATAGTGTTCTCCTTTCTTTTGCTAAATCTTTTTGTGTGAGTTTTTCTTGATTGAATTTGTTTTTAATCGTGCTGTTAATTATTTGTTTTTCTTTTGTTTTTATAGTATTTTGAGTTTCAATTTTTTTAACATTTTCCTTTTGAGATAAAGTTTTTTGGTTTTTATTTTTTTGGGGTTGTTGAAAATTTTGTTCTACTGAAGAGATATTTTGTTTTTTGAAAATGTGTATATAGTTGTTTTGAGGTATCGGTTTTTTTATTGATTGTCTGTTGGTTAACTTGGTTTGTCTTTTTAAAGGTTTTTGTTCAAAAGTAAAAAATAACATTAATACTAGACACCCTAGTAGCAATGAACAAATTATTATATATAGATAAATTTTATTTTTTTTAGTCTGATTTTCTTTTTCTCTATTGAGATTGTTAGGTTTGATAGAAAATTCTGTCTGTTGGTTTTCTTGTAATTTTCTTATAGCCTCAAATAATTTGCTCATTTTATTATGCTAGCCTTTATTAGAATTATTAGTTCTACTTTTGATGACGATTCTTCTTTGCTTTTGAATATGTTTCCGATAATAGGTATGTTGCTTATTACGGGAACACTATTATTATTTTTTTCGTTTTTATTCATTATTAGGCCACTTATGACAATTAAATCATTATTTTTGGTTTTTACGACGGTGCTTGTTTCGCGAAGGCTTATTTCTGGAAGGGTTATTTCATAATCGGCTATTTTGCTTTTTTCTAAGCTAATAATATCACTTTTTATAGGTACTATAGATAGTAATATATTATTTTTGTCATCAATATACGGAGTTACTTTGAAGGCTAAACCATCAAAAATAGAACTAGTTTCAATGTTTGTACTTGCAGTAGTTATTCCTTCAGATGATGTTGTTTCTTTTGTTATTTCTTTAATATATGCGATAGATTTTCCAACTCCTATAAAAGCTGGTTGGCCATGTAGAGTTCTGATTCTCGGATTAGAAACTATTTTTACTTGTCCATACTTTTCTATAGCATTTACAATTATATTAAAATAAGGGTTTCCTGTAAGGGTAAAAGTGAAAGCTCCTGAATTGTTCCATAAAAAACTAGTTGTGCTACTTAAATGTAGTGTATTCTTTAAATCATTTTGTAAAATATTTTGCCAGTTAATTCCAAGTTGATAGTTTTTGTTTAGGTTTACTTCGATTATTTCTGCCTCTATTAATACTTGTTTTGAGTACTTTTCTTTTACCTTGTTAATAAAATTTGATATTCTTCTTAAATTTTCTGCTTTATCTCTTACATATAATGTGCCTGTATACTTATTTAATATGTATTTGCCATTTTTTGATAATAAATTTTTGATATTTTTTTCTATTATTGAAAATATGTCATTTTCCTTTGAGTTTCCACTGAGTTCTATTTCTCCTTTTAAGGGATTACTTGTATTCTGATTGTCTTGATTACCTCCTAAGACATCGCCTCCGATATTGTAGTTAACTTTTCGTACTGTTGTTAAAAAGTTTAGGTCAAATAACTTTTCGTCGTATAGTTTAACATAAATAATTCCATCTTTTATTTTATATGTTGTGCCTGTAAGGCGTGTAATAACATCTAATGCATTCTTTAGTGTTACATTGTTTAGATTTATAGTTATAAATTTTTGCTCTTCAGGTAGTTCTTTTTTTATATCATTATCAATAATGAGATTTAAATCAGCGGTTCTAGCAATTAAAGCCAGTATTTTTTCAAAATCTTCATTGATAACAGAAATGCTTATTTTTTCTTTTTCAATAGGCGATAGTTTTTTGAATATAGGTTTTAGATTAGATAGTGTTAAATTGTTTTCTGTTTCTTTTTGAGGCGCCACTGGCAGGTTTATTTGTGGTAAATTATCCGTTTTTTTTGGTGGAATTGTTTGTTGGCTTGCACACGCAGTAAGTGCGAATATAATAAATAAGATCGCTATGCTTTTTTTCATAATTTGCCTCGTCTATTTTATACTATAATTTTTTCTCCTGGTTTTATGTTTATATTTTGACCATTAATTTCTATTTCAACTTTATTGTGGAAAATTTTTATTATTTTAATATTCTTTATTGTGTCACCTTCTTTTAAAAACATTCCATTTATTATACAAGCTTTTTTATTGTTTATTACTAAGATCCCTGATAATAGCAATATTTGTTTTTTATTTGTCTTTTGGTTAATAAATTTTTGCTTGTTGTTTAGTTCAAAAATTTCTCCGGATATTATGAATCTTTCGTTTGTTTTGTTTTTTTGGGGTAGAACAATGGTTTTTGCTCTTAATGTGTTATTAATTTTATTGTATTTACTGTTAATTTGCCATATTGCTATGCTTATCGATAAGAATGTTGTGAATATCATTATCCACATTATAATTATGTTGACGTTTTTTAGTTTTATCATTTTTATTAAAAAAATTCTATCTTTTCTCCTGATAATTTTAATACTCTAAAACAAAAATCTTTCTGACATACCTTTTTGAATGTAAATGATTTTATAAATAAATAGGAATTTTTATCATATAAACTATCTAAATATAAAGATAGTATTCTCTGGTTATTAACTATTGCGTTAATTTCTATATTTGATCGTACTATGTTTTTAGGTTTATATTTTTCTATAAAGTCTTTTATTTTTTGATTATTTGTTTTTTGAATTTTTAGTTCTTGTTCTAATTTTTGATTTACTTTTAAATAATAGTTATATTCTTCCCAGTTTTTAAAAGCTAAGCCCCCTGAAACTGCAAAAATTATGCAAATAGTAAATATTCCTAAAATCGTTTTGTATTTATCAAAAATTTTTAGCATTTTCATTTTAAAATCTTTGGTATATTCCTTTAATTATTAAGTTTCCTTCTCTTTTATTTTGATCATAAAGAAGTTTTATTTGATTTTCGTTTATATCTATTCGTTCCTTTAGATTAGCCAAAAATAGGGTAAGTTGTTGTTGTGTGTAATGAAAATCTCCTTTGCATTCAGCCTTAACTAAAAGATTATTCCCCTTTCCCGAGGTTTCTGTGATAACTACGCCAGTAGGTGTTATTGTAGATAACCAGGCCAAAAATTCGTTAAGCTTAAATGTTTTCCTATACTTTTCGTAAATTTTAGCTTCTTCTTCAATTAACTTTATTTCTTTTGGAGAAATCATCTTATTGAATTTTTCAAGTTCTTTATTTAGCTCGCTTTTAATGGTGTAATGCTCTTTTTTAATTTTTTCCACTTTTGGATAATAATAAAACCAGATTCCGTAATTTAAAATGGAGCCGACAAGCATTGCAAATGTGATTTTTCTAATTATGGAAAAATGCTTCTGATACTGCTGGTAGTCAGCGGGGAGGAGGTTAAGTTCTTGAGGAACGAAAGGGAGGCCGAAAAATTCAGGATACTCTAAGGCAGTGTCTAAAAAGCTCTCTTCAATAAAAGAGAAGTCCGGCCTTATTAGTGGCAAAGAAGTTTCTGGAAGGAGTTCCCTTTTTGGGCCATAGGCAATAATTCCTTTAAGATTGAGACCAAGAACGCGGTCTCCGTAATCCATAACAGCAAGAAGTGCTTCTTCCACCTGAGCTGAAGTGAGCAGAGAACCGGGTATGGGCTTAATAGAGCGCAAGTAATGAATGTTTTTAAATCCGGTTATAGCCAGGAAGCCATAGTCTTTATCAATATAGACGCTGATAACCGGAGAATCTGTTTCCTGTAAAGTGAGATAACAAGTTGCCAGCTGAGTAGCTGTTAATACTTTTATTTCGGTTTCATATTGTTGGAAATCACTAATAATTTCTTCTACTGGAAATTTATTAATAGCTACGAAATTTACTTCTAACTGAGTTTTAAGATCTTCTTTAATATGAAAAATTATTAATGGTGTTCCTTCAAAGATACCTAATTCCTTTAAACGTTCTCTTAATTGAAGCTCTATAAGCTCTTTAGGGCCTGTTGGCAAAGTTTCTCGCCCTAGGTAAAGCTCTGGGAAGTATTTGACAGCAATTACTTGTTTTCCTTTAAGTTTTTTTAAGCTAGTTTTTTGAGGAGCCTCAAGAAGAATATATTTGCTACCGCGTTTAGCCAGTTTTGCGAATAAGTAACTATCTTCTTCTTTTTTTACTATAAGAAGCTTTTTCATAATCCCAAAATCCAATAGGATATTGTTAGACCAAATGCTATTAATATTAAAACACCTATTAGTAAAATAACAAACTTTGATTTGAACTCTATATTCCTTTTATAAGGATTTAAACTTACTAATGCTTCTTTCAAAACTTTTGAGTCTATCTTTTTTTTCTTTTCAGCAGCAGCGAAAAGAACTGCTCTATCCATAATCTTATTGAGTAGCCGAGGGATCCCGCCGCTTTCACGATATAAAACTTTCAAAGCTTTGTTTTCAAGTTTTAAGCTGTGTCCACCTGCCCGGTGCCAGCGGAAGTTCAGGTATTCTAAAATCTCTTCTTGGTTAAGCGGAGAAAGCTTTTCCCAGACAGTTATACGCTGAAGTAGTTGAGATAACTCTTTAGAGTTGAGTTTGTCAGCTAGCCCGGGTTGACCCACCAGAAGAATTTGAACAAGCTTTTTTTTGTCTGTTTCGAGGTTTGAGAGAAGCCTTAGCTCTTCAAGACTTTCTGTCGGGAGATTTTGGGCTTCATCGATTATTAAAAGGAGCGTCTTTCCCTCTTGGGCGAGACTGAGCAGATAGTCCTTAAATCTGCGTAGGAGTTGTTCTTTGCTTTCTTCAGTAGAAAAAGGAATGTTTAGGTCTTCAAGAATGGCCTTAAGAAGCTCTTTAGGAGAAAGAGTGGGTGAAAGTATTAAAGCTACTTCGCGATCAGCAGGTAGTTCCTCAAGCAAGATGCGAAGAAGAAGGGTTTTGCCTGTACCAGGTTCTCCTGTCAACACTAAAAAGCCTTCTCCTCTGGCGAGGGCATACTTCAGGACTTCAAGGGCGCTCGTGTGTTTCTCTGAAGGAAAAAAGTAAGAGGTGTCAGGGGTGAGCCTGAAGGGATGATCTTTTAATCCAAAATTTTTAAGATAATCCAGAGTCATTAGAACTTACCTATCTGAGAAATCATGTCGTAAATTGGCCCAATTAAGGCTAAAACGATTATCAGAAACAGCAATCCTGCCACTGTAATTAAAATAGGTTCAAGCATTTTAGAAAGCGTGGCCACCAGGCGTTCAAGCCTCTGATAGTAGTAATCGGCAAGATATCTAAGCTGGTCCACCAGCCGACCAGTTTCTTCTCCCACCTTAACCATACGTAGTTCAAGAGGTGAGAAAAAGCCCGTCCCCTCACAAGCTTCAAAAAAACTAAAACCTTCTTCTATGCGGTTTTTAAGAGTCATTATAATTTCGTCCATGTATGGGTTTTTAAGACTTTCCTGCATAATTTCAAGGGTCCGCATAAGGTTTACACCCGCTTCAAGTAAAAGGGCAGTATATTCAAAAAAGAAGGCCATAAAAGAAGTTCGCCTGACTTTACCAACAAGTGGAAGCTTTAAGATTATTTTTTCGAAGTAAAATCTGGCCCTGGGAACTTTCCAGACAAAGAGCCCTGCCACTACCAGGCCAAAAGGAACGGCCAAAAAGTAAAACCAATTGCTTGTGCAGAAAGAAACCAGGGCAATTAGAATCCGCGTGGCTAGCGGTAGTTTGACCTTCATTTCCTGAAACAGGGTGAGAATCCTGGGTAAAACAAAAAATATCCAGAAGGCGAGAGCCCCTGTCATGCTTACCAGAATGAAAGCTGGGTAAATGAGAGCTCGTTTGGTGGTGGAGATAATTTCGTCCACGCGTAAAAGGTGTTCGGCAGCGGAATAAAGGGTCTCATCAAGGCGGCCGGTTTCTTCCCCTACTAAAGTTAGAGCCTGAACGATAGGATAAAATACTTTTGGGTGTTCTTTTATGCTTTCGTAAAAAGGCTTTCCTTCTTCAACGTTCTGTCTGAGTTTGCGGATAGCTTTAGCCAGGGTTTTGTTTTCAGCGGTCTTTTCCAGGTCTTCCAGGGCCTGAATAAGGGGCACTCCGCCTCTTATCATGAAGGCAAGATTGCGGCAGAACTCAGCCAGTTCCACGCGGGTTACTTTGGGGGCAAAGAGCTCCTCCCAGAAATAGCGCTTTTTAAGGCGATACCGTATAAGAATTAAGCCACGACGCTCAAGCCAGCGTAAAAGTTCAAGAGGGCCTTCAAAGTATCCCTCATCTTTTATACGCCTCCCGGTAGCTGGCTCTAAGGCTTCATAAACAAATTCAGGCATTAGCCAAGCACCCTCACCGCTTCTTCTACTGTAGTTTCTCCTGCTAGTATGCGTTTTTTAGCCGAATCCCAGAGAGTCTTCATGCCCTGGGCCACGGCTACTTTTTTTATTTCCACCGTGGAGACACCTTTGGCTATCAACTCTTTAATCTCTTCATCAAATAAAAGAATTTCGGTAACCGCCGTCCTGCCTAAAAAACCTTTGCCACGGCAGATTTCACAGCCTTTTCCACGGAAGTAAGTAGCGTCATGGGGAAGCCCATATTTTTCAAGTAGTTCTGGAGAAGGCCTGTATTCTTCAAGGCAGTGGGGGCAAAGACGCCGCAGAAGCCGCTGGGCAGTAACGCCAAGGAGACTTCCCGCCAACAGGAAGTTCGTAATGCCTAAGTCGCGCAGACGCTCAATGGCCGAAACGGCGTCGTTTGTGTGCAGGGTAGAAAGCAGGAGATGTCCTGTCAAAGCGGCGCGCACTGCCATCTGGGCTGTTTCCTCGTCCCTTATTTCGCCTACAAGAATTACATCTGGGTCCTGTCGTAAAAAGTGTCTAATGGCTTGGGCAAAAGTGTAGCCTATGTCTTCGTTTATCTGGGTTTGCCGAATTAGGGGAAAATAGTATTCTACAGGGTCTTCAGCAGTAAGTACATTTTTCTTGATAGCGTCAACAAGTCGCAGAGCGGCATAAAGGGTGGTAGTTTTCCCAGAGCCTGTAGGCCCAGTTACCAGCACCATGCCATTTGGCTTGGTGAAGAGTTCTTCAAGGGCCTTTACTTCTTCCTGGTCAAAGCCAAGGGAGATTAGGTGCCTGATGGAGGCCTTAATAGGGAGAAGCCTTATGACCATGTTTTCGCCAAATAACCCGCGCACAGTGGAAATTCGCAGGTCAAATTCTTCTCCCAGAAACTCAAAGCGCATCTTGCCATCCTGCGGCAGGCGCTGTTCGGCAATGTCCATGCCGGCTCTAATTTTTACTGCGTTTATTAAGCGCCCGTGAATCGGAGCGGGAAACACGAAAGCCAGCTCAAGGAGCCCATCTACCCGGTAGTAAACCCTAAATGTTTTTTCATAGGGCACAAAGTGTATATCAGCAGCGTTTACGTTAATGGCTTCTATCATCAGGTTTTGAAAAAGCTGATCCACATCAAAATTAAGGGTTGGATTTCTTTTAAGTCTATCAAGGAGGTTGTTAATTTCTTCTCTTGGTGGGTGTTGAAGCAGGTAGTAAAAGTGTTCGACGGTCTTTTGTATTTGAGACTTCGGTGCTACATAAAGTTCTATTTTTGTTTGGGTATGGCGCAGAAGGGCTTCTCTTACCCGTCGGTCAAACGGATCAGCAATTGCCACATGCAAAACACCATTTTCAAGTTTGAAAGGCAATACCTGTGCCTCTCTGGCAAACCGTGAGGGAATTTGTAAGAGGGCCCTTTTTTCAGGATTAATGTTGGCAAGGTCAATGAAGGGCAGGTTACTTTGCTGGGCGAGAACCTGGGCAATCTCTGCGTCCGTAACCAGCCCCAGACGCACCAGAATTTCGCCCAGGCGTTCGCCGGTGGCCTGCTGCTCCACCAGCGCAAACCTGATGTGCTCTTCGGTGATACAACCTGCTTCTTTAAGTAACTGGCCTATGGGTTTCATATTAAAAGTGCAATCTCAATTTGTGATCGCTGAATTTTGCAAAGATCTCTTTAGAAATCATTTGCAACTTAATTTTGTTTTAAGTTCCCAAATCGTCACCCAACGCGCAATATCATCGTATTCTTCAGAGCGATCAAGGTCGTTAGGGAAATCGTCAACGTCTTGAGTTCCCTGTTCATAAACCTTAACCGTTACGTTACTCGTTACTTTTGCAGTAAATAAAGAATTTTTTTCTATATCCGCAGAACCTGCAATAAGCCCGGTCTGAATGTTGTAGTTAACACCGCTTCCCACCATGATGAAAGCTACATCAGTGACGCTGCTGCCGTCCGGTCGTTCCACTGTAATGTTAGTGGTAGTTTGAGTGCAAATACTATCTGTTGTGGTAAGATTTTCGTCGTAAATATACAAAAATGGCTTTCCGGTGCTGTCCCTGGCGTAGGGAACGACCTTTGCCACCTCCGTAGCATTTGGTAATCTGCCATGGGCAATGGCATAGCCGATTATGGCTTCCACATTGGCGTTGAGCTTCTCACGGCTTTCCCTATATTTAGCTTGTTTGGTGAGCGGACCTATGAGGCTTACGCCGAGCCCTAACAGAAGACCCAGCACCACCAGTACAATAGCAAGTTCAATTAAGGTGAAGCCTTTATTTTTCATTTTTTCTTTGACATGGAAAATTTTTAATTTAAATTTATTTTTCGGTTGAAAATAAATTTAACCCAAAATATAAAACTTATAAAGTAGGAGGTTAAAAAATGCGAAACAAGAAAGGTTTTACTTTGGTGGAACTGGCCATTGTGTTGGTAATTATCGGTATTATTTTGGGAGGCATTTTGAAAGGGCAGGAAATTATCAAAAATGCTAAAATCAAACGCCTTTATAATGATTATAAAGGAATAGTAGCTGCTATTTACACTTATCAGGATAGGTATCATTCTCTTCCCGGGGATGATCCTCAGGCAACTACTCATCTTGGCACTTGTACTACCCATAATGGAGATGGTGACGGCTTGATGTATGACGAGACGGCGACCGATGGTAGCTATGTTTGGGAACATTTAAGGTGCGCAGGTATAATCCCGGGTTCTGGTACAACTAATCCCTCTCATGTTTTTGGAGGGAATATAGAAATTTTAAATAAAAGAGGAGATAAAATCTGTTTTAATATAGTCCCAGGAGATGTAGCCGAAGCTATTGATATTTCTAACGACGATGGCAAACCTGATTCTGGTAGTATTAAGGCTTATAGTTCTCGTACTGCCACTACTCCAGTGACTTCTTATAGTTCTGATAGTAATTATACTTTTTGTTTCTCAATGTAAAATAAAGGGCGGGTGATCCCGCCCTTTATTTTTAGCCCCTCATCAACCTCTCCATAAGTATTTTTCATTAAAAAAAGAAAGAAAATTTAGTATTTTCTAGAAAAAAACTATTGAATTTAAACCGTTTTAATTATATTTGAAAACAGTTCTTAAAGGATATGTGATTTTTATGCAGGAAGATTTTATTTTTTTTAAAAATGCTAAAATAATAAATGTTTATACCAAAGAGGTTTTAGCAGGGAGCTTTGGGCTTAAAAAGGACCGCTTTCTCTTTGTAGATTATTCTGCTGACCAAAATATCCTTTCTCAATTCCTAAAAGAACACAAAGAGGCCCAAGTAATAGACTTAGAAGGCTGTTTCGTGTGCCCTCCATTTATAGATGGCCATCTTCACATAGAATCTTCTCATTTGATCCCTTCTGAATTTGAAAAGTTTGCTTTAAGAAGTGGGGTAGGGAAGGTCGTTATTGATCCTCACGAAATCGCCAATGTATGCGGAAAAGACGGCATAAAATTTATGCTTTCAGACGCTAGACTACTTGAAGTTTACGTTATGATACCTTCCTGTGTGCCTGCCTCACCATTTGAAACTTCAGGGAGAGAAATAGGACCAGAAGACGTAGAAGAACTGCTTAGTTTTCATGAAAGAGTGCTCGGTTTAGCCGAAGTCATGAACTATCCCGGGGTCATTAATGAAGATACCTCTATTCTTGCCAAGATAAAAGCAGCCCAAAAACTTAAAAAAATTATAGATGGTCATGCCCCTTTGCTTAAAGGGAAGGGTTTAAATCAGTATATTTTTCACGGAGTAATGAGTGACCACGAATGTGTAGAAGGAGACGAAGCCCTCGAAAAATTGAGACTTGGCATGTGGTTAATGGTAAGAGAAGGAACTGCTTCGAAAAACATATATTTATTAGAAAAGCTTAAAAAGCTAAACGATTTTAGAAGAATAATGCTTGTAAGTGACGATATATCTCCCCTTGATCTTGAAGAATACATGCTAAAAGTTTTACGAAAAGCTACGAAATATGTAGATCCTTTGGCTGCTATTCAGATGGTTACTATTAATCCTGCTAGTTATTTTAATCTTCCAACTGGCATTAAACCCGGCAATCAGGCCGATTTTTTAGTATTCAAAGACATAGAGACCTTTAAAATTAAAGATATTTGGTTTAAAGGAAAACCTCTTTCTTTCTGGGAAAAGAACTTATTAAATAAAAAAACTTTTCTAAATAAAAAATTAATCTCTTCAATTAAGACTAAGCCTAAGACTTTAGAAGAATTTTTAATTTCCGGTTTTGATGACGGTAATACAGGCAAAGTACGATTAATAAAGCCTTTTAAAGATTCTCTTCTAACCGGAGAAGTTATTCTTCCAATTAATGATGCTAAAAAGGAACTTAAAAGTGGAAATATAAATAGAATTTACGTTATAGAACGCTATAAAAACACAGGTAGAATTGGTAAAGGTTTGATTTTGGGTTTAATAAAAAAAGGAGCTATTGCTTCGTCTTATGCTCACGATTCTCATAATATTGTAGTTATCGGAAAAGATTTAGAAGATATTGTTATAGCTGTAAACGAACTTATTAAAATGCAAGGTGGTTTTGTATTAGTAAAAGATGGTAAAATTATAGCTAAAGTTCCTCTAAAAATTGGGGGGATAATGGCCGATGATGCTGAAAATTTAATTAAAAATTTGCAATCATTTTATGAAATAGCTAAAGAAATTTCTTTATTAAAAGACATTCTTTTAAGTATGAGTTTCTTTTCTCTTTCGGTTATTCCAGAGCTTAAAATTACTGATTTTGGTTTGGTCAAAAATTTTAAACTCGTGTCTTTAGTTGAACATAATTAATTCATAAAAAGAGGTGGAAGAAATGGACTTAAGAGAATTTTTTGAATTCGAAAAGTACGGAACGGATTTAAAGAGAGAGGTATTGGCGGGTATTACCACTTTTATGACGATGGCTTACATTATCTTTGTCAATCCGCAAATTCTGAGTCACGCTGGTATGGATTTTGGTGCAGTGATGGTAGCAACCTGTATCTCTTCTGCTATTGCTACTTTTATCATGGGTATTTATGCTAAATATCCTTTTGCTTTGGCACCAGGTATGGGGCTTAATGCTTATTTTACTTATGGTGTATGTTTGGGGATGAATATACCTTGGCAAACTGCTCTAGGTGCTGTTTTTATTTCAGGTGTTATTTTTATTATACTTACATTAACTAAAGTCAGGACATGGATATTTAATGTGATTCCTAACGCCATTAAATATGGTACGGCGGTTGGTATTGGCCTCTTTATTGCTTTTATTGGTTTAAAAACAGCAGGAATAATCGTGCCTAGCAAGGCAACTTTTGTGACTTTGGGAAATATTAAATCTCCCGAAGTTTTATTAGCTTTTTTTGGTATTTTGCTTACAGCTGTTTTAGTAAGCCGTAATGTAATTGGAGGTATTCTTCTCGGAATAATAGTTACTTCTCTTTTAGGAATGATTTTAGGAATTTCTCCTTTTCCTAAAGGTTTAGTGTCTGCTCCACCTTCCATATCTCCTACCCTGCTTCAGCTTGATATTAAAGGTGCATTAAACCTTGGTTTAGTTACAATAGTATTGACTTTTCTTTTTGTTGATATGTTTGACACTTTAGGAACTTTGAGTGCCCTTGCCTCTCAGGCCGGATATCTTGATAAGTTAGGAAAACTTCCAAGAGTAGAAAAGGCATTAATGTCTGATGCAATTGGAACAGTGACTGGATCTCTTCTTGGTACTTCTACAGTTACTACTTATATAGAATCCGCCAGTGGTATAGCCCAGGGAGGAAGAACCGGTTTGGTAGCAGTCGTAGTTGCTTTACTTTTTCTATTAGCTTTATTTTTCTATCCAATAGTGAAAGCTATTCCACCCTATGCAACAGCTTCGGCCCTTGTTATTGTTGGTGCTTTAATGATTCAAGCTATCAGGAATATTGACTTTTTCGATTTTACCGAATTAATTCCTGCTTTTATTACTCTTATTACCATTCCTCTTACTTTCAGTATTGCCAATGGTTTGGCTTTAGGTTTTATAAGCTACGCTGTTATTAAACTTTTATCTGGAAGGTATAAAGAAGTTCATTGGCTTGTCTATGTTCTAGCCTTAATTTTTGCCTTAAGATTTTTATATTTGGCAGATTAATCTTAGATTTCCGATCGATTTTATACTTGTTACACTATGGGTGGTAGGGGATAGGCGAAACTCCAATTTCGTCGCCTGTCTCCGCCTTACTTGTGTTGGTCTGTAAGGTAGATTTTTTCAAAATTAGGTGACTAAAAGAGCCTGTTGCAAGATGGCTGGCTCTATGTTATTTGATTAAGGCAACGCCGAGGTGGCGGAACTGGCAGACGCGGTGGACTCAAAATCCACTGGGGTTCACCCCCGTGCGGGTTCGACTCCCGCCCTCGGCACCAATTTTCCTCAATTTATTTCAAAAAATCCTTCTAATTTCCCCTAAAAGTTGGTATTAAAGAGAGGGGTTCTTCTCCAAATAAAAATTAACCTAAAAAGGAGGTCTTTTTATGAAGGTTACGATTTCCGTGATTAAAGCGGACATTGGTGGTTATGTAGGGCACTCTTCTACTCATCCTGAGGTAGTGGCAAAAGTTGAAGAATATGCCAAGGCCGGTGTAGAAAAAGGTACTTTGCTTGATGCTTCAGTTATTACCTGTGGTGATGACATTGCTATTGTTATGACCCACACCAAAGGCAAAGACAATGAAGAAATCCACAAACTAGCCTGGGATGCTTTTGTAGCAGGCACTGAAGTGGCCAAAAAGTTAAAACTTTACGGTGCCGGCCAGGACCTTTTGGCTGATGCTTTTTCCGGAAACGTAAAAGGCATGGGCCCAGGGGTTGCTGAAATGGAAATTGAAGAGCGTAAAAGCGAGCCTTTTATCGTCTATTTTGCTGATAAGACTTCTCCCAGTGCCTGGAACCTGGCCCTTTACGAAATGTTTGCTGACCCTATGAACACAGCTGGTCTGGTGATTGATCCTTCTATGCACGATGGCTTTACTTTTGAAGTCATGGATGTCTATTCTGGTAAAGCCGTAAAGTTAGAGACCCCTCGCGAGCTTTATGACCTTTTAGTCTTTATCGGTGCTACCAGCCGTTACGTGGTAAGAGCAGTCTATCGTAACCGCGATGGCGAAATTGCGGCGGTGGCTTCTACCCAGAAGCTTTCCCTTATGGCCGGCCGCTACGTAGGTAAGGATGACCCAGTGCTTATCGTCCGTTGCCAGAGTGGTTTCCCGGCCGTTGGTGAAGCCCTTGAGCCTTTTGCTCGTCCATGGTTGGTAGAGGGCTGGATGCGTGGTTCTCATACCGGGCCGCTTATGCCGGTATCTTTTAAAGAAGCTAAGCCTACCCGTTTTGACGGGCCACCACGGGTGATAGCCGCTGGGTATCAGCTCTGCGAAGGAAAGCTTGTTGGGCCCAATGACCTCTTTGACGATCCGGCTTTTGATGACGCTCGCAATCGTTGTGCGCTACTGGCTAACCAGTTGCGTCGTCAGGGTATTTTTGAACCGCATCGCTTGCCACCTGAAGAAATGGAATACACCACACTACCTAAAGTGCTTGAAAAGCTTAAAGATCGCTTTGTTGACATTGGTGAGCCTGAGGCTAAGGCCCCAGGTTCTGGTGAGGGAGAAATCCACGAATAACAAAAAGGGGAGCATTGGCTCCCCTTTTTATTTTTTATCAAGGCAGAATTCTATATAAATTTTTGAGCCATTCAAGGAAAAAGGCATAACCAGCCGTTGGGATTTGCAAAGAATTTCTAAAGTGTGATTTTCTCCTGAAACAATAGCCGGGGTGGAGCTCTGAAGACTTATTCCGTTTTGCTCAAAACGCCTACGAAAAGCTCCACAAATCATGTTAGCCATTTCTCCAGCAGCATCTCTAACTTCATCGTTAATTTCTTCTGGTCGGTGCCCAAATAGGCTTTCCACTACACCGAACAGGGAATCTTTTTCAAAAGTAACCACGAAAGTGCCGGTAAAACCTTTGCCTGTTAGGCCCAGAATGGCGGAAACATCTCCTAAAGACTTCCGTTCCTGCCGTATGAATGTTTTTTCTGGGGTAGGGGTTTGGCCGGTGAAAGTGCTGATAACCTCCATAACTGATGCTTCAATGGCTTCTCCAATAGGCGACTTACCCATTGAACCTCCCGGAGTATTTTTATTTTCTATTCGAAAGAACTCTTTTAAAACTTTAAAGACTTTAGGCAAAGTTAATAAAAATTTTTAAGTTTCAAATGGTCGGGCACTCATGATGATTATTTGCCAACCAGAGTCGGCCAGAGAGTTTAAAATATTGAGGGTTCTCTTAGCGCGGTTTTCATCAAAATAAGCTAGGGGTTCGTCAAGCAGGAAAAAGGCCTTATGTTCAAAGAAAAGCTCAACCAAGGCAAGCCTTGCCGCCAGAAGCAACTGCACTTTAGTGCCGTCTGAAAGGGAATCAATAGGAAAAGCTTTTCCCTCCTGATTAATAGCTACCCAATCTCTCTTGAAAGCTTCTCTGTCAAAAAATAAGGAAGGGAAATTGAACCTAACAGAAATATAGCGACCTTCGGTTATTTCTTTAAAAATTTCTGCCACTTTATTTTCAAATTTTTCAAGATAGGCCTGATTTATTCTTTCTTTTAGTCTGGCGAGTATATCTGCTGAAGTGCGTAAGACTGCTTCAAGCCGCTTAAACCTAAGCAATTGCCTTTCAAGAATTTTTTTCTCATCAAGAAGCTCTTCATAGCGCGCGAGATCTGGTTTGCGAGCCACCCGGTCTTCATAAAGATCTTTTTCCTTGTCAAGTTTGATAATCTCAGCTTCAGTTCTTTCTAAGTTTTGGGCTACCTGGTTTAAAAGGTTTGATATGTTTTTTAGGCTGTGGCCTTGATAAGCTTTAATGGTTTTTAGAGAAAGCCCTTCTTCGAAGTCTCTAGGGTAATCTTTTATTTTAGTCTCAAGGTTTTTGATTTCTGTTTTTTTAGCACTTAGTTCTTCTTTTAGGGCTAGATATTTCTCTTCAAGATTTCTACGCTTTTGTTCAAGTGTTTTTATTTGGTTTCTAATTTCTTTGGCAAGCTTTTCTTGCTGGACAACTTTTTTTTGATTTTCTTTGAGATTTTCAATTTCTTTTTGAGTCTCTTCAATCTTATTTTTGAGAGGAGGTAAGTTTAGTTCTTCCTCTAAAGATGTTTCCAGTTGTTTTAATTTCCTCAGCTTTTGGATAGTTTGAAGTAGATTTTCAGGGGTCAAAAACTCTTTTTCAAGGTGAGTAATCTTTTTAGAGAGGTCAGCGAGTTTTACTTGAGGATAAATGTTTAGTTCAAGGTCCTGATACTTGAGATTTACTTTACCCTGGAATTCGATATTTCTAGAAGAGACTTCTTTACCGTTTATTAAAATAGTATTTCCAGCATTTAAAATTTCTATTTTCCCCCGAGAAAGAGAGGCCATTTTGAGAAAAGTTCGCCATTCATTTAGATAATCTTGGAGTTTTTCTGGATTTTGATTGGCTAAAGGCCCTAAAATTTCCTTTAACTTCTGATATTCTTGCTGTTTAGTAAACTCCTGGTGTAGTTGTTTAAGCTTGTCCTTAAGCAATCGGATTTCTCGGTTTATGAAATTTTTTTGGGCAAGCTGAGAAATAAGCTTTCTCTCTTTTTCTCCTAAAGCCTCAAGTTCTTTTTTAATTGTTTCTTTTTCTGCTTCTATTTTTTTGATTTTGGCTGTTAATGTTTTCTCTTCTTCTTTGAGTTTTTGAAGTTTATTTTCTAGGTATTCAATTTCCAGGTAGGCCTGAAGATAGCCTAGCTGTTCTTTTTGGTGGGATAGTTTTTTTTGGTTGGCTTTAAGCTTTTCAAGCTTTTCTTTAACTACTTCTAGCCGCTTTTTGTTTTTTTCAAATTCTTCTTTTTCCCTTTCAAGGCGAAGAAGCTCCTGGTTTATATTTTTCAGTTTTTCTTGTACTTCTTGTTTCATGCGGCCAAAAGGGTTCTGGCGTAAGCCACATTTTTGAAGGATAAAATCGTCTCGAATCCGCCTCTCAAGGCCTTCAATGCTTGCAGACTTAAGAACTTTATCGAAAACTTCTCGCAACCCCCGGTTGCCAGCCACAGAAAGATCCCTTTCCCGCAAAACTAGAAGACCTTCAAGGACTTGTCTGAAATGTTTATACCCCTTTTTTTCCAGAAATTTTTTGATGCTATCAGGGCTTTCAAGGTCTATCCCGTCTGTTCCCCTAAAATAAGGACGCTTTTCAAGTCCGCTCAATTTTAGCTCATATTCATGGTCTTCTATGAGGAAATTTAACTTAATAACCGGAGGGATTCCCTGACCTTTTGTTGTTTTTTGAACTAAAATTTGCGGGCTTAATGAAAAAACATCAAGTATTCCTTCAATAATGGTGGACTTACCAAATTCGTTAGGTCTGGCAATAAACCTTAGCCCGTTATCAAACAGAAATTCGTGATCCGAAAGAACTTTATAGTTTTTAAAAGAGATTTTAGTAAGCTTCATATAAGTCCTGTAAGAACTTTTCCTTTAGAAATTCTTTGAGACGTTGAGGTTGCTGAGAAACCATTAGACCGTAAAACAAAAATTCTTTTACTTCGGCTTGAATTTCTGGAGATACATCTTCTAAAAGCTCAAGTATGATTTGAGAGATAACATCATCTGGTGAAAATACTTTAGCACCTTCGGAGATACTGATTCTTTCTTCAAAGGAAGAACAAAGTTTGCGAAGACTGTTTTCAAAAAGTTCAAGATATGAATCTATACGCACGTAAACTTTTGAAAAATCAAGCTCTTCAAGTTTTTTAAGGTCATCTTCTGAAAAAATTTGCAGACGAAGATAAGAGGGGACATCGTCAAAAGAGTGTTTGGTTACCTGTAAAGGTGTTTGGGAAAGATCTACTTTTAGAAAGCCACCTTCTGCCTGGGCTGTAGCCAGAAATTCAAAAGGCACAAAGGCTCCACTGTAAAAAGCATTTTCTCCAATCTTTTTATAGCTGTGATAATGCCCCAGAGCTAGGTAATGATAACGTTTGAGGATATCTGGTTTAAGGGGCTTTTCGTATTTTTCATTAGGCCCAAAGGCTCCGTGAAGAATGGCTATCTGGTAGTCAGCCTCGGGGAATAAATCTGGTTGGGGATAACCAAAAAAACCAGCGTAAAAGGCTATTTTTTGCTCTGGGGTTTGGATAATCACAGAAGGACGATCTGGTGAAAGGAAATGGATGTTATCTCTTTCCAATAGGGCGGCCACTTCAGGGCGACGGTAGATTGAATCGGAAGTATAGGCATCATGACCACTTATTTCGTTTTCCGTATTCTGGCCGCCTCCAGGAATGAGTACAAAATGAATTTCCGGAAAAAGGCTCAAAATAGAGAAGAACTCAAGGGCTATTTTGGTAGAAATAGCATTTGAATCAAAAGTATCACCTGCAAATAGCACTACGGCAACGTTGTTAGCCTGAGCCTCAGCTAGAATCTTTTTTAGTTTGGTGAAAATTAAAGATACGTGTTCTTCAGCTGAACGCTTTGGAGGAACCACCCCAAGATGTAAATCAGATAAGTGATAAAGCTTCACGTTTGTAATTATAACGTCAGCTATTTAGATAAAAAGGGCTTGAAAAATTTTTTGAATTTTTCTTCTAATAAACGAACCTTTGCAAAATTTAGAAAACAGGGATAGCTTTTGCTGCTCACGCAGCCTCGCAAGGCTTTCCTTTTTTTGTCATTAAGAGGAGGCACGAAGTGCCGACGAAGCGGTCTCTGAGATTGCTTCGCCCTTGACGGGACTCGCAATGACAAAGTAAAAGACGGATCGCAATGACTCCTTCATTTGTAACTGAGAGGAACCGAAGGCGACGAAATAGTCCTTGCGCCAATGGCTATCTGCCATCTGCCATTTAGGCACGGCGAGGCCTATGGGCGAAGCAGTCTCTTAAGTAAAACATTTTGTAAAGGCCTCATAAAGATCCTAGATGCAAGTGAAGGTAGCTGGCGATAATGTTTTCTTTAACTAAGCCAGCCGTAGAAACCTCTAGACCTTCAAAATCAGTAACTTTTAAACCACGGAGACCAAAGCCTGAAACGCGACTGTAATGAAACTCATGGCCCCTGATTTTTTGTCCTTCATTTGCCAAAAAATTAGAAGTCTTAAATGTGGCTTCACGATAACCGATGGCCTGAAGCCTCTTTTCCATGCGTGCCAGGCCAGGCAAGATCCCGGCCATGGGAAAAACCTGGCCGTTAACCTCAAGGCCTTCTAGAAGAAACATAAAGCCGCCACATTCGGCAAGGACAGGCATGCCTTCGGCGACATGCTTTTTAAGTTTTTCATGTAATTCGGTTTGGTTAGACAAAGTTTCCGCAAAAAGTTCTGGATAGCCTCCAGGCAAGTAGAGGACATCTGCTTTTTCTGGAAACTCTCCTTTAATGGGTGAAAAAAAGACTATTTCGTTGCCTGATTCTTTTAAAATATCCAAATTTTCCTGGTAGCAGAAGGAAAAGGCCTTGTCCCTGGCCACGGCAATTTTTGAGCCTTTAATTTTTACGGGAGAAGTTTTTTCTTGGAAAGCTTTAAAAGATGTCTCTTTAAGGCGGGCTATTATTTCTGAAAGATTGGTTTCTTTGGCCAGCTTTTCTGCAAAATAAGCCAATTTTTCTTCGAGTTTTATTTCTTCAGCCTGAACCAGACCGAGATGCCTTGAGGGAAGTTCCAAGTTTTTTTCCCGGGTTACTACGCCAAGAAGAGGAATGTCTAGGCCTTGAAGCGCTTTTTGAAGAATTCTTTCGTGTTTTACGCTGGCTACACCGTTTAAAATTACACCCGTAAAATTAAGTTCTTTCCAATAAGAAGTAAGGCCTTTTAAGATGGCGGCCGCGGTATGTCCAAAACCCCTTGCAGGGAACACCAACAAAATTGGCAGATCGAGGATTTTAGCAACTTCAGCGGTGGAAGCGCAGGTGGTGCCACCTGCACCGTCAAAAAGCCCCATCACTCCTTCTATTACAGCTATGTGGGCTTTTTTAGCTCCTCGTAAAAAACTTCGTATAACTCCCTTTTTTCCTGTCATCCAGGAGTCTAGGTTGTAACAGGGGCGGTTGGCCGCCCTAGCAAGATAAGCCGGGTCTATATAATCAGGCCCAACTTTAAAAGGCGCTACCTCAAGGCCCTGGCTTTTAAAGGCCTTAATGAGCCCGCTGGTAATCACGGTTTTCCCTGAACTACTAAACGGAGCAGCTATAACCAGGCCTTTTGCTTGATTCATCAGTAACGCTTACCCTTATAACCACGCGGGGTTACCATGAGATTTTCTAAAATAAAGCTGCTTGAGCTGCCTATAAAAACCGTAGTTTGCATGTCAACGTCTTCAGGATTGAGGGCGGTAAGAGTGGTAATTTTTAGGCTTTCGTCTTTACGCCCAATAGCTTTGGCTATTCCCACCGGGGTGTCTTCTGGGCGAAATTCAAGAATAATGTCTTTGGCGCGGGCCAAGTGTTCTTTGCGGCCTTTGCTTCTGGGGTTATAAAGCACGATGACAAAGTCCGCCTGAGCAGCGGCTCTAAGGCGCTTTTCAATAATTTCCCAGGGGGTTAAGCGATCAGAAAGGCTAATGCAGGCAAAGTCGTGCATAAGCGGGGCTCCTAGGCGGGCAGCCCCTGCACTGGCTGAGGTAATCCCTGGTATTATCTCCACAGGGATTCGGCCCATGAGTTCTTTTTCTTTCATTAGTTCAAAGACAAGCCCGGCCATGCCGTAAATGCCAGGGTCACCTCCGCTTACTAAAGCTACCTCAAAGCCCTCAAGCGCTAAATTAAGGGCCAAGGTTACTCGATCAACTTCCTGAGTCATACCTGAAGTAAAAACTTCTTTGTCTTGAAGAAGTTTTTCCACAAGGGTTACATAAGTTTTATAGCCAACTACTTTTTCTGCTTGCCTAAGGGCCTTGCGTGCTCGAGGAGTAAGTTCTTCAAGGCTTCCGGGCCCAAGCCCAACAACCCAAAGTTTTCCCGGCGGAGGCGGTATTTCAGCCACAGCTATGGTAACGCCGTCTTGTTTTTGTTTGGGAATAAGGAGCCTGTCACCTTGAGAGCCAGAAAGCGCGGCTGGTTCCGCCACGGCCCGCACTTCGGTATGTTTTTTAGCCATCGAGTCTTTAAGGCCGGCTTGGGTAATTATGACGTTTATTTTTTTAGGGGTAACGGCTAAAGCTTCAGCATTTAGTCTTTGAGCCAGGGCTTTAAATCCAGGAGATTTGGCTTTGCGCTCAAGAGTGGCTAATTTCTTGATAGAAAGAAGGCTTAAACGGTGCTTTTCAAACACTTTTTTAAGGGCCGTAAAAAGTTTTTCTTCTGAGACTCCTTCATGGAAACCCATACCCACTATAAGCCTTTTTGGCCGGGCATAAAGCCCTGAAAAATTTTCAAAATAGTGATAGCCCACGACAAGATGAGCCTCTTCGAGCTCATTCGTTAGTTCAAATGTTTCAAGAAGCGGGACTTTAGTTTCTGTATAAACTTTAAGGCCTTTTTCTTCTATGTAGCGAGAAGTAGTTTTGGGGATAAGTTCTTCTGGTTCAAAGATGAGCTCGTGCTTTTTAGCCCATAGATCAAGGGCTGGAAGCTCTGAAATATCACTGGCCGTGGTAATAACCGGCGTAGAGTTGAGACAAGCTGCTATCTCACGGGCAAGGCTATTAGCTCCTCCTAGATGTCCTGAGACCAGACTTATTACGAAGCGACCAGCTTCGTCGAGAACAAGCACCGCTGGGTCTTTTTTCTTGTCTTCTAGTAGGGGACTTATCTTTCTTACGGCGATACCACTTGCTCCAATAAAAATTATGGCCCTGCTTTCGTAAAAGCAGCTTTTGAGTTTTTGGTAAGAAAAAGGGAATATATCAGCTTCAGGAAAAAAATCGGCAATCTTTTCTGCCAAAGCTTTTCCTTTTGAGCTTATATAAAAAACAACTACTTTATTATTCATGCCTTGGAGGGTACTCTAAGCCTTCCATTTTGAAAGAAATATTCGAATTTTAACCTTTAAGTAAGTCCGTTTTAACCAAAGTTCTCGCTTAAGCGGGAATCTCGGTAGAGTTTTGATCTTTTGTTCATATGTTTTATGGCCGCTTCTAATGCTTCGCCCACGTAAATGAGGGCTGTTTTTTTAAAGCCGGCTTCTTTAACCAGGTGGCTCAAGTCTTTAAGTTTACCCCTGATAATTTGTTCTTCTGGCCAACTAGCCTTGTAAACCAGGGCTATTGGGGTATCAGGTGCAAGTTTCTTAAGTAAGGCTTGTTCTATCTCTCTAGCCCTATTGATACTGAGGAAGATTACCAGGGTAACGTCTTTTCTGGCAAAATAAATTAGGTCTTCAGAGGAAGGACCGGGAGTTTTTCCTCCAAGCCGGGTAAAAATTACCGTCTGGGAAACTTCAGGCACGGTGAACTCGAGGCCAAGGCTTGCCGCTCCAGCAGAAGCTGAAGTTACTCCAGGGATCACTTTGTATGCTATGCCTCTGGCTTTAAGCTCAACGATTTGTTCATGAATAGCGCCGTAAAAGGCAGGGTCTCCACTATGGAGTCTTACCACGGTTTTGCCCTGGAATACTGCCTCTGTAATAACTTCTATGATTTCTTCAAGGGACATTTTAGCTGAATTGTAAAGTTCAGCCTTTAAACCTTCCACAAGCGAGGGGTTTACCAGAGAGCCGGCGTAGATGATTACATCTGCTTCATTAAGTAAACGTTTTCCTTTCTTTGTAATAAGCCCCGGGTCTCCTGGGCCGGCACCTACAAAGTAAACTTTAGTTTCCATATTTTTCTCCTACCAGAAGATATATTTGGTTTTGGGCCTTGAGGTAAGTATAGCCTGAAATGCGGTGGCTTGATCTTGACACCTGGATAGAAACCACCTCTTTTAGACCATTTTTTTCTTTTAAAAATCGGTAAGCGGTATCCAGAGATTCAATGGTTATGGTCGCTATCACTACCGGGCCTGATTTAAGCTTTAGCCACACAGCGTTTAAGATGTCTTCAAGCCCTTTACCTCCGCCTCCTATGAATACTCTATCAGGTGAGGGCAGGGCACTTAAGACTTCTGGAGCGTTACCTTCAATGACCTTAACATTAAAAAGGCCGAATTTCTGGCGGTTTTTTTTTATTAAGTTTATTCTTTCTCGATGTTTTTCTACGGCATAGACCAAAAGCCCTGGTGATAGGTTAGCCACCTCACAAGAAACTGAGCCAGACCCAGCGCCTATATCCCAGAAAATTCCTCGATGAGGGAGCCTTAGTTTATGGAGGATAACGGCCCGCACTTCATCTTTGGTTATTAAGCCCCTTTCGTAGAGAAATTCTTTTTCTTTTAGGCCAAAGACAGGATTTTTGTTTAACTCTTCAGATATGATAATTACTAGGTTTGGAGTTTTAAAGTCTTTTTGAGAAAAATCAGCTGGTGTTCCGTCTATTATATTTTCTTCAGGGCGGCCTAAACGTTCAGCCACGATCATCTTTATCTGGTAAAGACGAGCTTCTAAAAGGGTGTGGGCAATCCTTTTGGGAGAATTTTCGGAGTCAGTAAGAATTACGAGTTTTTTGTATTGCCTAACAAGGGCCGGAATATCCTCTAAAGTATGGTTTCTTTCAGTTTTTCGAGAACCGTGAAGGCTAACAAAAAAAGCGCCTTCCCAGAGGATTTTGGCTTCAGCAAAAGCGACCTGGAGGCTCGAAAGGGCAGGAATTAGTTTTATTTCCCGAGGGTCAAAGCGGGTGAGAAATTTTTTACCCACCCCAAAAAACAAAGGATCTCCTGAAGCCCAAAAGGCTACTTTTTTCTCAGAGGAGAGAGCTTTTTCTACTTCTTCTAAAGCTTCACTGAAGTGTTTGAAAAAAAACCAGTTTTTGTGTGAGAACTTTCTGTGCCAAGGGACGAGTTTATCTTTAAGGTGCAAAGCCGCTACTATTTTATCAGCTTCTTCAAGGGCTTTGTTAATCTCTGAGGTATAATCTTTTACAGGTAAGCCCAAAACCCAAAGTTTTGTCTCTTCCATCTTTGTCAAACTATCGCCCTTGATCCCAAGTGGCAAGATTTTTTTTACAAACCAATCTTGATTAAGCAGGAGTTTTGGTTTGAGGGTTGAAAATTTTTGCCTGTCCCCACTATATTTGGCTTATGAAAAAAAATAGGCCTCTTCTGGTTTATCTATTCCTTACTTTAGGTCTGATAGGCGCAATTTTTCTGGCCCTTACTCGTGGAGCGGTGAACTTAAACTTTCTTGATCTTTCTCCCGTTGAAAAAGACATATTCCTCTACGTGAGGGTACCTCGAGTTCTTCTGGCGGTTCTGGTAGGTGGGGCTCTCGTATTGAGCGGTATTCTTTTTCAATATGTTATGCAAAACCCACTGGCCGACTCTTTCACTACCGGAGCTTCAGCTTCGGCGGCGCTGGGAGCCGTAATTGCTATCTTTTTTGGACTTACACATTTTATCTTGCCCTTTGCCCTGGGTTTCACTTTGCTGGGCCTAGCTATCGTTTACCGCATTGCGTCTTACCAAGGGAGGCTTCTTCCTATAACCATGCTTTTGGCAGGCATTGTTATTAGCACTTTTTCTTCCGCCACTATAAGCCTCCTTAAATACCTCAGTGATGATTCGGTTTCTTCCATAGTTTTTTGGCTAATGGGAGGCTTCCAGAATGCTTCTTACGCCAAAATCGTTCTCCTTGTCGTGACTTTATTGCTAGTGACGTTTAGTCTCTACCGCCGCGCCCTTATGCTTGATCTCATAAGCTTTGACGAAGCTACGGCCATTTCAAGTGGTGTCCCTGTTTACCGCTTAAGAAAAGAACTACTTTTTTACGGAGCTCTGCTTACGACCTTTGCCGTAGCCTTTTCAGGTATAATAGGTTTTGTAGGTTTAATAGTGCCTCATATTTTGCGTCTTTTGGGTTTTTCGCAGGCTAAAAAAATCATACTTACCGGGTTGTTTTCAGGAGCTATTTTTATGGTTCTGGCGGACTTATTAAGCCGCACTATACTTCCTCAGGGAGAAGAACTGCCAGTTGGCATTTTAACTTCCAGCATCGGTGGTCTCTTCTTTCTTTATCTTTTGGTGAAAAGGCGGAAATCCCTTTATGAGTTTGATTAGCTTAAAAAAGTTCAGAGTAAAAAAGGGAAGCTTTTACTTAAAAATAGACGACCTTTACCTTTCTTCAGGTGAGTTAGTAGCTATATGTGGTCGCAACGGGAGCGGCAAAACTACTTTTATCAAAGCTTTAACGGGCCTTATTCCCTACAAGGGAAGTTATTTATTAAACAGCCAGGAGTTTAAAAAAATACCTGATAAAGAGAAATATCGTGTTATTTCCTATTTACCTCAGGAAGGGCGTTTAGGGCTCCCCTTTGATGTTTTCTACGTGGTATTGAGCGGGCGTTTCCCTATAACTGATGGGAAAAAATATAGACCAAAAGATTTCGTGGCCACGGAAAAAATCCTGGAAAAACTTGAGTTGACTTCCTTTAAAGCAAGACCTTTTCAGCAGCTTTCAGGAGGAGAAAAAAGAAGAGTACTTCTAGTCCGGGCGTTAAACCGTGAAGCTAAGTTACTTTTTTTAGATGAACCCTTTTCTGGCGTTGATCTTCTCCATCAGCAGAAAATTTTACAATTTTTACGCTTTTACGTGCAAGAACTAAACGCCCTTGTGTTGGTGGTGGTGCACGAACTGAGTCTGGCTTTAAGACATTTTGACCGGCTACTTTTCTTGGAAAATGGAATGCTTATGGGAGATTTAACCCCAGAAGAAGTTACCGAAAGTTTTTTGAGCCGTTTAATAGGCCTTCCTACTAAACTTTTGCGCCCCAAAGACCCTAACTTTGATGGTATTTATTTAGTAGGCCGATAATGTTTCCAGAATAAACTGTTAAGCTTAATTACAGCGTCAAAAGAATTAAGGCCAGGTCTTGCAAATTCAATTTCGGGAACTTTTACCACTACCGCTGATAAACTCTTAAAATAAGGACGTTCTTTAGGAGGAACAGGGTTTCGGTTCATTGGGCCTTCTTGATACAGATAAAAATCAGGAGAAAGGGCTATAATTTTTTCTGGGGAAATGAGAACGTGTTTTTTTTGCACGTTTACAGGGTTTATACCTCCAGCTGCACGAATTATGTCCGTGACGATACTTTTTTGCCCAGCTACCTTTAAAGGTAGGCTTGTTATTTCGTATATAACTTTGGGTTGATAGGGTAAAGGCTTTACCTGTGTAAGTTTAGCCGAGAGCTTGACTATTAATTGACGGGCTTTTTCCTCTCTGCCAAGGATGTTCCCAAGGTCTTTGATACATTTAAGGATTTCATCGAGCGTGCGCGGGTCGTAACGATAGACTTTAGCGTCAAACCGGCCCGCCAATTCATCAGGGAAGGCCCGTTTAGAGCCCACTATTAAAACATCAGGACGCAAAGCTTTTATTAACTCCAGGTTAGGGCGTAAATGAGAGCCTACTTTAGTAGCTTTAGGGAAGAAATGGTCGTGGCGAGTTACGCCAACGACCTCATCTTCTATGCCCAATGCTTTAATAATCTGACTGGCCCCTGGGTAGAGAACAACGATTCTTAAAGCGTTAGCCTGTGTAGCCCCTAAAAAAGTCCACCAGAATATAAGGCTAATTAAAAAACATTTTTTCATTTTGCCTGTCCCCAAATTTTTCACGAAAATTCTAACTCAAATTTGCCTGTCCCCAAATTTTTCTTGAAAAGAAAAGCGAGTTTTGCTAATTAATTTTCTTGCCCTAGGTGCCCCGCTACAACAAACAGAGTTGGGGCGGGGTTAAACGGGAAGTCCGGTGAAAATCCGGCGCTGGCCCGCAACCGTAACCGGGGACGAAAGCCGCTAGGCCCAATTGGGCGACAGGCCACTGGGGCTTAAGGCCGAAAGGCCAAAGGCCCTGGGAAGGCGCGGTGAGTAGGATGATCCGGAAGCCGGGAGACCGGCCTAGGGCATGCTAGGACGGGGCTTCGAGGCTTCCTGCCCCGTTCGGGATTAGTCTTCCCGACGGCCCGCCTCGCAAGCCCCTCCAAAAATTTTATCAAAGGAGGGGTCATATGTTACACAAAATTTCAACGGTTATTTGTTTGGCATTAGTTCTTTTTTGGGGTGGTTCTGCTTTCGCTCAAATTTTCAAGATGAAACACCCACCGCTTAAGGAGAAGCCAGCCATTGTCATTGCCGCTTTTGGTACTTCAACAAAGGCACAGGTTACTTTTGATTTGTTTGACAAGCAGCTTCGTCATGAACTTCCGGGTTATGAAATCCGCTGGGCGTTTACTTCTGATATCATCAGAGCAAAAATGAACAAAATTTATGCCAAAAAGCGCTTGCATAAAAGGCTTTACAGCCTTCAAGAAGTATTGGCGAAACTCGAAGCGGAAGGTTATCGCCAAGTTGTGGTCCAACCACTTCACATCTTCCCTGGCATCGAATACAAAGAAGTTCTTAACATTTGTGAGAACTTCCCAGGTCTCCGTATAGTTGTAGGAGAACCTCTTTTTACCCGCTGGGAGACCATTTACGAAGTGTTAAACGTCCTTTCCAAAGAATTTTTAAAGCCAGAAGAAGGAATAAATATTCTTGCTGCTCACGGAACCGATGTTACTTGTGATACGGCTAATATAACTTATCTGGGACTTGATTGGATTTTGAATAACCACTTTCCAAATGTAGTGGTAGCCACTGTAGAAGGGGTTCCTGATGCTGAAAGCATTCTTAAAAAAGCCATTTCTTATCCTGGGGAAAAAGTGAAGTTTATTCCTATTATGTATGTGGCAGGTGACCACGTTATGAACGACATCTTCGGTGAAGAAGATTCTTGGCGGGCTGAGCTAGAAAAAGCCGGCAAAAAGGCCCAGTGCGTAACCACTGTTATAAATGGCAAGACTTATTACAAAGGCCTTGGTATGTACCCAGAAGTAAATGAAATCTTTATTGAAGGCATTAAGAGATATCTTGAAATTATTGAAAAATTCTAGCCATGCCTAAGCTCTACGGTGTGGGGGCAGGTCCGGGTGATCCGGACCTACTTACCCTTAAGGCTCTCAAAGTATTAAATAGCGCTAAGACCATTTTTGTTGCCAGTTCAAGCAAAAACGCCTATTCCTTGGCAGCGAAAGTAGTTTCTTCGCATGTTCCAGAAGGAAAAGAGCTTAAACCTTTAAGCTTTCCCATGACCTACGATGAAAATGCGCTTTCAAGAGCCTGGAAGGATAATGCCAAGACTGTGTTAAAAGCACTAGCTGAAGGAGATGTAGCCTTTCTCACTATGGGAGATCCGAGTTTTTATTCAACTTTTGTTTATCTGGCCCGGGAGATAAGAAAGCTCGCTCCTGAAGTTGAAATAGAATTGGTGCCTGGTATAACCGCGGCGCAAGCGGCTGCAGCCAGGCTCAATTTAAGTCTGGCCGAAGGAGATGAAACTGTATTATTTGCTTCTGGTGCAAAAGGAGGCCAAATAATAAGAAAATTTGGCGGGCAGGTAAACTCTATAATCCTTTACAAGGTTTATCGTTCTTCAAAAGATATTTACAACGCCTTAAAAGAAAAAGACCTTCTAGATAAAGTTAAAGGGATTTCCTGTTGTTCCATGCCTGAGGAAAAAGTTTATCCTGATGCATTATCTTTAAAGAACAAAAAGCTCCCTTATTTTACCCTCTTCATTGTAGGAGGTAGAAAAATTTAAACCTGGATTTCGGCTTAGTTATTGGGGGTCTGAGGTGAAGCCCCAATACCTTGCTCCCCAATTTTAGTGTTCCACCCAGGCTAGAGGTTTTCCTGAAAAATCAAACAATATGCCTCGAATAAAAACTTTTCGGTTGGCCATTTGTCTGGCTTCTTTTACGGCTTTTAGAGTTAATTTTTCCGCCCAAAGGGGCAAAGCTTCTGGTGATTTCTCTTTTAAAGTTTCTAAAAAAAACCTCGCGGTTTGTCCTTCAGCTAAGATATTAATTGTTTCTTCGGCTACGTTTATTTCTTTAGCCAGCTTTAACATCATTTCTAAAGGTATTTTATTGTGTTTAGCGTGGGTATTGGAAAGCCCTTTAGCTACTTTAGCCATTTTCCCTACCATTAAGCCCAAGGTTACCCTTTCGAAACCATAAGCTGCTGCTAATTTAAGAGAAAAACCTATAAAATCACCAACTTGAACAAAAGCTTCCTCAGGGAGCTCAGAGAAAAGCTTTTGACAGAAGGCCTCACTTCTTCCACCTGTAGCAAAAACAACTTCCTTTAGTTTTAAGGTTTTAGCTACGCGTAAGGCTTTGGCAATGGTGGCCTTGTAAGCTGCTGTAGAAAAAGGAATTACCACTCCTTTAGTGCCCAGAATTGAAAGACCACCTTCTATACCCAGACGAGGATTCAAAGTCTTTTGGGCTAGTTTATCGCCTTCGGGAACGGAGATAGTGATAATCACGTCTTTCCTCGTTCTTTGAGGTCCAAGCACTTCGCTAATCACATTTTCCATCATGCATCGCGGCACAGAAGTGATAGCAGGTTCACCAACCGGCAAACCAAGCCCTGGTTTGGTTACTATACCCACTCCTTCACCGGCTTTAAAAATAATTTTGCCTGTCCCTTGTTTTAATTCGACTTTTACCTGAATTTCTGCTCCATGGGTGACGTCAGGATCATCTCCGGCATCTTTTATTACCGAAGCTTTTGCTGAAAAACCATTTTTTGAAATATAAGCAATAGGAATTTTTACATTTTGACCGATTGGAAGAGTAAGTTTTACTGTTCTAGGTTTTTTGCCTTTAACTATATAAATAAGGGCTGCTTTAAGGGCTCCTGTGGCACAAGTACCTGTAGTAAAGCCCAGCCGACCTTTAACATGTTTGGGAAGTTTCATTTTATAACGCTAGCTTAATAAGGGCGTTGACCAGAGCCACCGCTATAGTAGAACCACCCCTAGTGCCCAAAAGGGTAATGTAAGGAGCAGGTGATTTTTCAACCAATAAGGCTTTGTACTCTGCTGCACCAACAAAACCTACAGGAACACCAATAATCAAGCTAGGAGGCCTTGCTCCTTTCTCTAAAGCTTTAATTAAGGCTAAAAGGGCTGTGGGGGCGTTTCCAATAACAAAGATGTCTATATTTTTACTTCTGTCAGAAATTGCTTTTTCCACTGAACAGATGGCCCTGGTTATACCACGCCTTTGGGCTTCTTTTATAACTTCTTCGTCGTCTATGTAACAGCAGACCTTTCCGCCAAGACGGGAGAGCTCTTTTTGGTTTATTCCTGAAACTACCATTTTTACGTCACAAAATATGTGGCCTCCTGATTTAAGGGCTTTTATCCCTCGAGACACAGCCAAAGGGTGAAAAACTAAGTCCTTGGCCAAACTTATATCTCCAGTGGTGTGAATAACTCGTTTTACCAGGGGGAGGGATTCTTCTGGAAAAGAAAGACCCTCTTTAGAGAGTAGATTTTCGATTATGCGAAAACTCTCTTTTTCTATCTCTTGAGGTTTAAGAATCAAGCTAGCTCCGGCCAAAAGTCTTTATGCACAGCTTTTACATAGTTAAGGACTTCTGGTTCTCGGTCTTTTTCTTCCATTTCTTCAAGTTTATCAGTGGGGATAAGCGAGCGACCAGCAAGTTCAAATAGCACTGCCGCAAGAGAATCGGCTAAACCCTGAAGGCTATATCCCCCTTCAAGGGTTAAAAGCAGGCGACCATTACAGTGTTTATCCGCTATTTGCTTTACCAGGCGTGCCAAATAAGCCACTCCTATGGGAGTAACCTGCATGCCGCCTAAAGGATCACCAAAATAAATATCAAAGCCAGCAGAAACAAGGACCAGTTCAGGCTTAAAGCGTTCGGCTATAGGAAGAAGGATTTGACGATATACAGTTGCATATTCTAGATCTCCACAACCTGCAGGAAGGGGCACGTTTACCGTAAAACCTTTTCCTTCACCTTCACCAATTTCTTCGACGGTTCCCGTTCCCGGATAATAAGGATATTGATGAGAAGAAAAGAAAAGGACTTCTCTGTGGTGATAAAAAGATTTCTGGGTGCCGTTTCCATGATGTAGGTCCCAGTCAACAATGAGAATGCGTTTTAGCCCAAGTTTTTTGAGGGCATAATGAGCCGCTAGAGCCACGTTGTTAAACAGGCAAAAGCCCATGGCTCGATCATACTCGGCGTGATGGCCCGGTGGCCTAACTAAAGCAAAAACCTGTTTGGCCTGATCAGAAAAAATAGCATCAAGCCCAACAAACTGGGCTCCTACGGCTTTGATGGCTGCTTCGTAAGACTCTGGGCTGGTAGCTGTATCGGCATCAAGTTGAACACTTTGTCCGCTTGTTTGTTGAACAGTTTTTACATATTCTGGAGAATGATTCCAGGTAAGCTCTTCAAAAGTGGCTTCTCTTGGAGCTAAAATTTTATAAAGGTTATTTATATCTGGTTTTTCTAAACGGCTGTAAATTTTTTCTAATCTTTCTGGCCTTTCAGGATGGTATTCCCCTGGGTTATGTTTGAGAAAAATTTCGTCTTTTACAATGGCTATGTTCATGTTGGGCCTCCTTGATTTACTTGAGGAGTCCCGGAAAAAGTTCTCCAAGCCCCTTAGCCATATATTCAACCGAAATAACCGCTAAAATCAATCCCATAATTCTTACAAATAAGTTAGTTCCCGTTCGACCAAGTATTTTGGCGATACGGGTAGAATAGAGAAATACCAAACAGGTAATTAGAGAAACGGCCAAAATGGCAATTATTACCTCTAAGCGAAAGCCAAAATCTTTGTGGCCAGCGGTTAATACCAATACTGTAGTGATGGCCCCAGGGCCGGCTAAGATAGGTACCCCCAAGGGGACAATAGCTACGTCTTCTTTGTGACGACTTTCTTCCTCTTCTTCTGGACGACTCTTTGTGGCTCTAGGTTGTGCCTGAATCATTTGAAGAGCTATTAATAAGAGGATCAAACCTCCAGCCACCCGGAAAGAAGCCACAGAAATATTGAAGAAGAATAGCAATTGATCTCCGATTAACGCAAAGGCTGAAAGCACTAAAGCTGCTACAATAGCGGCTTTATAAGCGCTCTTTTTTCTGCGTTCGGGAGAAAGATCATTCGTTAGCCCTAAAAATAAAGGCACACACCCTATAGGGTCTATAATGATAAAAAGAGGAATAAAAATATGTAAAAAACCCTTGATAAATTCCATGGCCTCTTTTTAGAAGATTTTTTGAAATTTGTTAAGGGCTCAAAATAGTTTTTAAGAGACCTTGGAAAATATTTTTTGCCTCCTCGCAGTGACCAAATGAAAATTGGCCGTTGCCAAATAGCTGTTGGTAAACTTTTAGTTTTTGTATAGTTTTTGCGATCTCTTTCTTAAAATCATTATGAATCGTCTTCTATTAGTTTTAAAGTTTAGTAAACTCTTGATTTATGAAACGTTTAGTTGGACTTGAAGAAGAAATCTCTTTTTTGTTAAAAAATTTTTCTCGCATTCAAAATGAAGCTTTTTATGGCTTTCCGGCAGAAGAGATTTGGCGACGAGGAGAAGAAATAGGCCAGGAAATACTTGTTTTTGAACGCCTTCCTAGAGCTATGAATTTTCTCCGCCAAAAAATAAAAGAAGACCGCTTTATAAAAAACGGTCTCTCCGTAATGGCCCTTGAAATGACTGCCGCCAAAGGTCGTTTCACTCGTACCTGGGTGGCCTCTAAAGGAGGGCTTTGGTTGTCTTTGACTTTATACGACGATTTGATCCCAGAAACAAAAGGATGGTTGCCAATTATCATAGGTTTTGCCTTGACAGAAACTGTTCAGGCTTATGGAATACCTGCCAGACAAAAATGGATAAATGATGTTTGGATTAACAAAAAGAAATTGGCCGGTGTGTTAATAGAAAAAAATGTTTGTGCTGGAGAAAGCTGGTATCTGGTCGGAGTAGGGCTAAATGTAAATAATTTTCTTCCTCCAGGGCTTCCGGCGATTTCTTTAAAAGAATTACTCGGCGAAGAACTTTCTCTTCTAGAGGTTGCCGCTAAATTTTTACTAAACTTACGCAAATATTGGGGTTTGTTAAAAGCCTACGAAATAAAGCTTATTCAAGAAGAGTCGCTTAAAAATCCGCTGCCAGAAATTTTTAAAAAATTTTCCGATACTATTGGGCGCTACGTGGCCTTTGGGGAGGATTTAACCGCCAAAGAAGAGGGCAGAGGATTGGTAGCTGGTATAAATCATCTAGGCCATCTTTTAATTGAACTTCCTTCTGGCAGCCAAATAGAGCTATTTTCCGGCGAAATTCAATATCTATGAGTCTTTGTAAAAAACTTGTTTAAGATACTGCTTCCGCGCATTTGCCCTTCGCAGTGACTAAATAGTAACTGGTTAACGGGATTAAGGTTTTTTGCTGGCCACTTGAAATTTTGCCGAAAAGAAGGCTATGAAAGAAGATTTTAAAGAAAGAGTAAAGGGCCATCGAGAGCGTTTGAGACGCAAGTTTCTTGAATATGGACTTGACGCCTTTACTGATGAAGAAGTCCTTGAACTTCTACTTATCTTCGGTACTCCAAGAAAAGATTGTAAACCAGCGGCGAGAAAAGCTCTGGCCCACTTTGGCGACCTTGCTTCTGTTCTTGAGGCTCCAAAAGAAGAACTATTAAAAATTCCAGGCATTGGCCCCAAAAATATGCTGGCCATAAAATTTGTTCACGCTGTGGCCAGAAGGTTTCTTGAAAGGCGTCTTAAAAAACGCCCTTACTTACATTCAGCCAAAGAGGTTTATGAATATCTGGCCCACAGTATGATAGATCTTAAAAAAGAAGTTTTTAAAGCTATTTACCTTGATGCCAGAAATCAAATTCTTGCCGTGGAAGACCTTTTTCACGGCACGGTAAACGAAAGTGTGGTTTATGCCCGCGAGATAATAGAGCGCGCCCTTCATCATCATGCCAGTGCTCTTGTTATCGCCCATAATCATCCTTCCGGAAACCCTAAACCTTCAGGAGCTGATATCCATCTTACTAAACGTCTTTATTTAGCTTCGGCCTTATTAAACTTAAGACTTCTTGATCATCTAATAGTTGCCAAAGAGGGATATTTCAGTTTTGCTGAAGAAGGACTACTTGAAACCATTGCTCAAGAGGTAGCTAAGACCCTATGAAAGTGATAATGGCTAAAAAAGCTGGGTTTTGTATGGGAGTGCGCCGCGCCGTACAACTGGCTATCAAAGCCTCTTACGAAGCCGAAAAACCAGTTTACACTTACGGCCCTCTTATTCACAACGAACAAGCCCTAAAGCTTCTTGAAATGCTAGAGGTAAGGCCTATTAAAAAAATTCCTGAAAAGGGCAGGGGGACTATCATTATCCGGGCCCACGGTGTTCCTCCCGAAGATAAAGAGTTCCTCAAAAAAGCCGGGTTTAAAGTCATTGACGGCACTTGCCCTAGAGTTTCACGGGTGCAGGCCCTGGCCAGACGCTTTAGCCGTGAAGGTTACTGGGTGGTAGTTATAGGAGACCCAGACCATGCGGAAGTTAAAGGTATTTTGGGCTATGCAGGCGAAAGAGGTCTCGTGGTTAGCAGTTTTAAAGACTTGGAGAATCTTCCTCCGCTTGATAAATACGTCATCCTTTCGCAAACCACACAAGACGAGGAGTTTTTCAAGTCAATAGTTGAAGAGTTGCTTTACCGTTATCCCGGCGGGAAAGTTTATAATACCATTTGTAACGCTACTCATAATCGTCAGCGAGAAGTGCGGCGTCTTTGTAAACTTTGTGATGCTATCGTAGTGGTGGGAGGAAAACATAGCGCTAACACCAAAAGGCTTGCCTTGATTGCCCAAGAAGAGGGGAAAGACGTCTTTTTAGTAGAAACCGCTGATGAATTGGACCGAGAGGCCATAAAAAAGTATCGGAAGGTAGGGGTTACTGCTGGAGCCTCAACTCCTAATTGGGTTATAAACCAGGTAATCCGTACTCTTGAAGAAATTCCTTCGCCTTATGAGTCGTCTTTTCTAAGACAGGGACGGAAGCTCTTGCGTTTTCTATGCGAAAGCAATTTAGCCCTTTGTGTTGGTGTTCTTTTTTTAAGTCTCGCCGGTCTTTTTATAAATGGTTATCCTTTTGATTTTCGCCTGGCTATTTTAGCTACAGCCTTTCTTTTTAGTGCTCATACAGTTAACCGTCTGGTGGACTTAAAGTCTCTCCATCTTAATGATCCAGCACGAGCCAAATTTTTAGAGAAAAATCGATTAGTTTTTATTGGTCTGACAATCTTTGGTTTTATTCTGTCTTTAGGACTCGCCTTGATTATTGATAAAACGGTTTTTTTGCTTCTGCTTTTAATGACCTTTTTAAGTTTACTTTACAGCTTACCTTTCCTAGGAAGGAAGGACTCTTTTTCTCCGGTTCAACGGCTGCCAGGAGTGAGAAGCCTTTTCATTGCCTTTGGCTGGTGGATAGTAATAATCTGGCCCATCATTTTAACTTATGGTTATAAGCCTTCTCTCATATGGTTTGGTTATCTAGTTTTTCTGGTAGCCTTTATGCGAGCAGTACTTTTAGAAGTTCTCGAATTTCAGGGAGATGGCTTTGTAGGCAAAGAGACTCTTCCTGTGTTCCTTGGAATTGAAAAAACTTTTCTATGTTTGAAAATAACTTCTATTCTTACGGGAATTTTCATTTTAGGCGGATTTTTGTGGGGTGACTATCCTAATCATTATTTAACTCTATTGGTGGTGCCGATTTACTCTTTCTGGGTGCTCAACCAATATAAAAAAGCCCTTCTTGGCCGCAATCTTGAACTGGAGGTCTTAGCTGAGGGTCTTCCGGTAGTTACCGGAGGCAGTATTCTAGCTGGGGAGGTTTTAGGCCGCTTTGGACGCTGACATTAAATTTATGAAAATGGCCTTGGAAGAGGCTAGTTTAGCTGCTGAGGATGAAGAAGTACCAGTGGGAGCGGTTTTGGTATCTGAAAAAGGAGAAATTCTGGCCAAAGCCCATAATAAGCCTATTTCTCTTTGTGATCCTACTGCCCATGCTGAGATATTAGTATTGCGTGAGGCTTCGAGGAAGATAGGCAATTATCGGCTTTTGGGAACTACCCTTTACGTAACCCTGGAACCTTGCCCAATGTGTGCAGGCGCTTTAGTATATGCCAGAGTAAAACGTTTAGTGTTTGGAGCTTTTGATCCTAAGGCCGGGGCTTGCGGATCAGTGTATAATATAGTTAATGATGCTAGACTAAATCACCGCCTGGAGGTTCTTGGCGGGGTATTAGCTGACGAGGCTTTAGCTCTTTTAAAAAGTTTCTTTAAGAAAAAACGGAGGGGTGCCCGAGTGGTCGAAGGGGGCGGCCTCGAAAGCCGCTGAGGGTCTTTTGGCCCTCCGGGGGTTCGAATCCCTCCCCCTCCGCCAGAATAGTGAATAGTTAGTGGCGAATGGCAGCGAGGAAACTTTAATTAATAGTTGCAGAAAGCCGAATATTTCGTTAGTTTATTAGCCTACTTGCGGAGGGGTGCCCGAGCGGCCGAAGGGGCACGACTGGAAATCGTGTGTGCGGGCTAAACCCCGCACCGTGGGTTCGAATCCCACCCCCTCCGCCATTTTTGACTTCAATCCCAACAAATATGGCTGCTGGGTCCTGCGCGACGGATCCCTGTGAACCCCGCCAGGCCCGGAAGGGAGCAACGGTAGCAGGGCTCTCCGGGTGCCGCAGGGGTGCCCAGCGGCCGCCAGTGGAAGCGCCAGGGGCCTGGTGGCCCCCCCGGGCTTCAAACCCGGTGCACCGTCGGAGACGGCGGTGGGTGGGTTCGATTCCCATGCGCTTCCGCCATTTCTGGTTGATTTTAAATAACTGACTCCTTTCACTTAAAACTTCTCGTCCCTCACTTAACTTCCTTTTTAATTGCCCAATTTATAGTTATTAATCCGAGTGTTTTTTACACGACAAATTATCGCCGCTGACATAATCGCTAAAGCAAAGTAACCTTCGCTGTCACTGCGAGGCCTTGTTAGAGGTCGAAGCAGTCTCAGGGATTGCTTCGCTTCGCTTGCAATGACTAAATTGTCGCCTATTTAGTGACTTCATTAATAACAGCCTACATAATTTTTAGTTTACAAAAGTCATTTAATGCCTAATTTGAAAGTAAAGAAGCGAGGAGGGAGAATATGCGAGAGGCCTTACTTTACGAAAAGCTTCCTGATAAAAGCGTAAAGTGTCATCTTTGCAACCACTACTGCCATATTCAGCCTGGTAAGTTTGGTATATGTCACGTACGCTTTAATGAAAATGGTGTGCTTTACACCTTGGTTTACGGAAAGATTATCGCCAAGCACGTTGACCCTATTGAAAAGAAGCCTCTTTTTCACTTTCTGCCAGGCTCAAGGAGTTTTTCCATTGGCACGGTGGGGTGCAACTTTCAGTGTGACTTCTGCCAAAACTATGAAATATCCCAATATCCACGTATAGAAGGTAAAGTAATAGGAGAGCAAGCCACTCCTCAAGAAGTGCTAGAGGCGGCCTTGGCTACGGCCTGCCAGACCATCTCTTATACGTACAACGAACCTACTGTATTTTTTGAGTTCGCCCTTGACTGTGCTAAGTTAGCCAGCCAGAAAGGCTTAAAAAATGTCTTTGTCTCAAATGGCTACATGACCAAAGAAGCCCTTGATTTGATTTATCCAGATTTACACGCGGCTAATGTTGACCTTAAGGCCTTTCGCGATGAGTTCTATCGCAAGCACTGTAAAGCCCGCCTGGCTCCGGTTCTTGAAACTTTAAAACATCTCAAAAAACAGGGTGTTTGGCTTGAGGTTACCACTCTTATTATTCCTGGAGAAAATGACGATCCGGCTGAACTAAAAGACATTGCTTGCTTTATAAGAGATGAACTAGGGCCGGAAACACCCTGGCATGTAACCCGCTTCTATCCTACTTACCAACTACTAACGCGGCCTCCTACACCGGTTGAGACCCTTAAAATGGCTTATGAGATTGGCAAAAAGGAAGGATTAAAGTATGTATATACGGGAAATGTGCCAGGCCTTGAAGCTGAAAATACCTATTGCTGGAAGTGTGATAGTCTTCTTATTGAGAGATATGGCTTTATGATCCATAGCTTCAAAATAACGCCTGAGGGAACTTGTCCTTCTTGCGGAGCAAAAATAGACGGCATATGGGAATAGACGAGATAATTCTTTTAGAGCACGGAAGCGGTGGTAAGGCCTCACAAAGGCTCCTTGAAAAAGTATTTTTGCCCTACTTTAGAGAGGTCCCTTTGCTTGACGCCGCAACACTTTCACTTGGCAAACAAAACTTAGCTTTCACTACTGATAGCTTTGTAGTTGATCCGATTTTTTTCCCCGGGGGAGATATCGGTTCTCTTGCCGTGCACGGTACGGTAAATGACCTTTCTATGGTAGGGGCAAAGCCCGTTTATCTTTCAGCGGCTTTTATTCTTGAAGAAGGTCTTCCCATGGAGGATTTGAAACGCGTAGTGGAGTCCATGGCTTTGGCGGCGGAAAAGGCTGG